>CAJXZK010000014.1 GCA_913063055.1 uncultured bacterium
AGCTAGAGTTTACGGTACTCCGACAGAGGCAACTGGCAAGCAACCGTTGCTTGCCAGTTGCCTCTGTCGGAGTACCGTAAACTCTAGCTTGAAGACGTCCTTCACCAGCCCGATCATAGGTAATACGCCAACGGCAACCAATCACCGGACCTTGCAATATGGCGCGCACACGAGCCATCGCTTCCTCTTGTTCTAGATAGAAGCTACGAGCCGGTGGTATACGCCCTGAAGGGCTAGGTTTCTTGCTTATGCCCGAGAGAACAAACAAGGCAATAACTGATAAGGCACCACCAGCCAGAAGACAAATAACTAAAAATGTAGCGCTCTCATCAGTCAAGAATACGGTCTCTCAATTGTCTGTCTAGACTATTTTTTACGCTTGTACCATGGTCGGCTCACGACTGAAGCTGGCACTTTAGTATCGCGAATACCAATCGAAAGCTCTGTTCCAATCTTGGTCAAAGCCATCGGCACCAGAGCAAAAGCTAGGGGATAACCGACAAAAACGCCCGGAGCGCCACTGGTTACTTTGCCCACTTCTTTATCGCCGTCAAAGACACTATACCCTTGACGAGGAGCAGCTTTGCCAGTGCCTTTCAAGCAAACAATCTGACGCTCTAAGCCGCCCGCCTTTTGCTTAGCAAGAACTTCACGACCAATGAAATCACCTTTGTCTGGTTTAACGCTCCAACCAAGACCCGATTCAATTGGTGTAATGTCACGCTCTAGCTCATGACCATAGAGAGGCAAACCAGCCTCCAGACGCAAAGTATCACGAGCTCCCAAGCCACATGGCTCAATTCCTTTAGCTTGGCCGCGCTCTAGCAAAAGATTCCACAGCCACTCAGATTTTGCCGCCGGTACGAAAATTTCGAAGCCGTCTTCACCGGTATAACCAGTGCGCCCAAAACTGAAAGTTGTGCCGTCGATAGTAGCTTCGCCATAACCAAAGGATGGCAACTGGCCAACCCAGTCACCAACAATTTCGCTTAACAGTGGCACAGCCTGGGGCCCTTGCAAAGCAAGCAGGCCAAGCTGGTCAGAAATATTTGTCAATTTGACATCAAATTTTGCCGCATGACTGTTGATCCACTCCCAGTCTTTATCAATGTTTGAGGCATTAACAACGAGAAGAAAATCCTCTTTGCGTCGATAAACAATCAGGTCATCAACCGTACCGCCATCTTCATAACAAAGTTGGGAGTAAAGCGCACGATCAGGAGTAGCCAAACGGTTTATATCATTGGCAATAATGTATTGCACGAAGTCATGAGCACCGGCGCCGGTAACTAGAAATTCACCCATGTGCGAGACGTCGAACAAACCAATTTTTTCACGCGTTGCCATGTGTTCAGCGATAATACTTTTATATTGCACTGGCATATTCCAGCCAGCGAAATCGACCATCTTGGCTGAAAGCTTGCGGTGGGCAGAAGCTAACGGGGTTTCTCTAAGGGTGGACGTCGCCATGACAACCTCTTGTAGCGGAAAACTCTCTAACTGCAGAATAGTGGATAAAGATACCACCGCCCAGACCATGCATGTAGACTCAGATGCACTTAATGCCTTAAGAGAATGTAAAGAGCCGATGAAAACAACATTGCGAACCCAATCTTACTTTGCCCAAATCGCATCACTAGTGGCCATTTGTAGCCTAAGCCATTTACCTGCCAGCGCCAGGGAGCAGATCGCCCCCTTAAGCGAAGCTGGACTGCTCAATGGTCTTTGCAATGTCCCTACGGTATCAGAAGCGGGCAGCGAAACTGTGCAGTTTAAGGAAGGCAAAGCTGAGTGGAATGGTTGTCGGGGTGAAATCGTCAAAACCGCCATCGGAGACCTCAACGGAGATGGTATCAATGACGGTGCGTTTGTATTTACCTACAACTCTGGTGGATCAGGCTATTTCACCTATCTATTGGTATTCGTCGCCAGTGAACATGGAGCAAAGTCTGTGGGCGAACGCGCCTTAGGCGACCGCTCACAAGCCAACAGCTTGAAGATAAGTCATGGCAGCATCACTCTTGATATTCTTGGCCATCGCAGCAACGACAGTGCCAGCAGGCCAACGCAAAAGCGCATCGTCAAATTTAAAGTAAAAGACAATACCTTAGTTGGGCCAGATAATCTGCAATAAGAAATAGCGCGCCAGCGTTCAAACTGGCAGTTCCAAAACTGTCTCATTTTTACTAGGAAAATGAGACAGTTTTGGAAAAGGCAATAAGAAGTAGTTGAAGAAAAAAGTATGAGTATGAGTATTAGTGTGAGTACGAGAATGAGAGTGACTTGAGGTCCACGGCCGTTGGACAGTCCATAAGAGAAAAGCGAGAGGCTAGGCCTCTCGCTTTCTGTTTAAGCAGCTTGCTGCTCGTCTTTGTCTTCAGACGGAGGCGCTTCTGCCTCTGTTGACTCTGCCGGAGCTTCTTCTTCAGCCGCTGGTTCTTCTTCAGTGGCCGCATCTTCCGCAGCTGCTTCTTCAGTAGCCTCTGCTACTGTTTCTTCTTCTTTAGTTTCTTCTTCATTTGTTTCTTCCGGGGCTTCCTCAGCTTCAGCAACTTCTTCTTCGGCTACTGCTTCTTCTTCTTTGGCTTCCTCAGCTTCAGCAACTTCTTCTTCGGCTGCTGCTTCTTCTTCTTTGGCTTCCTCAGCTTCAGCAACTTCTTCTTCGGCTACTGATTCTTCTTCTTTCGCTTCTTCAGCTTCAGCAACTTCTTCTTCAGCTGCGGCTTCTTCTTCCTTGGCTTCCTCAGCTTCAGCAACTTCTTCTTCCGCTGCTGCTTCTTCTTCTTTCGCTTCCTCAGCTTCAGCAACTTCTTCTTCCGCTGCTGCTTCTTCTTCTTTCGCTTCTTCAGCTTCAGCAACTTCTTCTTCCGCTGCTGCTTCTTCGCATGTTTTAGCTTCTTCCGCCGCTTCTTCTGGCGCAGCTAGTGCTTCTTCCGCTTTTGCTTCGCACTCTTCAGTGGCAGTTGAACACTCTTCTGCTGTCGCTTCTTCGGCTGCAGCTTCAACAGCTTCCTCTGGCACAATGGTGACACTAGAAACTTCTACTTCGGTTTCAACTACTGGTTCAACGACTGGTGATACTACTGGTTCAGCTGCTTTGCTTGCGCCGTGCTTTTTCTTACTCATGGTCTCTCTCCCCTTCAACTATCAATGTACATTTCCCTCATTAAGGCGCCTTGCGGGCCATTGTCAGATTCAACCAAAGTGAAATTTCGCGTGCGGAGGCGCGCCTAGAAACCAGCGTTCTAAGCAGGTAGCTAATCTGGCTCAAAGCACGGTGCCGAGAGCCATTGATCACACTAAGTAGTCGTTCTTTCCTAAAGCAAAGCATTCGCCCAGATTGGCGTTAAATCACAGCCCCGGCAAACGAATTACGAGAGAGTTGAACCTTACTCTTCTATTCTTACAGATCTCACGGCATTTCGCAGGGTTGTCAGGAAGAATTTTTGTTAAAACTTTTGGCCCGGATTTTCGCACCAGAATTGGTGGCGTGGAGGGGGCAAGAAAACCCTGAACAAAGCGCAAGGAAAAAGCAAGAAACTACTGTCCTTTTTGTTCCCGTTTTTTTAAATAAATTATTGAACCGGGCTCTGTAAGCGCACTTGAAGTGTTTTCATCGGGGGTTTTCCTGTTCTCAACTTCAACTTCTCCGCTAGCACCCAGAGAGCGATTTGCCTGGTCTTTTTCGTCACCCGGAATTGACTCGGACTTAGCGGCACTCGCGCGAACTTCCGAGTCATGTGCCGCTGTTTCAAACTGACTAAAATCAAAATTTTGTTGTAGGTGATCAAAGTTCTCAGACGGAGTCATCTCCCGCATCCTATAGTTGACCACATGTATTGTTCGCACAACAAAAAGCTGAGTCTCCAGGCCAGCATTAAGCTCTTTCATATCAATAAATGCTTGAGCATCCGCCAATTTATCACTAGCGGAAAGCAATTTTTTCAAAGTATCGTCGTATTTCTTAGACCAGTTAGCATCTCGATCTAAGCCTGAATATTTACTGATTTGATCAAGCTCATTGATCTGCTTCAACAACTCAGCTACTACCACTCTTAGTCGCTTTTGATAGACCAATAATCGATTAATGCGCGCGCGTTTTCGATCACGAAAATATTTGTAGATGAGCCATGCCAATACACAGAAAAAAATAAACGCGACAAAGAAACCAAAGAAAAGCAGAAGAGCAGTTAAGAGGAAAAGGAAAGGCATGGAAGTCTCAGTAGAACTCTGCTCGAAGAGTAACAAACGCTTAAATAGATCATAACCGGTTCACCACAAGAAAAATCGACTGCGCCGGCCAGCAAAGGCCCTGCCAAAGGTTCGGCTCAGATTAACGGTTAAGAAGGCAACTACTTGACTACAAATTTAACTTCTTTTGCCTATTTGGTCTATCTGCTTCTTTTCAAGCCTATGCTACACTCGTTCGAGATAATGGCAACCCAAGGGAATCACCCTTCTAGAAGAGAACCACTGATGCCCGCGCCAAACTGCTCTACCGTAAAATCGGCACTGACCGAACTCAAAGAAATTCTTAGCCGCTGCCAGCATGGCAATAACTCCAATCAAAGCCCATTAGAAACGGCCAACGTCTTTGCCGCCATAGCCGGCCTAGAGGCCACAATCAGCTCTATTGAAGAGAAGTCATTTGCTCGCGAAGACTTCACTGCTGATATGGGCGTGCCAATCATTACTGGTATGACCCAGCCGGTAGTTTCCTAGACCAATCTTAAAGAGTTGGCTGAGGCACAACGCCTTGATAGGCAGCGCTAATTTCTTTCAACTGTTGCGCCAAAATCTTGGCGGCATCAGGTTTTCCGATTTCGGTCATGCGCTTGCGCATTTCCTGTAATCTGCTGTCGTCGCCAATTAAACCGGCAATATGGTTGTAGATTGTTTCCCCGGTAAGATCTTCTTGCGGAATCACAATCGCCGCCTTCTGCGACTCCATATAGCGGGCATTATGAGTCTGGTGATCTTGGGCCGCATAAGGATATGGCACGAAGATAGCTGGAGTTCCAGTGACAGCCAACTCAGCCACTGTCATGGCACCGGCTCTAGTAATAGCTAAATCAGATACAGCATAAGCAATAGAAAGGTCGTCAAAATAGGCCCGCAAATGGTAACGCGGGCTAGGGGCCAGGCTCGGATTGAGCCGTTCTTTGACATCATTGAGATTTTTGTCACCACATTGATGCACAATTTGAATATGGGGCTCAATTTCAAGCAGCCGCGGTAAAGCTGCTGCTACAGCCTCATTAAGGGCCTTGGCCCCCTGAGAGCCGCCTGTCACCAAGACTGTTTTGAGATCTGAGCGCAGACCAAGAATGGCACAACCTGAGTCTCTATGGCGTTCAGCCAGAAAACTCTTACGCACCGGATTGCCGTTAAAGACAATACGACCGCGTGGAGCATTAATTCGCGCAGCAGCTCCTTGCATACCAAGCGAAACCAACTGGGCACGGCGAGACAATAAACGGTTTACCAGTCCTGGATGGGCATCCGGTTCGTGCACTGCAGTTGGCACACCAAGCGCGTTAGCCGCAGCCAGAGGAGGGGCCGATGCATATCCACCAGTTCCAAGAACTACCGTAGGCCTAAACTGGCGTAAAACCTCCTTAGCGCGCTCAATAGCAGACCACATTTGCAGAGGCCAAGTAATGAGGCGGGGAGACAAACTACGCGGCATGCCAGAGACATTCAGGCCGATAAAATCAAGGCCATTGTCTCGCGCCAGTTTTTCTTCTGGATGACCATTGGCCCCTATATATAAGATGGCCTCGACCGATGGATCATCCTTAAGCTGCTCAGCCACCGAGAGGGCTGGGTAAATGTGACCACCAGTGCCACCACCTGTTAGTACTATGCGATGACCAACCATCTCTTTGAACAGTCCTTACAGTGTGCTCAGGGCATTGGGAGAAAGCGAGGGTTTCGTGGGAGGAGCTGGAGGAGAAGGTTCAACTTCTTCTGACTCTTCGTCGTCTTCAGCTACAGCGGCACGATCCCGCGAGATCGAAAGCAAAATTCCCACCATAGATAGAGTAACAACTAGTGATGTGCCACCATAACTTATGAAGGGCAGAGTGATACCGGTAACTGGAAGAAGACCAGTGGTTACCATCATGTTAATGACGGCTTGGGTGCAAATTTCGCTAGTGATACCGATGGCCAAGATGCGACCAAACAAAGTCTTAGCCGAAAGCGCTGCCTTGTAGCCATAGACTCCAAACAAAGCAAACAGACCAATCAACAAACAGCAGCCAATCAAACCAAACTCTTCAGCTATAACAGCAAAAATAAAGTCGGCAAATTGCACAGGGAGATAATAAAGCTTCTGTAGTGAACGACCAAAACCTTGCCCCCAGAGGCCACCCGAGCCAATCGCGTACTGAGCTTGAATAATGTTCCAGCCTTCTTTCTGAGGATGAAGGTAAGGGTTCAGCCAGGTTTCGATGCGGGCCATCTGGTAGGGATGTTTCTGCACATGCTGCCAAGCCAGAACAGCAGAGCCACCCAGGGCTCCGAGAAGAAGGAGGAAGTTAGTGCCGCTGGCAAAGAGTAGAGTGAGTAAGCTAGCAAGAATCATGCTGGCACTGCCTAAGTCAGGCTGTTTGATGACGATACCAGCCATGGCTAGCACCACGACAATACGCAAGACAATTTGCGGATCTCTCCAGAAATATCTCGATAACCCTGAGGCTAGAAGCAGAATAGTAGCTACTTTAGCGACTTCCGAAGGCTGGAACTGCAAGGGGCCAAGGGTGAGCCAGCGGCTAGATCCCATGGTTTGTACTGTCAAACCCGGGATATTTACAAGAGTGATGCCGAGGGAAAACAAAGCAAAAAGCGACAGAGGCCAGGCGAATTTCTTTAAGCGGCGATAGTCGTAGCGACTAACCGTAAACATGACAAACAATCCAATGACAAAGGCCATGGTTTGTTTGCGCAAAAGGGTTGTGGAGTCGTGAAAACTTTGTTGTGCTTCCGGTGCCGAGGCTGAATAGACAGCCATCAATCCAAATCCACAAAGACTAAGAGTAATACCTACCAAGGTACGATCGATGCCGCCTCTGTATTCAGGAGCGGCTGGAGTTTTATCGCTTGAGTCCCCGCTATTGTCGCGGCGACGCCATCTCTCGCGCCCTTGCGCGGACAAGATCCTTGAAGACACGGCCTCTATCCTCGAAATCCCTGAACATATCGAAACTGGCACAGGCAGGGGAAAGTAATACTGGTCCTTTTTTCAATTTACCGCCAATTTGAACAGCTTCCTCCATAGTAGCGGCAACGTATATATCGTTAAATCCGGCTTCTCGCAACGCTCTCTCAAACCGCTCTTTTGCTTCACCAATAAGGATAACGCCCAAAGCGTATTTTTTTATCGATTGAATTAAATCAGAGAGCGGAGTGCCTTTGTCTTTGCCACCAGCAATGAGAACGACACTTTTCTCTGGGAAAGACTCAAGAGCTTTAATGGCTGAATCAGTATTAGTGGCCTTAGAGTCGTTGTAGAAATCAACGCCATCAACGGTTTCGACAAACTCAAGGCGATGCTCAAGAGCTTTGAATGTACATAGATGCTGTTCAATTTCTTTTTCAGTCAAGCCAGCTAAACAACAAGCCGATATAGCCGCCAGTGCATTCTCGATATTGTGCTTACCAATTATTCGCAGATCATTTTGGTTACAGACGACCCGAGTGCGAGCATTATGCGAATAGCAAAGGAAGCCATCTTCCAGATATGCACCCTGTATACCGCGATTAGCAGCAGGCAATAATGTAAAAGGAAATAGCTCAGCCTTTGTCCTGGTAGCTGCCACCACCGAATCATCTTGATTGAGAATGGCATAAGATTCCATCTCTTGATGGGCAAACATAGAGCGTTTTGCCTCTATGTAAGGGTCAAGGCCACCATGCCAATCGAGATGGTCTGGAGTAAGGTTAAGCCAAATGCCAATGTAAGGCGCAAATGTCGGCGAGTACTGCAGCTGGTAAGAACTAACCTCTACCACCAGAAAGTCTAGGAGGCCGCTATCGAGGCGACTCAAAATTGGCACTCCGATATTGCCGCAGGCTGGAGCCAGACGGCCGGCCTTTTCTAGTATGTAGCTAATCAGTGCTGTGGTCGTAGACTTACCATTAGTGCCAGTCACAGCAATGAACGGAACTGTATCCTTGCACTCACGGTAAGCCAGTTCAACGTCAGAAATGACTTCGCGCCGATGGGCTTTAGCCCTGAGCATTACGTCAGCATGGGGCGGAATGCCTGGGCTAGTAATAACTAGTTCAGACCAGCTTAAACAGCGCTCACTATGAGCCCCAAATTCGCTTTCTACTGGCAAAGCGTTCAGCTCAGCAAGTAACTTGGGATTGATTTTGTCTTTAGGCTGAGACTCGGAGACTAGAACTTTAGCCCCGCGTTTAACCAGGTAGGAAGCGGCGGCGATGCCGCTTCTACCTAATCCTAAAATACTGACTTTCTTGTTATTCCAGTCTGCCACCCGTTAATTGTAACAGGTGGTTTCCAAGCTCAGACAAGAAAGCTAAAAAGAAAGGTCTAACCTCTTTGGCGCTCTTTCTCTTTTTGTTCAAGCTTGTAAGCCTTCTCTGAGAGATTGGCAATCTTCTTGTTCATCTTCTCTACTTCTTTAGGAGGCATGTTGGGAGTTAGAGCCATGTAGGCCTTGTACTGAACAACTGCTTCTTTAAGATCTTTTGAGGCCTCTGGCTTCAATCGCTCCAGAGTTTTACCAATGCCCATACGAGCATCAGCAACCTTTGGATTGTCGTATATAGAGGCATGATATTTATCGATAGCACTGGCCAACTGACTACGACGAGCAAGATCATCACCCAGAGTCAGCTCTTGCCGAGCAACATCTTTTTGCTTAGCGACTAAATTAAGACCACGCTTAGCCCGCTCTTCACCACCAGGGAAACTGGAGGCTTTCTTGTAGGCAGCTTCAGCACTAGGAAGGTCTTTGATCATCAATGCCAAATCGCCAACAGCAAAGGTTTGCTTAGCGTCAGAAGCATTAGCAATGACAGTGTTCATCTGTTGATCTGATTCACTAAATTTGTTCTGGGCAAGAAGAGCCTCAGCATAAGCCACTCTTTCTCCATCATTGGTTGGTGTACCAATGCTGGCAAGATCAACTGGGACACCAGCCATAGAACGCAACTTAGCTTGTGCCAGTCTCAATTCCATATCATTAGGATTCATTTTCACAGCTTGATCAATCATGCGTTGAGCTGATTCATACTCGTTTGAGACAAAGAAAGCACCAGTTGCTTCTTTGTTAGCCTTTAGATAATAGGCTCTGGTTAGGCCCTTTGCTGCAGCCGCGTTTTGTGGATTAGCATCAAGCACTGTGCGGTATTCCTTGACGGCATCATCAAGTTTTTCCAGTTGCAAACTTTGATCGGCAACACGCAAATGCAAATCAGGATTGTTAGGCATCATTTCTAAACCAGAACGAAGCTCAGCAATCGACATTTCGAGGTCACCACGACCTTGTCTGATATCAGCTATGTGCAAGTAAGCATCAGGGTTCTCTGGCTTGATGCTGATTGACTTTTGCAATTGTTGAATGGCCGCTACAGTATTACCCTGAGCAGCGTAAACGTCACCCATAGTCTGGTGCACAGGAGCACTATTGCGGTTTTGGTATAAGGAAGTATTCAACTCTTTCAAAGCTTCGTCGTACAGGCCTTGCTTGTAGTAGGCCCGACCTAATCCATAGTGAGCAGTTGAATTGCCAGAATTAAGTGAGACAGCCTGTTTGAACGAAGCAACAGCATCAGCGTATTGCTCTTTGTTGAGCTTGGCTATGCCGAGCTGGCCGTAAGCTTCTGAGTTTTTAGGATCGAGACGAGTGGCTTCTTTGTACTCATTGATCGCCTCGTCTAAGCGACCCTGTTCCTTATATATGTTTCCCAAAGTAATATGGGCTTCGGGCATACCAGGGTCGATACTGATTGCTTGCTTGGCTTCAGCTTCGGCGTTGCGCAAGGTAGCATCTTTGTTTTTGATTACGGTGCCAGACGAAGAAGTAAGACGATTCAACATCACCATTGCCTTACCGGCATGGGCCATGGCATTCATTGGGTCATTGGCCAAAACTTTAGCGAAATTCTCTTCGGCAGCATCTAACTTGAACTGCTTAGCCAGAGCCATTCCGTAGCCAACAGCAGCTGCTGAGCTCTTTGGACTTCTGGTCATCTCACCTTTATAAAGATCGGCAGCCTCAGTGAATTTTCCTTGCATCATGAGCTGATCAGCTCTGACAGTCTCGCGAGTAATGCGAATTTGATAGGTCTTGTTAGCGGCAATCTGGAGACCCGAAATCGAATCGGAACTACCACGAGCTGAAGCCTCAACATTCCAGGCGAAATTGGAGCCCACAGAAATAGATGTAGCTAAGGCAAAAGTGAAAATTCTGAACGAGTTTCTAATAGTCATAGAGTTCTCCGTCAATGGGGCTATGCCACGTGTGTATACAAGACGTTATGCGCTTGAAAAGCCGACTGCCTTGCTTTATCTCAAAATAGTCGCAAATTGTAGCAACCAAAAGGCTGGCAATAAAGGTTAAGTAGCTGTCTTTTGTACCTAGACGGTGCGCGTGGGACAATCTAAGTTATTGAAGGGAAAAAAAGCAGCCCCTAGTTGTCAACCGCAAAGACGACACTTGCCCAATTGCATTCTATATATAAGGAAGTATTTTTCCTTTATCGCTATCTCAAAAGTGAGGATTTTAAAGTGTCAGGTCATTCAAAATGGGCCACCATCAAAAGACACAAAGCTGTCGTTGATCAAAAGCGCGGGGTGATGTACGCCAAGATGTCGCGCGAAATCATCATCGCCACCAAACTTGGCGGCAGCGATCCCAATGCCAATTTCCGCTTACGCCAGGCAATTGACCGAGCCAAAGCCGAAGGCGTACCTAACGACAATATTCAGCGAGCCATCGAAAAGGGCTCTGGAACTGGCGCTCAAGATAATTTCGAAGAACTCGTTTATGAAGGCTATGGCCCAGGCGGAGTTGCTCTGCTGGTCAAATGCACAACCGACAACCGCAACAGAACAGCCGGCGATGTGCGCATGTACTTTTCGAAATTTGGCGGCAACATGGGCGATAGCGGCTGTGTTGGCTGGATGTTTAAAGAGCGCGGCGAAGTACTTCTAGAAAAAGGGGCTCAGTTTGACGAAGACGCGCTGCTAACAGCCGCTCTAGATGCCGGTGCCGAAGATTTAGACACCTCAATGGAAGCAGAAGCCTTAGTGATTTGCAGCCCTGAGCAACTAGAAAAAGTGCGCGACGGACTATCTAAAGCTGGCTATAAGGTTTCTTCAGCTGAGAACGCCATGATTCCGAGCACCACTGTCGAAATAGACAGCCCTGAAACCGCAAGACTGTTGCTACGACTGATAGATAGCCTAGAGAATCACGACGACGTGCAATCGGTTTTTGCCAACTTCGAAATGAATCAAGACTGGATGCAAGAGTTCTTAAACTAGAGCCTAGAGAGCCATTTCAGCGGCCGATACTACTGGCAGTGCCTGATAATCTTGATTAATGAGAGCGAGGGTTGCAGCTTGCAGTCGAGCAAATGTCTCTCTACAACACAATATTTGACGAAGAAAGTTTAAGATCCCGATCGATATACAGAGAGTGCGACAGAACCAGCCAAAGGCAAACTGGTGCCCGAGATCCAGCCTTTGTGAAATGCTAATAACTTAGCAGATGAAATAAATAGGCAGCGTTTAACAAAGGTTTTACAGAGCGTTACGCAGCGCTCATGACAACAGCTTTCAAGAAGCAAGGTTAGCC
The DNA here is from genome assembly GCA_913063055.1 of uncultured bacterium. Taxonomy (GTDB): domain Bacteria; phylum Cyanobacteriota; class Vampirovibrionia; order Obscuribacterales; family Obscuribacteraceae. Next base: position 11,835 of record CAJXZK010000014.1, read on the forward strand.
CGGACTCATCTTGGTCGTCTCAAAGCCAGTAAGGAAACCTAACCACCCGACAAGGGAGCAGCAGCCTTGAGCTTTTTTGTCAACAGATCCTTTCTTAGTTTTCTCCAATAAATCCCAAATCTCAGGCCAGCGCAGAAAAATCGAGCTTGTCAGCGGATCTTTGACGTGCCACCAAGTCTTCTGTTACCTTTTCGCCTGCTTCGAAAGACCTGGCCGGAAGTTATCTATCGCATATACGCAGCTAGCTGCGATGCATGGAAAAACGGTTCTCCTAATAGAGAGAACGCATCAGCAAATCGCCTGGCCCAGGCACTAGAGAGAGTGATCAATTCAGATGATCTCGATGACCCTTCAACCTAAACACAAAAAGGTCGCCCTGGCTCTCAGCCTTGTGGCAGCGATGTTCGGTAGTGCTAACACACAAGCTATGGCTGCAGACAACGTAGACCTAGACCCAGAAGTCGAATCAAATGTTTGGGAAGAGAACGATCAAGAATGTGCTTCCGTTACTCTTAACGGTAAAGAACTCATCACCTACCGCGGTGAGACCCCTGCTGGCTCAGCAGAAGACCGCGCCGAAGATCTAGCCGATAGACTACAAGACCTACTCAAAGGCGAGAAGCTCGACCCCTCTAAGCTAGTTCCCGCATGCGAAGGACAGCTAGCGGCAATTCGTGTAGACGGCAGCACTGTAGTGAAGCTCGAAGTACCTGAGAGCAATAAGTGTTCAGCCCTGGAATACAGCCTTAAGCTGGTCAACAGCATTCGCACCATTCTGGGTGCGCAACAAATTCCGGCCAACTTCCTCAAGCTAGCTGAAAGCCAATCGCCAGAACAAGCACTGACAGCTTGCCTCAACCACACAGCTCTGCCAAGCCTCAATATTGCACCAGACAATTTTTCACCGAACTTCAGTGGTCATGCCTCATGGTATGGCGGCAAGTTCCACGGCCGCCGCACCTCCAATGGCGATCGCTTTGACATGCACGGCCTCACAGCCGCTCACCGCACCTTACCCTTCGGCACCAAGCTTTTGGTTATGAACCGTCGTACCGGTGCTTCATGCGTAGTGCAAGTAAATGACCGCGGACCATTTGTGGACGACCGCGTCATAGACCTTTCACGTGGCGCTGCTGAGAAGCTGAACATGCTCTCATCAGGCGTGGCCATGGTTGACTGCATGGTGATTAACCCCGCTGATCGCTAAGTGATGCGCTAGATTTGCGCTAGAAGTGTAAAGCACGTCAAGAGCTAAAGCTTGTTCAGCCGAACCTTAGTGCTAAAATGCCTCTGGTTATGAAAACGGATGTCCGAGTTCGAATAGCGCCAAGCCCAACAGGCAATTTGCATGTTGGTACCGCCCGCACAGCTCTTTACAATTACTTGTACGCCAAGAGACATAACGGCACTTTTATTCTTCGCCTTGAAGACACCGACGAAGAGCGCTCGAAAGAAACTTACACCAAAGACATCATCGATGGTTTGAAGTGGTTAGGTTTGAACTGGGATGAAGGTCTCGATATTGGTGGCCCTTATGCACCATACCGCCAGACTGAAAAGATTGATCACTACAGCACCATGGCCAATCACTTGATCAGCAGTGGCAAAGCCTATTTGTGCTATGCCACCCAGGAAGAATTGGCCGCTCTCAAAGAAGAGCAAAAAGCAACCAATGCTGCCCCTCGCTATGACAATCGCGGCAGAGAAACTAGCGCTGAACAGCGTAAGCAATTTGAAGAAGAAGGACGCATCCCCTCGGTTCGCTTCATCGTAGAAGAACCACAGGTGGTGTCGTGGCACGATCACATCAAAGGTGAAATTGCCATTGACACGTCAGACCTGGGCGGCGACATGGTAATCGTAAAGTCTAACGGAGTCGCCATCTACAACTTCGCCGTGGTCATCGACGATATCGACATGAAAATGACCCATGTCATTCGTGGCGAAGACCACATTCACAACACCGCCAAGCAACTGCTGATCTATGAGGCCATGAATCAAAAGGCCCCAGAATTTGCCCATGCGCCTTTGATTTTTGATATCGAACATCAGAAGCTCTCCAAGCGCAAACACGGCGAGACAGTGCATATTGATTATTATCGCGCCCAGGGCTACATGCCTGAGGCTATAGTCAACTATCTAGCGCAAATGAGCTTTACCCATCCAGAAGGCAAAGAAATCTACGACCTAGAAGAAGCTGCCGCAGTCTTCGATTTAGACAAAGTATCGAAAAGCCCAGCTGTATTCGATGTTGCTCGCCTAAACTGGTTCAACAGTCACTACATTCGCAGCTTGCCTCTAGACTTAATTGTCAGCAGAGCAACGCCATTTCTCACCGCCTACGATACCAGCACTTACACCGCAGCCCAGCTTGCTGCCATAGTAGCCTCAGTGCGAGACGGTTTGACCACGCTTTCTGAACTAACAGCAGCGGTCAAATTCTATTTTGACCCACTAACTATCCCCGCTGAAGTCGCTCAAGATGTACTGAGCTCTGATAACGCCAAGAAAGTTCTCAACACCATGTTAAATGCCCTTGGCACCATGCCATGGGACGACCATCAAGGGTGTAAAAAGGCGGTAGACGCCTTCGGTAAAGAAATTTCCCTCAAAGGAAAAGAACTCTACTGGCCCGTTCGAGCCGCCTTATCCGGAAAAACTCAAGGTCCAGACCTTGGTTCAATTATTTCAATACTAGGCGCCGAGCGAGTAAAATCCCGTCTGGAAGCGGCCCTGACTCACAAGTAAGCAGCTAAATCTATGAATAAGATTCAAGTCTTCAATACTCTTTCCGGCACGAAAGAAGAATTTGTTCCACTGCAGGACAACGTCGTCAGAATGTACGCCTGCGGCCCCACTGTCTATGATTTAAGCCACCTCGGTCATGCCCGCATGGCCATTGTCTGGGATGTGGTACAACGCTATTTGCGCTTTGTCGGCTACGACGTTATCTATGTGCGCAATATCACCGATGTCGATGACAAAATCATCAAGCGCGCCAAAGAGTTAGGCATTACACCAGAGAAGCTCTCACGCCAGTACACCTATGCCTTCTGGCACGACATGCACTCACTCAATGTCGAATCACCAGATTTCGAGCCAAGAGCCACCGAGTACATCACCCAGATGATTGCCTTCACCCAGGGTCTAATTGATGGTGGCCATGCCTATGAAGCCGGTGGCGATGTCTATTTTGACGTTGCTTCTTTCAAAGACTACGGCAAATTGGGCAAGCAAAACTTAGAGCAATTGCTAGTGGGCTCGCGCGAACAAGCCGTAGCTCAAGAAACCCTGGCCCACTTGAAAAAGAGCCCGGTTGATTTTGCCTTGTGGAAATCTGCCGATGCGAGTGAACTGGGTTGGCCTAGCCCCTGGGGCAGGGGCCGTCCGGGCTGGCACCTGGAATGCTCAGCCATGGTCAAGCGCATACTAGGCGAAACCATCGACATTCACTGCGGTGGAGAAGACCTTGTTTTCCCTCACCATGAAAACGAAATCGCTCAGTCAGAAGCTCTACATGGCCAACCCATGGCACGCTATTGGCTGCACAATAGCTTTGTGCAAACCAATTCAGAGAAAATGGCCAAGTCACTAGGCAATTTCAAAACAATTAGAGACTTGCTGGCAACATTTTCGGCCGATACCATTCGCCTCTTTATTCTGCAATCGCATTATAGAAATCCGATTGACTTCACCATTGAAAGTTTGCAAGCCACCAGCACTGGAATTCAACGCCTGCTGCGAGCCGCCAGTTTCGAACACGGATTAAATGAGAGTGAAGCTGTTGCCCCAAGCGAGGCAGCGCAAAAAACTGCTGACACATTCAAAGAAGAATTTGCCGCAGCGATGAACAACGACTTTAATACAGCTGTTGCGATTTCGCATCTCTATCAACTAGCAGACGGTATTACTCAGACAAAATCAGCAGCCGACAAGCAGTATCTCGCCAGCACTCTGGTTCACTATGCCAAAGTATTAGGCTTGACCATGACTGACACAAGACAAGAGCTAGACACCGCCACCGGTGCGAAGCTAATCGACTTGATTCTCACCTTGCGCAAAGAAGCAAGAGAAAGAAAAGACTATGCCTCGTCAGATCTGATTCGCAAGAGCCTGACTGAAATTGGCGTAAATGTCATGGACAGCGCCGATGGAGCTACTTGGGAGAAGATCTAGATTTTCAGCAATCACTTAAATAAACTTGTGGCTAACTTGGGCGCGGGCCCCAGTAGCTGCAAGCGTTGCATTTCACCATGTTATCGGTAACAGTCCAGTCGCAGGCCGAAATACAAGTTTTCGACGATCGCAGCTTCACTTCCACTTCAAACGGCCCTTCGATTAACGTTCTAAAAATTTGTTCGCAGAAAGAACATCTCATTACCTGATAATTGCCCTCGACACCGAGCACAGGCCCGTAATGCTTGCTGCCGCATAATTTTAAGTCGAAATCGTCCAAAGACCTTTCCTGATTGCGCTGAAACTAAATTGTATTGCCACAGCTGAAGTTTGGCTAGCACCAAGACTCACTTCTGCTCTTTACTGTGGCGGTCATAAACGTTATAGCGATAATTCCAATCGGCAAATTCTTTAGCACCGACGCAGCGTGAGTGATAGCGGGCCTCGCCCTGGCATTTATACTGAGCCAAAATTCGACCAATAATGCCAGCCTTTTCTAAACCATCGAAAGTCTGACCGCCTTCAACCACAATGACGCCTGGCCTATTTTTATCGATATCGCTGCGCAAACGATCGAACATCATTTTCTTCGTGGCAGCAATCCAACCAAAGGGCTTGCCGACCATGTGATCCGCTAAATTATGAGCCTCGATATTTGCCAATGAGCTAAAAGCTTCGGTACTAATGAAATAACTAGCAATAGGCTTTTCTGCCAAAGAATAAAGCGGAAAACCAGGCAGCAGTCGGCCATTGAGAATCATAATAGAATCGCCCGCCTGGCAATATTTAGGAAAAGCATCAGCCAATTCAAGATAAGTAGGATCAATCGCTTTAGGGCCGGTCAATACAGTAACGTTCTCACGACGCTGCATTATCTCAAGCGAAATAAGAGTCAATATAGTGAGAGAACAAACCACAGCAAGCGAGACTGACTGCACCTTAGGTAGGCGACGGTAAGAAAGCTTAGGACAACGTCGAGCGATATTAGAGAAGAAACTACTCTCAAGCAAATACAAAAACTGCACCGAAAAGCACAGACAAATAGCCCAAATCAATAGCAAAATGTCGCTACTCAAGCCGCTCATGCCCATTTGATAGAGAACAAAGCCGGCCATCATCAAAGCCATAATTGGTCGCAATAAAGGCAGACGATTGACGATACCAAAACTGACAATAGCTGCTGCCGTACAAACATAAATCACATCACGACGGTCTGGGGTGGCACCAAGACCAAAATAAGCAATTTGATCTAAGTAGTAGCTGGTAATTTTAAGAGGAATAATCCAATCGAACAGCTCTTTGAGAGCAGCTTGATCAAGCTGTAACAAGTAAGACCAAGAAACGAGAAATGATATTAAAAGCCAAAAGAACTCATCGGCAACTGAGTTTGCTTTACCAAGCAAGCGACGGCTAAGAAACTCAGCCGCCTCAACTGTTATGGGCACGATTATAAAAAGCGGGTCGAGAGAAGCCGCAAAACCAGCAAGAATTCCAGCAAAGAAGCCAGGCCAGTGACTGCCCGTTTTTCCTGAATTGTCGACAGGTGAAAGCCAGGCGGTGAGGCGTAAGAAAAAATAGGGGCTAAACAGTAAGCAAAAGATATGCTGAGCGCAACCATAAGAATAGCCCATAGCGAAATTGGCTATAGCAAAGCCTATCAGGGCAAACCACAACTGCATTTGTCTGCGGTGGTCTAACCTAGCGGTGACAACAGTATAGATACAAAAGGCAAATGAAAACGTGGCCAGCAGAGAGACTTCAAGAAAAGAAGCTATAGCAATGGCATTGAAAGGCAGCACAGCAGCGCTGCTATGGCCTGAAAGCAGCTGAGCCAACAAAACAGCTGGCATGCGCAAGAAAACCAGAGTCAGTGGTTCATCAAAATAGAAATCGCGAAAGGGAACTTGACCATGAAGCATGCGATTGGCCGCTTCCATTTCGTAACAAATCGAACCAGCAAGGTCGCCAAGGAAAAAGGCTCGAACAACTATACTCAGGACAAAAACAGCCAGAGCAGTGCAAACTACGAATATTTTTTGCTTACTAGTCATTACGCTTATAAATACTTATGCCGCCTTTCTCATCTATTTTTTTGTAGTTGGCCATGCGCGTGTTGATGAAGTCAACATCACCAAAAACCCAACTCATCGGATTATCTTGGATGTAAATTAGCTTCGGTCTATTTTTCTCAATATCCTCTGTATACCAGTCAATAACTTGCTTTTTGTAGCCCGTAAAGCGCGCCTTCGCCTTGGCATCAAGCTCAGGTTTATCAATAATGAACGACAATATCGGCAGCATCATACCGTGCAAAAATCGAGAAGCTGGCTTTCTTTCGGTTTGCAAAAGCACTGGATAGCCAGGAGCCATTGAGGCACAAATAAAAAGAATAGAGTCGCCCTTACTGCTATGTTCTAAGCAAGAGCCAACAAAGCCGTCCATGTCATCCACAGAGCCCATACCCCATTCAGGGTATCCGACCTGTACCAGGGGGTATGGTTGTCGGCAGCGCATCTCTTCCTCATCAATCACTTGCACCGAATTTAAATAGATGCCACCACCAATAACAGAAGCAGCCGCCACAGAGACCGCCATGCCTGTCAATTTAGGTCGCCCCAAACCAATTGCCTTGAGAGGCAATAGCTGATAGAGCAAAGCAGCTTCTACAGCAAGTGCCATGGTATTGCCCATGCGCACGGCAATCATGTGGCAAGACCAGGCCTGACCGGCAAGGACAAAAACCACCGCCGACATAAACGAGAAAGCACAAATCGCCAAAGGCAAGCTCGACGACTGAGCCAAGACTATAGCTAACAAAGATGCCAGGGCGAGAAGAAGAAAATCAATGCGCCAAAAACTAGCCATATTGAAAATGGGCGAAGTAACGTAATACTCGTAGCCTTCTTTGTAGATAGGAACAACAAAATTGAAAAATGCTCTTAACTCTTGCGCTGGCAAAAAAATAAAATGCACAAGATACACAGCAATCACGGCTACTGCGGCCAACACCTCCGGCGCTATGAAGGGTTTGAACTGACGGGTGCGCAGCCACCAAACGATTTCAGGTGCAGTAGCCATCAGCATAAAGTGCGGCTTAAGCGCTAGACCAATACCAGCCAAAACTCCAGCAGCGATGGAAGGCCAACGACCAAGCTTAACGCCTTGCCAACGCAAATAACGCAGCAAGAGAAAAGGTGCATAGGTAATGCAGAAAATATGTTCTCTTTGGCCAAAATCAAGGCGCTGAATCTGATTGAAATAAGCAAAACCAATCAAGGCACATACACCGAGTACAACGGCCCCAGTGCGTCTTGCTGCCACAAGAATCCAAAGCACTATAAAGCAACTGAGAAATTCAAGCAAAGAAACATAAATGGAAAAACTCAGTGGTATCGGCATGTGGAACAAGCGCGAAAGCAGCACCGGTAGAACCTGAATATAGATAGCCAAAGGCGGATTGACATCGAACATGTCTACATAAGGCACTTTCCCCTCAAGGAGAAGCTCCGCCATATGAACAAACAGACCTTGATCACAGAAGATCAACATCGGATGAGAAAACCACCAGCGCAGAGCCACAACAAGAAGCACAAGAGTAAGAGAGCCCGCAGCCAACAAGACCACAATCGACAAATCGTTAGCCATGGGCTGATCGTCTACATTTTTGTAATCGTGTAGCTCTTGCTGTTCAAGCTCATTTACTTCTTCGCCTGGCAAGGCCATGCTAAGCACTCCAAAGGTCTATATTGTATTGCTTGGTACAGATGGCATCCATAACAATGTCATCGTCAGCCATCTGTTTTTTGTATGGCGCAATATCCTCAGGCCGACCTTGGAGCTCGGGCGAAACCAGGCAGAGCTTGAAGTTAGCTTCCTTCAGGCGTTTATAGTCTTTTTTATCAAGCGACAAACGAGTGAAGCAATCAATCCAAACCCATTCAACTAAGCCCGAAAAGTTGAGAACAGTTTCAATGGTCTCAAACTCAGAATAACGCAGAGCGATGCGCTTCTCGCCGCGCTTAGTAAGATTGACAATCATCGGCAGGGATGAATCAAGAAAGAAATAATTCTCGATCTTATACTTCTGCATCAAAGGCAAAATCGTATCTTCAATGCGCTCACTTTTAACATTCAAAATCAGAGTGCCATGATTATTGTACTCAGCGAAGAAAGGCTCAGCATCCTCACCATCTTTAAAGGGGTCATGCTGCAAAATCAATCGTTCACCACGGTCACGCAAATCGATCTCGCAACCAAACTGAGCTGGAACCTGGCGCAATGCTTCGAGTTGATTAATGCGATGGGCAATAAAATGCATTTAAATTTCCTTTGCTGAGTGACTAAGCGAGTGCTTCAGTTTGATACTAAAATCGATGGTGCGCTTGATGAACTTAACTTTCGACTTAAAGCCTGTGTTCCACTTAGACTCGCCGTGAATGCGGGGAGGAAAGACCACGTCAAAGCGGACGATATTGAGATTTTTTTGCCTGGCCATGTAATAGGCATACAAATCTAAAGCAAAGTCATTGGGCGGCTGAGTCCACGACTGAAAGAAAGAACGATGAAAAATATTAGGCTGAGCATTGATATCCCAGAGGTTGGTGCCCATGAAACAAGTCTCGAATAGACTCATGCCGCCGGTAAAAAACGAGTCAGATAGCGGCCTGCCACGGCGCAAACCCTTAACGTAAATATCTTCAGGGTAGTTGGCTTGCTTAATTAGATCAATGGCTTTGACAATATCACTGGGATCGGTCTGCATATCGGCGTGAGTCCAACCGATATAATCACTCTGGCAAGCACGCAAACCTTCCAGTATGCCAAAGCCATAACCTTGATTAACAGGCACTCTTAGTGACCGGGCAAAAGAAAACTGTGGCAGCTGACTGGCTAAAGTAGCTGGGCTATCGTCAGTAGAGCCGTTATCAACTAAAAGTAGCTCAACTTGCGAATTATCATTGGCAGTGATTTTCTCAAAACGACTGAGAATCAGCGGAATATTTTTCGACTCGTTATAACATGGCATTACCACAGTAAATGTCTGATTCTTTGGATTTGTCATGCCTGAATCTTGCTGACCTCTTTTTTATAGTCATGCCATGAGCACTTACGGAAAAACGACTGCCAGTAAGCAAAGGTCTTAAGATCATTGGGTATGCCAAAAGAGATGTAGTCGATTACTTCAAAGACCACGCATTTAAGGCCAGAATCAGCTAAAACACCAACCATACTATCGACATAAAACTCGCCGTTGACACGAATATCTTGTTCAAGCATCACCTTCATTGCTTGATCAAAATATTTTGCCTTGCGAAAGAAAAAGGCACCAACAATGGCATGATCAGCGCGCGGATTATCTGATATTGCCTTCTTCACCGAAACACCAGTGATAACAGGAAATTCAACTGGGGCACTCTCATCTTCAGGCGCAACTTTAAGCCAACCGAACATTTGAGGGTTTCGTTCACTAGATGGATGATTGCGGAAACTAAAAGCAGCCATATCGATAGACTGATCTGCCATCAAGGCTTGCCACTTACTGTGGTCGTAAACAATACCGTTATCGCAGGCACCAATCAACAAACTGGACTCAGGGTCAATGGCCGGCTCAGCACCATCAATACCGAGCTTACAAGAAGAAGCCTGACCGGCGGTGATACCATCGATAGCTACCACACTAACATTAGGAAACTGCTCAGTCAGTATCCCTTTCAATTGAGAATTATCAAGGTGCTCTTTCTGTGCTACGAAGACATAACGAGAGGCGGGCGGCAAATTATCGCAGGCAAGCACCACCATGGGCTTGTTCGAAACTGGTATAAGCGGCTTGGGTGTTAAGTAGCCCACATCGGCAAAGCGAGAGCCTTTGCCCGCCATTGGAATAAGACAGGTGTTAACTAGAAGAGAATCTTTGGCTGTGGCCGGGCGATTTTTTCGCCCTGTGCGTGGCTCGTCTTCTGAGCCTTCATGGGCCAGTCTTGTGAAATAGTCAGACCAGTGTTGATACTCCTCCAGATCACGAGGAGTTCCCCATTGCAGCATGTAGTCAACTTCGTAGACTGAGACACGAAGACCATCAGCCACCATGAGGTTGTAAATCATGCTGACATAGTATTCACCATTGACCTGAATATCTTGTTTCATCAACTCCTGGAAGTAGTGCTTGACGTACTCTCCACGGGCAAAATAATACGTACCGTTTGAGGCAAACTCAGCCATGCGATTATCTGTAAATGGCTTCTTCTCTTGAATCGCTTCTAACCAAAGGTTCTTCTCTTTGATAAAGGCATAGTTATCAGTGCCAAGCATATGCGGATGAAAGTTGCGGTAAGCCGGAACTGAGCCGGCAGCTTTTCGACTGCGCGTTTTAGCTAAGAAGTCAGAGTAGTGCCAATAGGAATAGAAATCACAATAGTTGACGATTGTCTCTTCGCTCGAATCTATTCGATCTAAACACTGCCCAACAGCATAAACAGGCCCTTTGCGATGGGTATTAATGGTAATTATTTCAGCCTGCGGAGCAATACGATTGAGTACCTCTGCTAAATTTGTCTGATTCATATGCTCGAGGTTGCAGACAAAAGTAAACTTATCGGCAGGAGAAAACATTGAGACTACATGCTCAATCATGGGCTTGCCGTCTACTTCGATTAATGGTTTCGGCAGCTTGTAGCCAGCTTTTATAAAGCGCTCACCAAGGCCAGACATAGGAATTACAACATGGGTCATAGGCTCTGCCTGTATTTCTCAGCTTCCCAATTGCTCAAATAATCGACTTCGTCCTGGGCCAAATAGGTCATGTCTTCAAGCTCTCCACCCAGTTGTAGCATGACGTGGGAGCGCAAGACTTCCTCACTCTCTCGACACTTGCGCAAACTTTGCCCGAGAAGCAAAATATGCTCGCCCGAAATGATCACCTTAGGTGGATGGCCAAACTTCTGCAAATAATCAGCCACAGATTGCACCGCTGAGGCACTATCAAAGTCAGCCAGAGCCAATCCACTAGCACCACAGTAAACCAGTTGATCGGGCGTGGCACATGGGGCCAGCAAATAGGCGGAATTGCGCTTCAGGGCATCTTGGAGAATATGGTCATCACTTAAATAGGCAAGCCACTTAGTGCCACAAACTTGATTAACGAGAGCAGAGGCGAAATTAACTAGCTTATAGCGATAGAGGTTGAAAGCCAGCTCGCTGGCCAGTTTGTCTACCACTTCATTGGTAATCTGCATCACCACTTGCTTATTGGCACCAGCCACAATCAGGCCATGGTTTTCTAGAAATACGATGGCTAGACTGGCCTTGTCAGCAGCAGCAGGCTGCCAATCCTTCTCTCTGAGCTGCTGCTGAAGAGCCACAGCCAAGGCTGGTCCGGGAGTTTTATAGGAAACAAGAAAAAGTGAATCTTGATACTGCGGAAACTCACTAGCAAAAATATCTGTCACTATCTTCTGCCAATTCTTGCGACAAACCAGGGCAGCCACGGCTATTGGATGGGTGTGAAGAGTATATTTTCCTAGTAAGCAATGCAGCAGCGCTTCAATCGATGGCCGTCTATTGCTAGAAGCAACTGGCGTAAGAGCAGCAGCCACAGCGACTTTGGCCTGGGCCTCAAGCGCTGCAACTGAAAGATTAGCATCACAAGCAGACAAGAACTGTAGTAAAGCAGGCCATTGCAGCAAGCAAAAATCAGCCTCAGAGCCAACTTCGCTCAGTGCCATACCAGAAGCTTTAACAAAAATGCGACCATCGTCGAGCTTGACTGATGTGTTACCGCCACCGGCTTGCACCAGATCGAAACGCTCTCCAGCAAAACGCGATATTTCTATGAGATCTGCTAGTTCAGTTTCTATGGCGTTCATTTTTTCACCAACTCAAGCAACTGAAGAAAATCATCAAAAATAGTAACACTGCCCATGTCGGCAATGGGCTGAATAATTCCAGCTTCAGTATTGAGCCAATAGCAGTCAAGACCAAGTTTGCGGGCACCTTCTATATCACGCTCAAAGCTATCACCAATCATACAAAGAGCGGTCAAGGGCAAGTCGAGCTTCTGCGCAGCCAATTCAAATATGCGCGGATGTGGTTTTTCATGGCCGCTCTCTTCGCTGGTAACAATAGCCTGCAAATAGTTGGCAATTTCCAAGTGCGCAATTTTGTCAAACTGAATCCTTGCTGTTAAATCAGTGACTATAGCGATGGGCAAACCTACCGACTGAAGAAAAGCAAGACAGCCTGGGCGCAGCTGCATATTGTCAAAAAATGTTCGCCAATAGAGATCTTCAGCAGCTCCTGCTAACAAATGAGGGAAGCGGCCAAAGGCCTCAGCTATACCTTGAAAATAAAGCAATCTACTGTGAGAAGAAGCCAATCCGTGCAGACTCTTATTGACCCTACTGCGGCAAGCAACATACTGAGCCTCTATGGCCTCAAGCCCCTGCTCAAGCTCAGCAGCAAGCCACTGCAAAGCAGCTGCAATAGCCGGTTCGTGAGCCCGTTTATAGTCATAGACTGTATTATCGAGATCAAGGAGAATGCCTTCAAACTTCATGCATTTCTTCCTTGTCTTTCATCAAGTCGTTGATGATAAGCAAAATAATCAGCTGCACAAAGCCACGCAAATCTTCGGCCCACTCAATTTTACTCTCCACTAGCTCTTCTAAATTAGGAATCATGTCACTAGCTAATTTTTGCAATAACGCTGGTGGTACTGGTTCTGAGAGAGTCAAATCTTGCTTTGATAGATTTTCGCTGTAGTCCCAATGCAAGAGCAAACCATTGGCCATAAGCTCTTGCACTAAATCCTCTAGATGAATACTTGAACTTAGTGACAACTTGAGCGACAGCTTAGCTTGAGCTGTTAGAGAGCCCTCATCAAGCAAAGCCTGGGGATAATAGCGAATACAGAGATCGGCAAACTCTCTCTGAGGAGAAATAAATTTGTCTGCGTCATTTTTTCGGCGATTGATCTGAGCATTCGCTTGCTTCTCGGTATAGCCTCGCTCGCGGTGATCGCGACTGACTTTCCAAAAAGTCTTGAGCTCTGCCTCGGGATCCATGAAGATTTTCAGATCAATTACTTTTCGCGACTTAGGTAAATAGAAAGTGTGCAAGCCAGACAGGACAATAAAATCGTTGGGCTCAATCACCCGAGCACTAGTAAAGGCACCAGTTGAGTGATCATAGTCGACACGCTCAACACTGCGTCCGCGCTTCAAATTGAAGAGTGTATCGGCCTGCCTGTGGAGGAAATTGGCTTTCGGATCAAGATGGGTAATGTCTTTTTTCCAATTTTCGTCGTGGCGAGCCCATTTGTGATCAGCATCACCTTCAAGCTCAACCACGCGATTCTGCAGTAAGGCCTTTATGTCTTTGAGCAGTGTCGATTTACCAGCACCACTATCTCCACCAATACCGATGACGATAGCTCTTTCGCGCTTATAAATCGAATTACTGCGCACACCAGTACGATAGCAAAGCACGATATTGGCCAGCAAGGTTGCTTCTAGCAGAGTAAAGGCTAGAGAAGAGAGGTGCTCACCAGGTATGCCTAAATTCCAAACCTGACCGCAGAACATAATGGCCGGATAATCGAAGTGATGGAAAAAGAGAAAATAGAAAAGGTAGAAGCAAGAAAGGGCCATACCAGCTGGCACAATGCGGCTATCTCGGCGGCTATATTTGATCATGAAAATGCTGAGGAATGGCACAATCCAAACGTACCAGCCGGGCGCCGGCACAATAAGGGCGACAAATAAAGCAAAGACAATATTGAGGAAGGCATCTAGTAAATCAAGATTGATTTTGGGATAGAGAGCAAAACGCACATAGGTACTGCACACCGCCAGAACGGGCAAGAAAATATGCATAGAGCCAATGCTGATGTAAGACTCAAAGATCTGGCTCTGCTTGGGATTATGCAAAACTATGGCTTGAAAACCAGCCGAGGACAAAAAGGGATAGACCCAGAAGATAAGCATGAGAAGCGAACAGACGAGATAGAGCCCGGCCATCTTGGGCTTCTGATTGCGATAAATATAAGTGATACAAAGGGGCAAGGCCGCCGCCACGTGAGACTTGGTCGCCAGAGCTAAACCAAAAAGCAGTGCCGATTTAAGCGTGTCGTGTTTGCGCAAAAAATAAACAGCAGCGAACAGTATCGCTGTTGGTATCAAATCGAGTTGTGAGTGAATGTAGCAAGCATAAAATATGATTGGCGAAAGAAAGTAATACCAGAAGACTTTGTTGACTCTTGCTGGAAACATTTTGACCAATAGGAAGGCAATCAAAATATCGCTAAGAAGGGTCGGCAATTTCATAAAGAAATTGACCAAATAGGTATTTTCGAAACCAACCAGCTTCAGAGGCAGACAAAAGAAAGCGACAATATAAAGCATCAGCGGCTGATAAGGAAATTGATCCCGCTGTGTGGTGGTCTGAAAATAGAAATCCCAAGGGTTGTCAAAGTGGCTGATAAAGTGCTGAACGAACGGCACAAATAGCTGGTTCATATAACCAGACGAAAAAAGCACCATCAGCAACACTTTGGCAAAAACCACCAGAGCAAAAGCACTGAGGCCAATTGGGGCCGCCGACTTGAGGACAGCACCCGCTGTGCCGCCGCCAAGCTTATCCACTGGATTCAAAATCGGTTTTGCTTTTGCTTCCATCAACCCTGCTTGATCACTTTCTATTTTGATATGCCCGCTCTTTGGCAGCGGACCACTACTTACAACCACATCAAAACAATCGATTGCGGCCAAACAACTGCATCAAGTGGCTACAATGCAAACAGAGTCAATTTTATCGTTACTACTTAGAAGCAGTGCCTTCTGGATAGTAAATGAAATCGCAGCGGAATGGCGCCGGAGCGTCTTTAAAATCAGCAGGCAAAGGAGCAAAGGGTGACTGTGTTCTCACCGAGTCAACAGTTCTCTCAATAGCCCGTTGACCACCGGTGGCGCTGACCGTATGAACATCGGTGCAAAGGCCTGGTCGAGTAATTAGAAATTCAACGGCTACGCTGTAGCGGTGGTCAGACTTAAGTGGCCGCCAGCCCTCTGCCAGGCGATTCTGCAAATCTATGCAGTAGCGCTGCTGCTCAGGGGTATAGCTGTGTTCGCTCACCGGTGAAACCATGACCTTGTGAGGACCAACTGGCTTGGTCGGTTCGGTAGTGGTTGTGGTGGTGGTTGTTGACGTAGTGGTGGTCTTGTCTCCAACTTTATCGGTCTTACTGCATCCAGTCACTATGACAGCCGCAGGGATAAGCAATGAACACAAGAGAACCGACAGGCGCATGGTAAGACCTCGAATAAGATAGACCCATTCTACACGAGGGCGAATAAGTCATGTATCAACTGAAAGCCTTCAGCAACTGTAAAAATCCGGTAAGCGAAAAAAAGTTGAGCGCGAAAGAAAGAAATCAGCCCAAGAAATAGGGACCTAATGCTCGATAGCTTCCACCGGTCGCCTAATTTGAGCGCCAACGCAAAGGCCATCATTAAAATCGAGGTCGAGATAAGCCTCTTTCAACCCCCGGCTCATGACATAGCTCAACTGAACAACTTTGTTGTCAATCACTTTCTTCTCGCACAGACGCGTGCCCAGAAGCTTTTCAAGCTGTTGAACATCTTTGCCTATCAGTCTTCCCGAGCCAATCAAGTCGTGAACCATTGAATAGCGCGTCGGACCAACGCCAAAATCCCAAATCTCACTATTAAAAGGCAAAGGAGTGGGATCTTGCACAAACGAAATTGCCAGTACTGCTATGGCAATCAAGAGAATTAACTCGATGGCCAACAACCACTTAAATATAGGCCTGGTCTGCCACAAAGTTTTGAAATCAAGTTTACTCAAGGTCTACCGGCCAAGTCCTATCATGCAATTCGTCACCGCGGTAATTATAGGGGTATTGACATAGTCACCATATTTTGATATTTGTACAAACATAGAAAGATAAAATATAGAAAGCTAAAATACGGAAATACCAAATATGGAAATACAAGGGGTATTAAACGCCTTTGGCGCTCTCTCGCAAGAGTCACGCTTAAACGTCTTTCGCCTTCTAGTACAACGCGGCCCTGACGGTCTGGCCGCGGGAACAATAGCCGCTCAATTGGGCATAACTCCGGCCACCATGTCACACCACTTGGAGCAATTGAGCCAAGCCGGGCTTGTTTCTTCAAAGCGGGACGGACGCTCAATCATTTACAGCGCCAAATACGACACGATGCAAAGTCTGATCAGTTTCCTCATGGAAAATTGCTGCGAGGGAAAAATTGACTGCTGCAACGAAACTACAACTTGTAATGAAAATACAGCTTGCAACGAAACCAAACAAAAAGCCATAAAGGTAATCTTCGCTTGCATACATAATGCCGGCCGCTCGCAGATGGCCGCCAGCTTCTTCAATTTATATTGCAACCAAACCAAAGCTTTTGCTCTTTCCGCCGGCACCAATCCTGGTACCAATGTTCATGCAGAGGTGCTAGCCGTGATGAAAGAAGAAGGCCTTGACCTATCAAATATAAAACCACAACTGCTCACCGATAAACTAGCGCAAGGCGCTGAAATGCTCATTACCATGGGCTGCGGTGAAACCTGTCCAATGATTCCAGGACTAAAAAGAGCCGACTGGGGCCTACCAGACCCTAAAGGTCAAACAATCGATCGAGTGAGAGAAATTCGCGACGAAGTAAAACAACGTGTACAAACTCTTGTCAAAGAATTAGGCGTAGCCAATGAGCAATAAACAAGTTCAAGCGGCAAACAATGATACCAGTCAGCCAAGCATAGGTTTCTTTGAGCGCTGGCTGACAGTCTGGGTTTTTCTCTGCATCGGTGCAGGAATAACTCTGGGGCAATTAATGCCAGGGCCAATGAAGTTAATAGGTTCACTCGAGATCGCTAAAGTAAATATACCTGTTGGGCTCTTAATCTGGCTAATGATTGTGCCCATGCTTTTAAAGATTGACTTTGGCTCCCTGGGGCAGGTCAAAAGTCACTGGAAAGGCATAGCCGTAACCCTTTTCATAAACTGGGCAGTGAAACCATTTTCGATGGCCTTGCTAGCCTATATATTTATTCGTGTAATTTTCGCCCCATACCTGCCCCCTACACAGATTGACAGCTATGTCGCCGGACTAATCCTACTGGCGGCAGCACCATGCACAGCCATGGTCTTTGTCTGGAGCCAGCTGACAAAAGGTGATCCCTACTTCACTCTTTCGCAAGTAGCAGTGAACGATCTGATCATGATATTTGCCTTCGCACCAATTGTCGGTCTGCTGCTCGGCCTATCCTCAATAACCGTTCCCTGGGACACCTTGCTGATCTCGGTTGGTCTGTACATTGTCATACCAGTGCTGCTTGCCCAAGCGTGGCGAAGCATATTGCTAAAGCAAGGGCAGGAAAGCTTTGACAAGACTCTTGAATTGCTACACCCGCTTTCACTTGCAGCACTACTCACCACCCTAATTTTGCTCTTTGCCTTTCAAGGCGAAGCGATTCTCAAGCAGCCACTTGTAATAGCAATGCTGGCAGTGCCGATTTTGATTCAAGTCTTTTTCAACTCCACTTTTGCCTACTTACTGAACAAGCATTTCAGAGTTGCTCACTGTGTCGCTGGCCCCTCTGCCTTAATCGGAGCCAGTAATTTTTTCGAACTGGCCGTGGCAACTGCCATAAGCCTATTTGGCTTCAATTCAGGGGCAGCACTCGCCACCGTAGTTGGTGTGCTAATTGAAGTGCCAGTAATGCTTGCCGTTGTCAAAATCGTCAACAGCAGCAAGCAATGGTACGAAAAAGATCTTCCCGAAAGTCAAAGTTAAATACTTGCAAGCAAGGAACAGAGACTAAATTCAAGAGTCTTGCCAATACAGCGAAAGGAGCAAAGCCATGAAAATTCAAGTATTCGACCCGCCAATGTGCTGTTCAACAGGCATTTGCGGACCTGGAGTGGACCCAGCTCTCGTAAATTTCAGCGCCGATCTCGACTGGCTCAAACGCCAGGGCATTGAAGTAGAACGCTATAATCTCTCGCAGCAAACCCAGGCTTTTGTCAGCAATGCCACAGTGGCTGCGGCCCTGAAGAAAGACGGCAACGACTGCCTACCGCTTATTCTGGTTGACGGTAAAATCGCATCTCAGGGCTTATATTTATCAAGAGAAAAACTAGCCGAGCTTACAAATTTAGAATATTCAGCCAGCGAAAACAAACAAGAGACTAAGGGTGGGCTGAAATTTACTGTTCAGCAGGCCGAGTCTACCACTTCAGAGACGGCAAAATCCGCAGCCGCTTCAGGATGCTGCAGCGCACCAGCTGATAAGGAAGAAGCAGATAAGAAGTCTTCCTGTTGCTAATTAAAGGAGCGGCCATGAACCTGGTTGAACAAGCCACTAAATATATGTTCTTCACCGGCAAGGGTGGGGTTGGTAAAACTTCAGTATCATGTGCTGTGGCCATCGCCCTGGCAGACAAAGGCAAGCGAGTTCTGCTAGTCAGCACCGACCCAGCTTCAAACCTTGATGAAGTACTTCACGTCACTCTCAGCGGTACGCCCACTGCTGTGCCTGAAGTGCATGGCCTAGATGCTCTCAACATCGACCCAGAAGCGGCGGCCTGCGAATATCGCGAAAGATTGATAGGGCCGTACCGCGGGCTTTTGCCCGAGGCTAGCCTGAAGAGTATGGAAGAGCAGCTCTCTGGCTCGTGCACCACTGAAATTGCAGCCTTCGACGAATTTGCCAAGTTGCTTGGCGACGACGAAAAAACAGCTAACTACAACCACGTTATTTTCGATACGGCCCCAACCGGCCATACAATGCGTCTGCTCTCTCTACCAAAATCATGGTCTACCTTCATCGAAAGTAATACCACTGGCACTTCCTGCCTTGGTCCATTAGCAGGACTGCAACAACAAGAAAACATATATGCTTCCTCAGTGAGCACACTAATGGATGCCACCCGCACAACCCTTGTACTGGTTGCTCGCCCTGAACAATCAGCCTTAAGAGAAGCCGCCAATACAAGCAGAGAACTGCGAGCCATTGGAGTTGCCAATCAATGTCTTATCCTCAATGGCGTCTTGAAAATAGATACTACTGGCGATGCTATAGCGGCAGCCTTCTCTAAGCGTGAGCAAAGAGCACGAACCTCAATGCCAGCAGAATTATCCGAACTGCCTTGCCAGGAAATACTACTGAGCGCCAGGGCCCTGCTGGGCGTTGCCGCACTAAGAAATATGTTTCAGGCAACGGCGGCGACTCAATCTACAGACTCAGAAGCGAGGGTTCAACTGCCACCAGCGCTAGTGAGCATAGTCAATGAAATAGAAACATCCGGCAAAGGCGTAATCATGACCATGGGCAAAGGTGGTGTTGGCAAAACCAGCATCGCTGCAGCCATAGCTGTAGAGCTTGCCAAAAGAGGCCACGCCGTGCGCCTGAGCACCACAGACCCAGCAGCTCATTTGTTATGGGTGGTAGAAAATCCAGTACCAAACTTGACGATTAGTCGCATTGATCCCGCCGCCGAAACCAAGTCTTACCAAAGAGAAGTAATGGCAAGTGCTGGCGAAAATCTCGACGAGCAAGGACGAGCACTACTAGACGAAGATTTGCGCTCTCCCTGCACTGAAGAAGTCGCTGTCTTTAGAAGCTTCGCCAATATTGTGGCCGAAGGGCAGGAGGGTTTCGTCGTACTCGACACCGCCCCAACTGGACACACAATTTTGCTACTAGATGCCGCCCAGGCCTACCACAAAGAAGTCTTGCGCCAATCTAGCAATATGCCCGACTCTGTCATTAATCTATTGCCCAGACTACGGGACCCTAATTTTACTCGCATACTACTTGTCACCTTGCCAGAAGCGACTCCCGTGCATGAGGCTAAGCACTTACAAGAAGACCTGGCTAGAGCCGAAATTCATCCATTTGCCTGGATTATCAATCAATCGCTCTCAGCAGCCCAAACAACTAACCCGGTCTTACAAGCCCGCCGTAACAACGAACAGGAATACATTGCCGAAGTTGAGCAGCTAAGCCAACGCGTCGCCGTAGTGCCATGGTTAGCTGAGCCCCCGAGCGATACGTCTGGATTAGAAAAAATGCTAGGCGGCAAACCTGAGAATTTGCCCGCGGCGACAGCTTCAGTTCGGAATCACTAGCGGTAGCAACAAGCTCGCACCAGGCTCTAATTCGATAGCTTCAAGATGCCCGGCAATCTTATCATCGCCAGCTTTAATATGCATGTGAACAGAGCTTGAATGGTGAGTAAAGATACCCTGGTGATGCTCAGAATAGAATCCAAGAATACTGACCGGCTTATCTTCAAGAGTAAAGCGCACTTTGGCCTTTTCATGCGACTCTGGGCCTGGACTTGGTGGTGTTGACTCAGTTCTATTCATGACATGATAACGAGCAGACTTAGCCACGCCTTCGATCAAGAAAGGAAACGGCTGCTCAATATTGATACCGCATTTAGTAGCGACATTTTTCACAATTTGATCAATGTCGCTTGCCGTCACTGCAGAAGACAGCTTAGTGGTCTGCCACCTCTCGACTGAAGCATAGACTAAGAAACAAGCCTTGCCCTTGAGAGCATTATCAACCTTTACTTGGCTACTAATCACCCGAGCAATCAAGGGCTTGCCGTCCCAAATTGTAACTTCACCCCGTAAATTCTCTAAAGGACCAACGGCATAGAGATGAGGCAATTCAGCCAACAGTGGCAAAGCAATCTTGCCGCTAAAGTCTAAGCCTTGATGCACATTTCTTAGAGCACCAGACCAGCAGACAGTGTAGTTGCCATCAGCATAATTGTTATTAGCTACTTTCAGCAAGCGCTGCAAACGGTGCGCCTCGGGAGCTGGTAGTGACTGGTCGTTGATCATAGTAATCAGCGTGGGAGAGCGCTCTGAAGGGTGGTCGCCCTTGAGCCAAGCAATCAATTTCTCTATCAGGGCTGGTGAAAAATTTCCTTCCTCAAGTAGAAGATGCTCGCCTTTAGCATCGATCAGAAACTCTTTACTTCTAGCAGGAATATCACCAAAGAGTTCAGCTACAGCCGTTGGCGAGACTAGATGGTCATCGAGACCCTGCATCACCAGCACTGGCATCTCAAGTTTTTTGGCATAACTATCTGTCTTCGAAACAAAACGCACAAAGTCAAAAGCTTCTTTGCGTGAAAGTTTCATCTTGTGCGACGGCTCAGTTAACCAATGCTCTGTCAATTCATGATCGCTGGTAGCTTGATTAATCACAGCACGTGATGCGATACCAGGCCGACGGCTACGAAAGAGATAAAGCTCAAAGATGCCTTTGACAGCAGTGCTTCGCATCTTTAACAACTTCCAAGCAGGGGCAGAACAAACCACTCCGTCAACTAGATCAGCATTCTCTGCAGCCGCTCTTATTGCCAGAGCCCCTCCCATAGATTCACCAACTAAAAATACTTTGTAGTCAGGATATTGCTTGTGAATATCTACCAACAACTTACCGATATCACCAACGGTATCAACACAATTCAACTTGGCACGCTCGGCCTTATCTCTATCGGGCCCAAAACCACGAACGTTTATGCCATAGCCATCTATTCCCGCATCGGAAAATTGTTTCGCCAAGGGCTTATAGGCCATGGCACAGAGACCTAGACCGTGAATGCATACAACCACAATCTTTGCTGGTGTCTTACTTTTCCATTCAAGAATATGAGTCTTGCCTACAACTACACAGGTGGGATCGGCAAGACAAGGTGAGCCGATGGCACAAGTGTCGGCAGCCTCGACTGGCCTGGTTAGCAAACACAGATCAGCCGTCTGCGCGAAAAGAGCCAGTAGGGTACAGGCAAGTAGCCCGCGACTAAACTTAGTCGACTTTGGTCCCTTGATTTCCGTTACCAGAGTTTGACTTAATCGACTCTTGTTGCACAAATTCATCTTGCTTTGGCTCAGCTGTTTTTGTCTTGGGCTGCTCGACCGAGCAGCTACGAGACATTCAGGTAGGGATGCCGAGTTTCGGCAATATATAGAGCTGCAAGGCGAAGTACAAGAGCACGAAGCCCACCATCCAAATCATGTTTTCCATTGCTTGCCGTCCTTTATTGGGCATATTCGTTGCCTTAATCATATTCTATTCTTCCAGTCTAATTTCTTAGTCGAGTGATTGATATTCAACAGCCTTTCAACTAACTAAAGCTGCCGCTACCTGCTCTTGCCAAATAACATGCTTGCCAGTGCTGTTCTGCATCGAGCTCCAAGTTAGATAACCACCAGACAGATTCTTCACCCTGAAGCCATTTTGCTTCAATAAGCAGGCGGCGTTATAAGAGCGCTGTCCACTTTGACAATAAGTGATAATTTGTTTCTCTGCCGGAATTTCAGAAATTCGCTTTCTCAAATCAGGCAGCGGAATGTGGATACTTCCAGGGATGAAGCCGTGCTCTCGTTCGCCCTTGCTGCGCACATCAACAATACAGTAGCCGGCTTGGCCCAACTCATCAATTTGATGCCATTGCACCTGCTCACTGAAACCATCTAAAACATTAGTACCAGTCATGCCCGCCAAATTTATGGCATCCTTGGCTGAACCAAATGGTGGTGCGTAGGCTAACTCCAACTCTGCCAGGTCACGGATACTCAGGCCGGCCTTCATCGCTGTGGCGAGAACGTCGATGCGCTTGTCTACGCCTTCTTGACCAACAATCTGAGCCCCAAGTAGGCGGCCGGTTTCTTTATGGAAAAGAACTTTGATATTGAGGCGCTCGGCGCCAGGATAGTAGCCCGCATGTTGAGTAGGATGGACATGGACAGCATCATAAACGATGTTGCTGAGCTTCAACTGCATCTCGTTGAGACCAACGGATGCGACTGTTAAATCGAACACGCGCAAAATGGCGGTACCCAAAGTGCCTTTATATTTTTCATTGGCGCCTAAAATATTGTCTGCCACAATGCGACCCTGGCGATTGGCGGGTCCACCTAAAGCAATCATTGTATAGGAGCCACTGATTGGATTGCGCACTTCAATAGCATCACCGACTGCCCAGATATTAGCCGCACTCGTCCGTAAATTTTCATCTACCCGAATGCCACCACGCTCACCAATCGTCAATCCAGCATTGCGGGCGAGAGCTACTTCTGGTCGAATTCCCAGCCCCAGAACAACAATATCGGCATGAATTGGCTTGTGCTGTCCAGCTAAAACCCAACACGATTTTGGAGTATGCTCGGCAGCACTTCCGGCATTCCCTTCAGGAGATTCGCCTTCGCTAGCTTGGGCTCCGGGAGCAAGGAAACCTTTGATCGCTTTGCCAAGGATAATTTTCACACCTTGCTTGGCTAACTCTTTGTGCACAAGCTCCGCCATCTCAATATCAAGTGGTGCAAGAACCTGATCTTTACTATCTACTAGTGTCACATCAAGGCCGCGGCGTACCAGCTGCTCAGCCATTTCCAGGCCAATGAAGCCACCGCCAGCGACCACGGCAGTGCGAGGATTGTGAGCCTCGAACCATGATTGGATAGACTCCACATCTTCAATGTTGCGCAGAGCAAAGAGCCCAGGAAAATCAATGCCTGGCACAGTTGGTCTAATGGCAGCAGCACCCATAGCCAAAACTAGGTGATCATAACTTTCTTGGTAAGTCGTCTCGTTTAGTCTATCTTTGACTGTAACTAGCTTCGCTTCGGCATCAATAGAGACGACCTCTTGATTGATGCGAATATCGAGATTGAGTTTCTTCTTCAACCCTTCGGGCGTGGCCACCAGTAGCTGATCTTGCGACTCGATTTCTCCGCCGACAAAATAGGGTAACCCGCAATTGGCGTAGGAGACAAAACCGCTACGTTCAAAAACGATGATCTCGGAACCTTCGGAGAGGCGCCGGGCGCGAGCCGCTGCGCTCATTCCGCCAGCAACACCGCCGACAATTACAATCTTTTGGGCCTTAACTGACGACACTTTCATGATTCCTCCTAAGCGTGTGTTCTCCTGCACGACCGCTGGTTACTCATTGAGTTCCATGTAATTGCCGTACAGAGATAATCTGCAATCTATATAAATTTCTAGGGCCTCGGCCTGAGCCAAGCTGAATCTAGCTACAGCAACCACCCTTGGCCTTGGGTTCTCCACCTTTGGCTTGCGGTTTGTCGCATTTAGCTGGAGCGACACTAATCGGCAACTGGTTCCACGGCGCTTTCATCAGTAGAAGGCCAAGAGCACAGGTGCCGGAAAGGCCAGCAAAAGTAAGCCCGGCGCCAAAGAACCCAGGAATGACGAGAAACCAGGGATTGACCAGAACCCCAAGAAGCACCCCGGTCAATACTCCAACGCCAACCACTAACTGAATCTGACGCTCAATTGGCAGCATTTTCTTGCCTTCTATGACCGGCAAGCCAGCCTTGCGCCAGGCAACCATGCCGCCCTCAAGAACCTGAGGCTGAAAACCTTGACCCATTAGAGCGTAGGCACCGCGCTCGGCGCGCTTGCCCGATCTACATATAACAACCAGCTGGCCTTTTCGCGGCACTTCCTCAAAACGAGCCTCAAGCTCATTCAATGGCACATTTATGGAGTTGGCAATGTGTTCAGTTTCGAACTCGATAGGGCTGCGCACATCGAGCAGAACCGAATCTGCCACTTTTGGAGCCAGTTCGGCGCAGGCCACTTGCTGACAGGTTGTGGTATTGGACAGTTCTGACATGGCTAAGCCCTCTTGCTAATAAATCTCGTGCAATAAAATTACTATATCACCAATTAGTTATATGGCGAATCATTCTTAAGGTTGATTGCCGAATTAACCATACGGTTGTAAACTGGAAATAATTACCAGGGTTTCTCATCGTGAAAGACAAGAACAAACTTCTCTCAAGGCCCGCACTAGAAATAGTGGCGGCTCGTTTTCGGGCCCTTTCTGACGCCTCCAGATTGCAAATACTGCAACATCTATTTAATGGCGAACAATCGGTGCAAGCCCTCTGCGAACTAAGCGGCATGAGCCAGGCCAATGTTAGCAAGCACCTCTCAGTGCTAGCAGAGCAGGGCATAGTGCAAAAGCGCAGGCAAGGTCTTTTTGTTTATTACAGCATTGGAGACGAGAGCATTTATCAGCTGTGCGATATCGTATGTGGTGCTGTCGGCAAGCGCTACGGCCAAGTGATGATGGAATTTGCAGAGCACTAAAACTCAGACAGACAGACGGGCACAAAGGCAGTCAACGGGTTTCACCCACCTAGGCCGACTTGATCATGCGTACAATTTCGCGGACGTGATCGAGAAACTGGCTATCAGAGGAAAGTTTGCTGATTGCACTTTGCCCTTCGCGACGAAGAGTTTCATGCTCAGCTCGATTGTCTTGCAATAATTCGGTGTAATTCTGTGCAAAGTCTTCAAATATAGCCTTTAAATTTGACAACTCTCGATTTGTACGAGCCGGTATGCTAGACGGGTTATGCGTGTCTAGCAAGACATCGATATTGCGCTGAATGCCTTCAAGAGCTTCAATTCGCGCGCGCAGTTGAATCACATCTTCTCGCGGATAACTAATGCTCTGCCTAATTTCTCTCAACCTTTGCCACAGATATTCATAAGCTCTAAGCGCTGGCCTCAGCAACGTCAGCATTGCCGCAGCTGCAGCCCCATAGTAACCAACCGGCGTAATATGAGCTGCCGATAGATAAAACAAAACGAGCGAAGACAACCCATGCAAGCCAATTGCCAGAACTAGCGACACGGCCTTAAGCTTTTTGACAAATTTGACTTTATTAGTATCAAAATCTATACCAGCCTTCTTACTATTGTTAGCTTCATCAAGCACCGACAACGACTCAAAATAGACATTCCACGGAGCCGTGGTGATAATCAACAACCACCATGCTGACGCAACACCAATAATCCAATCGACTGTTGTTCCCACTGGAACCTTGAGCCACGAAAGAATTCCAAAGAGAAAAGCAACAATCACCATTAACAAAATGGTGGCATACACAAATAGTCCAAATCCGCGTCCAAGCATTGCTTAACTCCTGTTATTGTACTCAGCATAGACAGTAGGGTTTAAGGCTTGGCTTGCAATCGGTCAGTTTCGTAAGTGTTGGGCAGGATTCAGCAGGCCCAAAGTAGAATAACTACAACGAAAGCAACGCTCGCACTTTACAGAAAATGCCAACTACGCATGAACTCCCCTGAATAGTTCAAGATTTGACAATAGGATATGCAGCTAAAACTTCTAATACCATTAATAGTTCTTGCGAGCCAAATTAGCTCAACAGCTCGGGCCGATAGCTATTTGGCGAACTGTCAACTGCCACCGGCTCCGCCGGGGAGCATCCCGAGCGAAGGGCCTGCAGAATTGGCACCGTTCCAACCAACAAGCTTGAGTGATATGCGATTGCGGCTTGATTTACCCGTCGCTCCTGGAACTCCGAGGTTTGCCAACGCACTAAAAGATGCCTACAGTTTTCAGCTGCGACGCTACGCCGAGAAACTAATTAGGCAGAAGCAGTACAAGCAAGCGTCGTCCATACTTGATCTAGCAATCAGCTCAACTTCTAAACCAGAGAGCATAACCCGTCAATTGCGCGCAGAAACAAATTTGGCCATAGCAAGCACATCCGCGTCCGGCAAGAAGAATAATCTATACCAAAAGGTCTTAGTCGATTCCAATATTCTATTGAGCGAATACGTCCTCGATCTCTATGCAATTCTCAAGGCCAGAGCACTGATTGGACTAGGCTCAACAGTCGATAAGAAGGAAGCTATCAAATGTCTGAGCGAAACATACAGCCACGCTCAAATATTTGGTAATAATACAGCCCGGCTATCTCGCTATCTGCTTCAACTAACCGGGAAAACCAAACCAGACGCTGCTATTGCCCAAAGGGATGTAGACAAAGTTGGCGCAGTTATAAGTGCCCTAAACAAGAGTACTGCACCCTCAAGGGAAGAGGTTGAGGCCCTATTAAAAGCAAACCTTATCCAGCGAAAGCAAAAGAACCCTAAGTCGCTCTTAAACCAGAAAGATCAAAGTGAGTTGTTCTCTGAAGCTTGGTTTGAACAGTCTCTAGCCGGAAACAGAGCCACCACAGTTAGTCTCACTATCAATCCAGCCACAGCATCACTGACTATGCCGATGGTACAGAAGTGGCTGCCTTTGGTGGGAAACAAGGCAATCTATCCCTGGGGAGAAATTGTTGTTTACTTTAACTACCCC
>CAJXZK010000015.1 GCA_913063055.1 uncultured bacterium
TCGGAGATGTGTATAAGAGACAGGTATTTCATCAATCCTCCTTAACTAAGACCGGCAAAATTTTGCCCATCGAAATAAGTAGCCAGGCGCTAACCTGGCGGCTTATCTCGCTCAATGACTGAGATTAAAACCACAAATGACTGTAGTTTTCTCTCAATGAATATAAGCTTGATGCTGTCACGATCACATGATCAAGCACCTGAACACCAAGCAGCTCCCCGCCTGCTATCAGCCTCTTTGTTGTCTCGATGTCTTCTTTACTGGCGTCCTCTACGCCTGATGGGTGATTATGCGCCACGATAATCGCATGTGAATTATTTAAAATTGCAGCTTTAAATACTTCACGGGAATGCACCAATGAAGCCGATAGTGTGCCATGTGACACCTCATGGAATCCAATCACCCTCAGCTTAGTGTCAAGGTGAAAAGCAATGAAATATTCTTCTGAACTGTGCCGAAGTGGCTCGACAAACTGACCAATGCTATCAGCAGAAGTAATGACAATTGGCTCAGGCCCTGATTCTCTAATCAATGCCAATTTCATTTGAGGAACAATATATTTCAAGTGATTCTTGATCATTCGACTACTCACTTGCTTGCTCTTCGCCTTACTCTGCTTCTTACTGCGAGCCTTAATCACGCCCATGTTCTGGCTCTGGTTCTGGCCTCCCCTCCTGCTTTCACTCAATGACTTGCTTTCTACTTTTCTTGCTACTGTGCTATTCATTGCCCTTTTCCTCATTGCTTTATTGGCTTGTTTCTCGTCTGCTTTTCTGCCTTGACTAGCGAGTGCGCAGCGCACCCCATGCGGCAATGCCAGTAAAACCCCGCACCTGGGGCCTCAAGTCCTGTCTGCCATAGGCACCCGTAGGGCTTGGACTGGACTTGGGGTGGAAGGGTTTAGGCTCTTTTGCCTGGCATGGAAGGCAGCGCGCACCAACAAAAGAAGTTCAAAAAAAACAACAACAAAACGTCTAAAAAAGAAAAAAGCCAAGAATGAGTACGGGGCAAGCTCCAGCTGAGCCAATTACCATCAATGTCGACTAATCAAAAAACAAAAAAAGGAACAAAAAAAGAAGAAACTAGATAGATAAAGAACTAGAGAAAAATAAAAGTGGCCGAGACTTACGCCCCGACCACTTACTTTAATCTAGCCGTTTGCTGCAGCTAGCCTGAATCCCCTACGTGACTTTGTTTTTGTTTCAGCCGCTACAGGCTGTGTTTCTTCAGCGACAGGCTTCTTGCCACAGAGATGGAAGCTGGTGAGATTCACAAAAGGCTTAGCCATCGGCACAGATACCCCGTTTATCTCTTTGGTGTATTGAGACAGAGCCAATCTGCCAATAATGACCACCTCGCGTCCCTTAGTGACTGTAGCTAGCACCCGGTCACCAAGGCCACCCCAGGCATCAACATCAATCCAGAGAGTCTTTTCTTCATCGGTATTAGAAGAGAACTCCTTAACTGCTAGTGAAAACTTGACCACTTGCTTGCCAGTATCGTCAAAGGAAACTGCGGTTGGGGCTTGTCCGACATGACCTACTAGGGTTATGGAATTGTTCATTAGAAGGCACCTCCAGTGCTGTGTTTAAGTGCACCCCAATAAGCCACATGATTTTCGCAACTGCATGGACGCGCAGCGCCCCGCCAGGGGTCCGCCATTGCAGCAAAGAAAACTTGTGGCATCATTCTCACTTAATAAATCACTGCACGGAGGTAGCCAAATGAACTAACCACCACATACGGTGCATTGGAAAGCCCTACTATTTTCTGCCGGCGGACAAGAAAGTGCTCAATAAGGACAAACAGTAAAAGAGTTCTAAAACCAGAAGAAGAAAAGCCAGCAGGCAATAAGAGCCGTAAATGGCAAAGGAATCAGGTGCTGAATACATGGGCAAGAGGTGGTTAAAACAGCAGAAACAACACAAAGAACAACAAAAGAAATAAACGGCATCAAAACAAAAGACGAAAGCAACACCAAATCACAAGCCCACCAGTGGCAATAGACAAAGAGAAATCTGACCTCGCAGCAGTCAGCTAGAAGAAGAAGAAGAAGAAAGCTAGCCGACAACAGGCTCTAGTAGAGTCTCTAAGTCAGAGGCAAGGTCACTGGCCACCACTTCTGGCACTATCGAAACAGTCAATTCTTTGCGGTTGCGAAAGCTCACGAAGTCTTCGCGATTGAACACTGCTGCCAACATTTGACCATCAACCAGTACTAACTTATCCCCTTCCAATGCCGCCTCTAAGCCCCAATACTGATCGACCTCTGCTTTCAGGAAGCCATCGAGAATCACTTGATACTCGCGCTGACGCTCAACAGACCATATTTCTAGAACTATCCGCCTCTCACTAATTTTTTTGATCCGGCCCTTAATGAAAAACTGGCCTTCTTTGGAGAGCGTCTTTTGACTCGCTCGCTCTCTAACTTTCAAAGACAACGAGCCCTGATATACTTGCGGATAGACTGTCCAGACCTGGCTGCCCGCCGCTACCATCCTATTCACCTTAATGGGACTGCCAAGCAATACACAGGGAATCTTGACGCCGCCATCAACCTCAAATTGCCCTTGAAACAAGCCGTTAAAGTCAACGATTCGTCCCTTTAGAAATCCAATCGATTCTGGATTTGGCAGCTTGCCCGGTTCCTCTGTCATCTTTGGCCTCGGAAGTAGTTCTAGTTCTAATTCTTGTGCTAGCTCTTAGTTTTACACTCTCAATTATCAGCAATCACTTCTACACAAGTAAAGACGCACAAGCGGATATCCACCAAATATCTGTTAGGCAAAAAGAACCAGTGCCATCACCACCACAACCAAGGGCAACCACTGATCCATCACTGCTAGACTATCAATTTAGATTTAGGGTACAAGGAAACTATTGAATCTTTTAAAGGAAGTGCCTCTTGAACAAATCGGACCTTGTCGATCTATTGGCTAAAGAAGCTGGCTCTACAAAAAAGGACGCCGAGCAATTTCTAAACATCTTCATGTCTTCTGTAGTCTCGCATGTTGCTCGCGGTGAAAAAATAACTCTTGTGGGTTTCGGCACATTTGAAACCAGCGAGCGCCAAGCTCGCACTGGACGGAACCCTAAAACAGGCGAACCATTAGAAATACCAGGCAAACGGGTCGCTCGCTTCAAGGTTGGCAAAGAATTCTCTGAAGCAGTGAACAAAAAAAGCAAGAAATAAATACTCTATCTAGGCTTTCGAGGAGGGACAATAGCCTTGAGCTTTGGCCCCTCATACTCATGGTAATTCACGCCTTTTGGACGATCGCGCTGGAAGCGCCAAGCAAAGTCACCAACTGAATGTGTTCGACAGAAGTGCTTCGACAATTCCCTCCAGTCAATAGCAGCCATCGCATCTGTAACTCCTTGATGATCTAGTGCCTCTACTACTGGGTTCTTTGAGTGCAGTAGCTCACGTCGACCAAACTTCTCTCTGAACAAATCAAGGAGCCTATCTAAATGTAGTTTGCCAGTACGAAAAGTTAGAAACAAAGCGGCCTCATTTTGCATTCCTTCAATCCGCCATAGCAACTTCTCGTCGCCTTCTATGGCCTCAATCATTATTTGCGTAAAATCAGGGCTAGAGCCAAGATCAGACTCAGTAGCAGGATCAGAACCAGGAGCAGGATCGGTATAAATAGTGCGACGACTTCGACTCTTTTGAGTACTTTTATTTTGGCTCGCTGTGCTCTTGCAAGAAATCATCAACTACTCTTATTGACCATTATTCAGCAATCAATTTAACACTGTAGCCAGCCGTTGAATGACAGCTCCTAGCAGCAAAAAATGAGTTTTGATGGCCAGACCGCAATTGGCGCCAGCTTTAATATCACTCATCCTCTTTACAATCGTCACTTTCTCAGCTTTATCCATGATTGCGAGGGATAACTTTGCCGCAGGAAACAAACAAGCATGCAAAATCTGCGCAACCGTCTTATTGCTCCACAGCTATCAACTCACTGGCTATTCTCACTCTGTTGTAATTTCGCCAACAGCTCTTTGTTATGCTGCTCAATTGCCTCTAGTCGCCCAGTGAGTTCAGAAGCCAACTTAATTGCATGGTCTCTTTCTTGACTAGCAGCTTCAAGCCTTGCCTCAAACTTTAACGCCGCTTCTTTGCTTTCTTCAGTAGTATGAATGAAGCGCTCCAGAGACTTTATTGCCTCTTCTTTAGTGCTATCCAACGATGTTTCTAACTTAACTACTTCCATCTTCAGCTTGTTCATTTCTTCCGTATGCAAGCGCTGCACTTGTTCTGATGAGAACTGTAGATTTTGAAGATTGCGCTGGCTATGACTTAACTGCTCTTTCACCTCATTGTGCACAGCCGTCAGTGCCGCTTTTTCATTTGATAAAGTAAAAACTTTAGACTCAACGTCAACAAGCTTCTTAGTAGCTTCAGACAGATTTTCTTGCAATTCACTGTTTATGTTTTCAAGATCTTCAATAGCCGAGACTGTCTCAAGCAGTCGCATTTCAGCGTCATTAACTTGCTTAGCCGCTTGTTCTCTTTCGGCAGCAAGCTCTTCAGATGCGTGAGCGATAGCGGCCTTCCAAGCATTGTCGAAGACATTAGCAACTACCGGCGGTATCTCTACCTTGGCCTGGCCAGTGACTATTCGCTCGGCCTTCCAGTCGCTCAACCCTTTCATGATCGAACTAAAGCTGCCGCCGCCTAAAAAACCACGCAAGGCGCGAGCAGTAACGTCGTCACCCGCAGCAAGCAAAGTATCTGCCGCTTCAAATATCTGATCACGAGTAAAAAACGCCTTCCTTGCCACAGCAACACCTCCAGCCAGACTTGCTCAAGTGTAGCATATAATCGTAACGTAACATAATAAAATAACATTACGTATCATCATGATTGGCCCGATCACCATTCCGGCAAGAAAAAGCCTAGAAATCACCGACAAAAACAGGCACACGTCCAAATTGGCAAGAGTCTTGAAGGTCAATCAAGAACTCTAGATGCTTTGGTTTGGTCCACTAATGCTCGACCATTGCGGTACTACTCAATAGTGCGAACTACCGTCATGTTTTGTCTCAGAGCGGCATAAAGTTAAAGCCAAAACCATAATCGAACTACGATAAATAGGCCGACTTTGCTTTGCTGTGGCTTACGACGCAGTCTCTTACTTACTATCCTTGGCTATCCATACCGAACTCTCCATCGGCGAAGTCGCTACGGTGCAATAATAGAATCCGATTTTTACCCTCTTCTAGTGATCGAAATATGCCAGGAAAGAAGCGCGATATTGAAGAAATCTATGAAGCGTATCCGCTCAATAGACGAGTGCCACTATCTCGGGCCTATCCAGAAGTAGCCTCGCTCTGGGACTACAAGCGCAATTGTGGCTTCGCTCCAGAAGACTTTTCTTCCGGCTCTAACGTTTCGGCTTGGTTCGGCTGCCCTAAAGGCCCAGATCACATTTTTAAGACTAGTATTTTTACTGCTGTTAGATCCTTTCGCGATGGAAATAATGGCTGCTCTTTTTGCGCAAACAAGAAGCTATCGGTCACCAATTCTCTTGTCACTGTGCGTCCAGACCTCGCCAAAGAGTTCATGGAAAAACGAAACAAGATGAAGGTAAAAGATGTTATTGCCGGAGGCGCTACCCCATACTGGTGGCAATGCCAAAACAATTCCAAGCATACTTGGCGAGTGAGTTTAAACAGCCGTATTTCCAGAGATACTGGTTGCCCAAAGTGTGGAATTGGCGACACCATAGATCTCAGACGTTATCCAAAAGTGCTCGCTCAGTTTGATTTCAAAAGAAACAAAGACGTAGACCCTTACAAGCTTTCAATCAAGAACAAAGTCCACTGGAAATGCAAAGTAAGTAAAGACCACCTCTGGGTTTCAACATTTAACCGGTGCAAAGGTGAACGTTGCCCTTACTGTAAAGGCTCTTTAGCCTCCAGCACAAACAATTTATCGCGTGACAAAGAACTGGCAAAGCAATTTCATCCCAGTAAAAATAGACCACTAAAGCCACAAGATATCTCTTTGACCAGCCATGAAAAGATTTGGTGGAAGTGCGCTGGCGGGTCAGATCATGAGTGGTTGGCGCTGGTTAACATGCGCGTTCGGGTTAGAACAAAATGCCCTTTCTGTCTCAATAGACGACTATCTATTACAAATTGCCTGGCAACACTTTTTCCTAAATTAGCCAAAGAGCTTCACCCCAAAAAAAACGGCAAGCTCTCCAGTAAAGAAATAACTGCGACATCGACTTTGAAAGTCTGGTGGATTTGCAAGAGCAAGCACATTTTCAAACAAAAGGTAAGGAAGCGTACTCTTGAAGGCCAGGGCTGCTACCATTGCTATCTTGCTAATAAATCAACCAGACAACACCACAAGTAATTCGAGTAACTGGTTAATCGCTCAAGGTGGAGTCAGTCCCAATAACGCTCGGTTCCCTTCTCGTGTATATCAGACTCAGAAAAACAATTTCTGGAATCAGCCATACGGTGGCACTCTCCAAGTAGTTCGTTCATCCGATCATCTAAATCTTTATCGTCTTCATATGAGACTTGCAGCTCATATTCACGGTCAGAGAGTCTCTTTGGAAGATAAGAAGGTAGAACAAAAAACTCTATATCTTCAATAGATCTCTTGATGCCACGCACCCACTTACTGTTACGCTCTATACGAAGATGCAAAATGACGACGGTTGTTTTCTTGGATGGTTCGGACGTAAGAGGCTCTTGTTCAGCCACTTCTTGCTTGCCCGGCTTACCAAGCTGCATGTACTGCAAAGACAGCTCAACACATTTATTACAGACCTGATGATTATTTCCAGCGATGACATGTCGTTTATAGCTGGGTAATTTGCCACAAAAAGAACAGCGCAGCTTGGATGAAGCATCGATTTTCTTGAACTCATTGCCGCCAGAAAGAATTGAATGACCCGGGCAATCAGTTTCTAGAACTATGCTGCAAGAGGTAATGCAAAAGTCGCAGGCGAAGATGTTGGGGCCTTGCACCAGCTTATTTGCCCTGACAGCAGCGAGTCCGCAGAACGAACAGACAATGTCAGGTTTGATTGGTTTCAACCAAGCACGCCAGCCTTTGTTTTCAGACTCTATGATCTGGTGGACACGCTGATGGCTCAAATTCAAGAGCTTGGCTATTTCTCTCATGGACTTGCCCGCTACGTGCATCTGCCGGATAGCGCGGTGATATTCCTCCTTGGCTTGTTCAAAGTCACGCTCAAGCTCCTTCATGCGAGCTTCTTTTTCCTGAATCAGCGTCAATTCATCCTGATTTGGCATTCTGGTCATCATTTTGTCTAGTGTCTATAGATACTAGACAAAATGATAATGCATTTGACAGTTAATACAAGCACTCAATCTAGTTAGTGGCATTACAGGAACTCAACTGTGCAGCCGACTTCTGAAATTTTGTGCAATAGACTTCTGAATTTAACAAATTTCTCAACAAATAATGATGCCAAGAATGTATAGTTGCTATTAATAAAAAAGTACGCAAAATTCCAAAAAAATCAACGTTTTTTTCTCGCTCCATCAGCGCATCTCGCACTTTTTGAAGCATTTCAATTTTTTAGATTTGGGCGCAAATTAAGCACCAAATTCAATACCAAAATATTACCATGAGCAAACTATCCAGACAAGTCCTTTTCTGGTGCCAAATTATCCAAATTGAGAAGATGCAACTGCATCGGTCTACTCTCAAGCTCAGCCCGCAAATCAGTAATTAATCGACAAAGCCAAAACTCAGATTCCTGATCAGGGGATCTTAAAACCGCTGATAAATATACAGCCAATAAAGCCCTAAGTTTTTTAGTCTCAAGCAAGTCAAAACGAAGCGGCGTAATCTTCTCAATTTCAGAACGCCACGAATTATCTAACTCAACAAAGCGTTCACGCCGCTTAGTCTTCTTCTCTCGTTCTTCTCTTTGACGCCTCATCGATATCTCATAGGCCACCCTACGAGCGGCCAAGAGGCCGGGAGGCGCAATTTTTTTAGCAACTGCGGAAGGGAGCAAGCTTTCTGATGAAGCAGCTCCCACCACAGCGTTATATTCACCTGGAACACCTGCCAAGCGGCCATTCTGCAACTGTGTTTGAGCAGGCTTCCACAAGGCTTGGTGCCTATATAGGGTGTCGTTAGAACAACCAGTCTTCAGCTTGAGGTCTCTTATACTAAAAGCCATTTCAGCCTCTTCAAAGTCGGCTACAGCCGCTTGAATCTTTTTGGCCGCTTCAGACTTCAAGTTGGCACTATTACGCTGCCAAGCAATCGGCACCTTTTTAACGAAAGGCACCACGTTATTCTCTTGGCCTCTGCGATCTTTCGGCAGCCAGCTAGCAGCCCGCTCTATCTGAGCCACCGCATCGCCGCGACCTCTATTTATATCCTTGCTGCATCCGTTGTGCAGGCTAGACAATATCTTCTCGATGGCCCATTGGCGCTCTTTCTCATATCCATACCCTAGCGCTGGCAGGCAACGTTTTGGATCGCCATAGAAAAGGTAGTGCGACAAGCAATAAATGGCCTCGGCCCGCTGGGACTTGCCGGTCAATCCCACTTGGGCAAACTCGCGACCCTTGATCCATGTCTCAGCATTCATTCCTGGTGGAAGGCCCTGGAAGACCTCCAAAACAGCACACAACGTATATTCAGTAAGCTCAACTCCATCAGGCTTCCTGAAGGGGACGACAACGCCTTTTGCCTTACTTATCTGACTGATTTGGCTGACCTGATGTGTTATCTGCTCCTGACTTTCAATCAAGCGGCTCACGTATGCCTTCATCTGGTGGAAGTCGTGACGACTATTGCCGCACTCCATATCTCGAATAAAGCGATCGAGCGCCTCCACTGGACTAATTGAATCGCGCTCTTCAATCACTAGACCGTCTTGATTGAGCCAAGCAAAGCCAGGCTGCAGTGGCAGCCGCAAGCCATTACCAATTGAACTATTACCCCGACCATCACCAGGGGCCGGAAATACTTCAAGAGTTCCTTTGGCAATATCAAAGCCATTGAGCCGCAATAGCTGGACCAGTTGGGCTCTCAAATCTCTTGAGCTAATGGGCTCATCAAAGAATAGATAGACATGCCAACCGCCAGAATCACTGGACCTATATATGGAAGTCTCGTTAATCCCGGCCTTGGCCAGAGCCTCAAGGATTCGTTCTAACTGTTTGACGTTGTGGTATTTGCTACCGGCATCTATATCCAAGACACCAAATCTGGTTGCCTTGCCCGCCCGTGCCCCGAGAAAATGCTTAGGGTGCACACAAGCCACAGCCTTCAAGATCTCGCTATCGGTGAGCGCCCACTTCTCATTGGCAGATATCCAACCACCACCACCGAACGGCTTGTATATCCATCCATACTTATGAAAGAGCGCGAGAAACTTCCCCATAGCCTCTTGTTGGCTCTTAGGGAAAAATTTATCACGACAAAATCTAACCGGCATCTGGTGAACAGATGCCGACAATGCAAAGCCAGTCGTAGCAACACCTCTTTTAAGTTAAAAGAAGACGAGTTGACCTACTCGGACCACTAAGCTATTCTGGAATCAATTCGCGAAACTACCAAGAACGCGACGACAACTGAATAAAGAGATCCGTTAAAAGGTCTAGCAAAAGACATCGCCCCCAAGCGATGTTTTTTTGTCTTTAGTTGATTATTGTCCGTTCTAGGAGGCGAGCGCCTCAAATATATCCATTAGATAGCACCGACAACGGTGGCATCATTTTGATCACACTATATTGGTTTACTCAAAAGCGATCAACACTTGGCTACTCGGATAGATCGAGAGGTTGGGGGTTTTGCTGGTCTAGAAATTTTCCAGCCATTTGTCTAGAAATTGCAGGAATCCTGCAATAGCTGCTTTCCAAAGATTATGTGCATTCCGACAAAAGAGGATACTGAAACAACTAGAAAAATTTCCACCCTCCCTCGAAATTGTTTTCCATTAGCACCATTGAACCCAGAACGATGCTTGCCACCCCGCCTAGAAGCGGCTAGAAACTACAGGACCACGAAACAGAGCATCTCGAATCCATTGACAAGCACCAGTACACAACACCCTCCTTGTAGCTTTTCCAGCCCACACTCGAAACATATCGAACCTTTTCTAGGTGCATCTAGAAATTTCTAGCCAGCCTCGAAAGAAATCGGCTGAGCATTTTCTAGTCGTTTCTATCAAGTAAAATAAAGCCCTTCTACGGCAATCAATGGACTAGAAAAACTTTCTAGGCTGCTAGAAACGGATTTGCAATGCCACCATCACGCCACCACGAAAATTTTCTAGACGCTGGAAATTGCTTCTTCGTCCTATTCTAGAGCCCGAGATCTTTTCCAGGTGGAGGTTAGAAGCATTTCCTGCCGGAGCTGAAACAGTTGATAGTGCAGCTTTTGGACAATCTTAGTCATTTATTTTTTCCTCACCACCCCCTATAATGCTCACCAGGCAAGGGTTTTCGATATCCACCAGATAAGCGTTTGTATATAGGGGTCTGTAGATTGAGTAAAACAATATCGGTCAGAGAAGCAGCGTCAGCTTTAGGTATCGGCCCCCGTGCCGTCACATATCGATTGGAAAAGGGCCAGCTCAAAGGGACGCTAACAAAGAATGAATCCGGAGTTCCTGAATGGCGGATATATCCAAACAAGGAAATCCTGGCCGGGCTCAGCCAACCGACTGATAATGCAACACCTATAGATTTTGAGCCTGGGGATGTTGTCGAAGCTGAAGCAATAGAAGGTCCAGGTGAAACAGCTCGTCAAACGGAAGGCAGCTTTAATTCTGAAAACTTCCAGGCGTTAATAGAGCAGTTCGTGCGCCCACTGGTTGAAGAAGTTAAGGCACAGACGTTAGCCATAGCCGAACGCGACCGAATAATTGAAGAACAGAGCCGCCAGCTACGTCTCCTGCCAGACCTACAGAAACGAGCTGAAGAGGAAAGGGCACTTGCTGATAAAGAACGCGAAGCAGCAAACGAGCGTGCGCTAGAAGTCAGAGCCTTAAACAAACAAGTTGATCTCATAGAAGAAGAAAAATCAAAAATTGCTGAACAGCTAGCCCTAAGTGCCAAAGAAAAGAACCTACTCGAAGCGAAAGCAAACGAAGCCATGGCCTTAGCAACCGACCTTGCTGCGTTGAAACAAACAGTCGAAAAACTACAAGCCCCCTGGTGGAAAAAAGTTTTGGGTTCCAACTGAACGTAGGCGACTGGCCTAACAAAATCACTAGCAGGCTCGATGACAGAAGCTGTCACTACCGAAAAGTCAAGGGGAAGCGAGCTAAAGTTCCGAGTTTTAAATCGAGGAAAGAAGATCGGCACATTCTGGAAAAACTTGACCAACGGCGACAGGAGTTAGATTTATCAATGACAGAGACCAAGGAAGATGACCATTAATTGGACAGCGCTAATAGCCAAAGGTGAGTCACAAACGCTTGAATTCATCAAAATCTATCGGCAAAGAAACCTTAAAATCTATTTGGTATATTCTATTTTCTGTTCTTTAAACCGAGCAGTACGGTGCGAAAGACTATTCAAAAATGCCAACTACTGTTGATGATATAAACTCCTGGCTTACCCAGAAGGAAAATGAACATTTTGAATTCAAAGCGGCTAGCAACAGCTTCGACTTTGACAAATTAGCTGAATACTGTTGCGCTCTGGCTAATGAAGGCGGGGGCAAAATTGTCCTTGGCATTACGGATAAACTACCCAGAAAAGTAATTGGCTCCCAAGCCTTTGCCAATCTTGAACAAACAACGCTTGGGCTACTTACTGCATTCTCTAGGCTTTGCAAAGTTGAGCCGGAGGAGATTGCTCACCCGAATGGACGAGTCATAGTTTTTACTGTCAGAGCTAGACCACGCGGAATGGCTCTCCCATATAAAGGCGTTTATTGGATGAGAGCAGGTGAGTCCCTCACCCCAATGAGCTACGACATGTTGAGAGCTATCCACGAGGAGCACGCACCAGACTTTTCTGCCTTAATATGTGAGGCTGCATCAGAAACCGATCTTGCTCCAGATGCTATAGAAAAATTCCGTCAAATCTGGATGAAGAAAACAGGCAATGCGCATTTGGCCACCCTTACCTCCCGACAGCTTTTGTCCGATGCTGAATTACTAGTAAATGACAAAGTAACCAATGCAGCCCTAATTCTTCTGGGTACGCCACAAGCACTGGCCAAACACCTGCCTCAGGCAGAGGTTATTTTTGAATACCGCGCAGAGCATTCTGTTTCTCATAATGCTCGTGTTGAATACCGGCGCGGATATCTGCTTTTTCATGATGAACTCTGGCTTGAGATCAATAAGCGAAATGACATTCAACACTATCAAGACAACTGGCACGACTGGGAAATTTTAACCTTTGATGAGCTAGTTATTCGCGAAGCTATTCAAAACGCCATCGTGCACAGAGACTACAGGCAGCATGCTTCAATCCTAATTCACCAGTTTCCAAAACAGATGGATGTTATAAGTCCGGGAGGCTTTCTGCCTGGCATTACTCCAGAGAACATACTTTGGAAACACGTTCCACGGAATCGGCTCGTGGCAGAGGCATTGCAAAAATGTGGTTTAGTAGATCGCTCTGGACAGGGCGCAAATCGCATGTTCGAGCAATCAATTCGACAGGGTAAACGATTACCTGATTATTCCCGCACAAGTGAGCATGAGGTTAACCTGATTTTGGAAGGGCAGGTACAAGACCCACAGTTTGTCCGTTTCCTAGAGAGAACAGCTCAAGAGAAGAAGCTCAGTTTTACAATTGAAGATCTGCTTGTTCTCGACTGCATTCACAGAGAGACCGCAATCCACACTGATCCGGCAATCAAACAACACCTGAAATTACTTCAGGAAAATGGCATTGTTGAAAAGGTCGCTGGCCGTGGAAAAAGCAGCAAATATATCCTGTCTCGCCACTTTTACAATTTCATTGGCCAGAAAGGAGTATATACCCGCAAGAAGGGCTTGAGCCTAGATCAGAACAAGCTTCTTCTTCTCGGACATATTCAAGAAAATGGTTTTGCGGCGATGAGCGATTTAGAGCAAGTTCTTCCAAATTTAAGCAAGAAGCAGCTTACCAACATGCTTAATAAACTCAAAGAAGATGGCAAAATTAAATTAGTTGGGCAGAAACGCGGTAGCCGCTGGGAAATGGCCCAATGATATCTTTATTGGAAACCGTATTTTGAAGGCAAAGTTTCTATTTTAAAAGTATAGATAGGTACTAAAACTAAGATGTATCATAACTCTAAGAATGCTTACTCCATCATTCTTTTGAAACTTTCTTAGAGGCACACTAATCGAAGATTAGGTATCATAACTCGGTTTTTATTCTGTCAATTTCAGAAGCAGTAAAAAATAGTGTTACATAATTTATTTGGCGGCAATTCTGCTTGAAGCAAACGTTTCTCAATGACTACTTAAATTGGTCACCCGGGGCCAAACAATGACTCAAGGTCTTCTGCTGTTAATTTGCTAGGCAGAGCATTTTCACTGCCATAAATTCCATCAGCGATCGCCTTCTTTCTATCCTGAAGCTCAAGCAAGCGCTCTTCAATAGTTCCTGTCGCAATCAGCTTAAATACAAACACAGCTTGCTTCTGCCCTATCCGATGCGCTCTATCAGTTGCCTGATTCTCTACCGCTGGATTCCACCAGGGGTCATAATGAATGACTGTATCAGCAGCAGTCAAATTAAGACCAGTGCCGCCCGCTTTCAGGCTGAGCAAGAATAGCGGCACTTCATGATTTTGGAATCTCTCAACTGGTGTAGCCCTGTCAGTGGTATCACCTCTAATCTCAACAAAGTCTATTTGTCTCTTCTTAAGCTCTGGAATGATCAGGTCGAGCATGCTCGTAAATTGAGAAAATAAAAGGACCTTCTTACCCTCGTCCAGCAGCTCCTCTAGCATTCCTAGCAGTAGATCGAGCTTGGCACTGGATTGCACTTTCTTTGCTGATGGTATTGATACCAGCCTGGGGTCACAACAGACCTGCCTAAGTTTCAGTATGGCGTCTAGTATAACAATCTGGCTCTTGGCCAAGCCCTTTGAGGCAAGAGCATCTTTGACTTTCTCATACATAGCCAGACGAACAGTCTCATAGAGATCCCGCTGCGGGCCTTCCAGTTCAACCCTTTTGATCATGATCGTCTTGTCTGGTAGATCTTTAGCGACAAGTTCTTTTGTTCGCCTTAGTAGAAATGGCCGGACCATCGCAGCAAGCTGCTTCTGTATATGAGTGTCTTTCTGTTTTTCAATAGGGGTGCGGAAAGTTCTTGTAAAAGTCGGCAGGTCACTTAAAAATCCCGGCATCAAAAAATTGAACTGTGACCACAACTCACCAAGATGATTCTCTATTGGAGTTCCTGTTAAGCACAGACGGTAATCACAACGGAGTTTACCAACAGCCTGCGCAATCTGTGTGCTTGGGTTCTTTACGACCTGCGCTTCATCGAGAACTACGGCTTTCCATTTTTGTTCAAGTAGTGTCTCGACATCTCGGGCTACCAATGGATAGGTCGTTACTACTATGTCTGATTTGGCTATCAGTGAATAGTTATCCGCCCTTTCCTTGCCCCACAGCGCCGTTGCTTTTAGCGTTGGCGTGAATTTTTCAATCTCGCTCATCCAGTTGGGCAGAACAGATGTAGGACAGACCACAAGAACTGGCTTGTCCAACCTCTTAGCGCTCTTCTCAACGGCAATATGGGCAAGCGTTTGTACCGTCTTACCAAGGCCCATATCATCAGCAAGAATGCCGCCTAGTTCAAACTCACGAACAAAATTAAGCCAACTCAACCCTTCTAACTGGTACTGCCTCAGCTCAGCACGAAAACTCTTGGGCGGCGCTACTGTAGTCATACCGTTAAAATTCTTGATCTTGCCAATCAGCTGTTGTAGCTTGCTGTCCACTAACCACGCGCTATCACCACCATGAGAATCAATAGCCCTTGCGAGCTCAATCATCTGAGGCATAGATATCTTGGGTAGTTCACTGCCCCAATACTTCTGCTTATCGAATAACTCCACTAGGGCAGTGATAATAGCTCTTACCCGATCAAATGGCAGAGCGACATAGTTTCCACCTGGCAGTGGAGCATAGAAAGTGCCATCATGGTTAAGCTTCTCAAGTTCAAATAGTGGATCTACGCCAGGAATGCGCCTAACAGCCTCGCTTATGATTGGCAATAGCGGCAGTTTCTTCCCGTCTACGTTAATACCCAAATCAAGAGAGAACCAAAAGTCACCACTCTCAGTGGCATCAACTTGCCATATTTCTTCCGGCACAAGTACATCTAACTTGAACGACTTATCAAACTCAACTTGCCACCCCAGCTTTTGTAGCTCTGGCAGCGCTCCGACAGTGAACTTGATCCAATCAATATCGTTTCCCACAGGAAAGCCGTATATCCCATCACATCGATTGAAGACATTTATCTTAAGGCGCTCCAAGTCATACATCTCAAGCTGATCCAATCTCTGAGCTTCTGCCTTTGAATCCTTCATGTGAATTCGTATTTTCTTGCCATCGATAACACGCGTTTCATATTCATCGCGCCCAAATTTGACCGGGGCATAATCAAAGAAAACCATGGCCTGGACTTTTGTATTGTTATAGAAGAAACTTCTGGCTGTGTACGAGCCGCTGCTGCTGGTATCCATGGTCAAAACCAACCGCGCCACAGGGGTCACGGTAACTACTTCAGTGGCGAAATCAGCCTTTGGCTGCGGTATCACCTTGCCCAACTTCCCGAGCGCTTTAGCCGCAGCAAAAGCGTCAGAAGGATCTAATGGTGGTGCGTTCAGTATAAGTTTAAGAATTCTTGCCGACACTGGCAGTTCAAGAGGGCCGAGCAGTCTGCTTTTTTGATTGATATACCAGACTTTTCCAGCAAAAGTGGCAATATTCCCTTCAGACTCCAGTTTCAGACTTTGCTTACCATCTTGCTGCTCAACCCATTTCAGTGAGCCCTTCATTGGCTTACCAAGCCCAAGAGGGCGACGAAGAGTATCAGCCCAATAGCACCGGCCTGTTGAGAGAAGGCGCTCTATGAGAATCTGGCAAAGCTCCGGCGGCTCGGGGAAAAATTGACTACTTGATCTACTTCCATAGCGGCTATCAGATAGAAATAACTTGGCGATCTCTAGGTCTACATCAGTCACATATTGAACATTGCCAGATAAGATCCTGCCAACGTCAAGGTTGGTTAGCTTTCCCCAAGTATCTGTTCCAAGCTTTTTAGCATGGTTGAAATATACAACAAGGCGGCCGTCAGTCGATGAGTTCAGAGTATATAGCAAATTATCATGAGTCCCGGCCTTCGATTTCGACTTGCCAGCTTCCTCAGCCAGTGCCGTGTCTAACTCAGAAACCCAAGCATCAAACTCTGAAGACAGCCAGGATTGCGGCGTTGCTTTCTTTGCAGCGGAAAGCTGGGCACCAGATCTAATTACTAGTGCAGGCGAATCTATTTTACTCTTCTCCTGCGCAGCCAGAGAAGTTGGTGCGACTTCCTGCTCAGGAAGAACTATTGCCCTCTTAGACTTCTTCTCAATGCCCGGCACCGGCTGTCCCCTTAGTCTTAAAATGCCACAAACAGACTATAGCAAGCGCCAATAGA
The DNA here is from genome assembly GCA_913063055.1 of uncultured bacterium. Lineage (GTDB taxonomy): Bacteria > Cyanobacteriota > Vampirovibrionia > Obscuribacterales > Obscuribacteraceae. The sequence goes on from CAJXZK010000015.1 coordinate 16,639, forward strand.
ATTTCTCAGGCGAAACTAGTGATTATCTTTTGTAAATTACAATCGAAGAGGTTGATAGAGAGCCCAAAGGCTTCATCAGTTAGTGTCAGTGTCGCAGGCGCCCTAGACCTATGAGTAATAGTTCTGGTTCACGTGGCTAATACGTGAGAATCCGCACCCGCTGTGCCATACATATGTTACAATAGCGCCCCCGAAACCAGCATAGCGCACTGCCCAAAGAGAGGTACATCATGGATCTAAGTACGCAAGGAATCTTCGACGAGCGCGTAAGACGCGCGCTAGAAGAGTGGAAGGAACAAGCCACTACGCCGGGTGCAACCCGTGCAATCATCAAGAGTTCAGAAAAGGTGATTGAAGCAGTGGCGGCACAGCTTCAAGCACAAGGCTGGAACGCAAATGAAATTAAGATGTGGCCAGCAGATGATAATCACGGAGCCCTTGACCGTGAATACTATCTAGAGACCTCGGTGACGTTGCCATTCGAAACGGGTTCTAAGCACGTCTAGGCTTAAGACCCTGGCGCGACGGATGGAGCGCGCGCCGCAGGCGCCCTAAACATAGGAGTAATCGTTCTGGTTCTGTAAGTCCATTCAAGCCGACATGGTAGCATCGTATCCGTTGAAACTGCGGAGCATCAATTTTTTCAGCAGGCATCAGTCGGAGTCAATTCGACTATAGCCGTATTGCCTCAGTTTCAATGAACACTTTTTCCGATCGCCAATACGTTAGTTGCCACATGCATAAACATCGCTATCGTTCACACGAGTTAAACCAAGCTTGCTCCAATATGTACGGAGCCCTTCATCATCCGGCCCCTTTTCGAGCAACCAATTAGACGGAAGATTGCCATTGTCGATAGTATCACTTTCAATCTGTTTTGGATGGCATAAAATCAACTGACAATCATCTCCAAGCATTTCAATAGCCCTAGTAACAAATTTGCGGCCGAGGGCTCGCCCTCTCTTATCGGGGCGGATAGCACAGACGTGAATAATGAGTATTTTAGAGACATAAACAACTCCCAGTGACTCTAAAACTTCCTCGCTAAAATCGCCAGTCTCATCATCCAGAATGGCAGCTCCAAAGAAATTAGCATCTGAGCTATGACTATCAAGCAAATCGTTGATTGAATATCTGTGGCGAGCGCCACGTTCAACATCTACCTTAAGAAAATACAGGCGGCCTACTTCGTCTTCGTCTTCATTGTCGTCGATATTTATCAACTTCAGACAATATACAGTCGTAAATTCATCAGGTTCTTCAGGTTCCAGCCTAATCTGTGTGTCAATCTTGATCTCGAAAAAGTCATCTTCCATTTGTAGAAATCTCTCCCCACGAGCGAATATCGGCGTTATTCCCCATTTGAGAAGGTCGAATCACACTGCTAGTCCCGGCCTAAGCCCTTGTACTTTCTTGAATCGAGCTTGGTATAGAGAACAGTATGCTGAATTGCCTTGTGCCCAAAATAGCCTTGGATGACTCTGAGGTCTACACCTCTTCCTGTTAATTGAAATCCTTTCGAGTGCCTGAGCTGGTGCGGATGAACAGGGAATTTGATGCCAGCTGCTTTGCCAGCCCGAGCGACAATGGTATGAACTTGGCGGGCAGAGAGTGGCCCTTGGCGCTGGGAGTTAAAGATGAAGTCTGATTCTGGGTGGTCGCGGCGGAGTTGCCTAAGAGCGCGGAGTTCTTCGCCTTCGAGATGGTGGACAGATGGGTCGCCGTTTTTTAGCCTGTTGATGTGGATGCGAGCCTTAGCAAAGTCAACTTGATCCCAACGGAGGTCTGTGGCCTCGCTGACGCGCAGAGCGTGGGCATAGATGACGGAGATGAGCCACTTGTCGCGGAACCCGTTTTGAGGGGCCTTAGCGGCGGCTTCCTTAAGCACTTTGATTTCAGTGGCAGTGAGATATTCCCGAGTGCGAACATCGGAGTTGTGGGGTTTAGTTGGCGGGAGAGGCCGGGTAGTTTTCTTCTTTCTTGTCAAGATGGCCTAAAAGATTCGCTGGTCACTAAAAAAATACATACCCAAAAACCTGATGGTTCAATGGTGAATTTCCCCAAGATAGCCTAACTCGTTCATTTTAGGCAATCTCAAGTCAAGCCTAAAACACTCTATAGTAGAAAATTTTCAAGAGATAAAAAAAGTGCCGCTAATTACCAGTGAGGCTGGGGGGTCTTAATCCCGGGCTGTGTTAAATGGGCAGGCAAGATTTTCGGAAGAAAAATGAGAATGCTACCGTAACCGGTGGCATTCTCACAAATGCTAGCTAGTTTTTGTGGTTATATAAATTCGACCAGGCAACCAGATAGTGTGTCATTGTTTATTTGCTGTTGGAAAATTGTCGCAGGTCTAGCCTTTGCGGACTTTCAGAGTAGAATGTTTAAGGAACTACTGTTGGAGTGACGCAATTAAGATGGGTGAAATCAAACTACCGCACAATCAGCAAGATGTCTTGCCATCTAATCAACTTGTAAATACTTCGTCCCGGTTTCAATGGCGATTACTTAGAACAGTGGCTATTAGTGTTTGGATTGGGTCGATCGTGTCAATTTTTGGCCATTACACCTTTATTTATGAGCCATTAAATGCTGTTCAGTATGTCGGCTTTTTTATGGTGCCACTTATATTAGCCGCAATGTCTGTCTATAGGTCTGAAACGAATCGAGGCTCACGAAAGGCATTTAGTTTTTTACTGATTTTAGGAGCTGCAGGATTTTTTGGCACTGTTTGGTTTGGCGGTCCCATTTACCAGTTATTTAATAGGTCATCTAATGAAGATGCCTACTTTGTGGACGATATCACAATGCATAGAATACTGAAGCGAAATAAGCTAAGAACAAAAAATATGACAGTCATTTTGAAACGAATCAAATCTGAGTGCCTTCCGCCAGACGACAAACCCTACTTGACCTTGGAATATGAGCAACAATACTTTGGTTTTTTAAAAAGAGTCAAGTTGATAGCAGATATTAGACCGGCAGAATACGGCGATTTCCATATTTCACCCGATGAGAAGAGTGTGGTTTTAACAGTGGAACCATATGCAGAATGTCGAACAGTAAATATTCCCACCTTTCCTACAGACTTGAACACAGTGAAAATTTTCACCATAAATCAACAAGAAAGGGGAGGCCCATAACCGGGCCTCCCCAAGTTTAGTTACTTTGGCTTTTCATTAGTTGGTACCAACGGAACCATTAGGATTCAAGATCTGGCCACTTATAGTACTCAAAGGGTCTAGACCCTTGGCCTTTGCCATATCGGAAAGCTCATCTCGGGTTTTTCCATAGTTCTTGACCTGTCCCTGAGCCTGCGAAGAATTTATGGTGCCTCCAACGTTGCCAGTGGTGCCACCACTACTACCACCACTTCCACCGCCACCGGAAGGACCAGAACTGGATGGGCCACCGCCACCACCGCCACCGCCGCCGCCACCGGGTGGCAGACTGTTAGGAGTGGCATTCAATGAGGTCTGCGGCTTCACAAAGCCAGAAACTGCCGCAAACCATGCACCCGTGTCAATGTCCTTAAAGTCTTCAGGATCGTCACCCAAGCTGGTGAAGATCCATTGCCATTCAAAAGTCGTCTTCCAAACTGGCTTCTGGAATGTGCCAATTCTAATGAGATTCCCAGGGGCCGCCCATAGATTACGTAAGACTTGAGCAGTAATTTGGGCAATACCTGCACCTATGTGCAACACGACCGTAGGAATACCGATTTTACGACCAGTGGCAGCAAAGTTAATATTACCTTGTGCCTCCCGATAATCGTACTCAGGACCTGAGCCATATACGTAGCCCGTTTTAACGTCCCAATCGCCCCCGAAGAAGATTCTCCCGAACCATTCAAAGAAATTGTAATCTCCTTGCATGTTTTCTCGAATCCAATTCCAACCAAGTTCACTCGTTGGGATCGGGTTTTTCGCTCCATCGAAACCGAAGGGATCGTTGGTATTTGTGGGATTGTTTCCCACATACGCATACAAATTGAGGCCTGCAGCGTATCCAGCAACGTCGGGCTGGAGGAATCGTCCGAGAGAGGGTGAATAGTAGCGGGACTTGTAGAAGTACAGATCGCTTTCAGAATCGTACCGCTGGCCGGTATATCCATTGTTAATTCCAGGCAAGGCTGCCGTTTCTCCAAACGGGCCATACTTATAGGAATTGACTACATTACCAGCACTGTTTGTTGTTGCGATCACTGAGCCAAGATTATCCGCGTGGTAGTAGGTTTTCACGCCCGCACTACTTACACGGATAGCAACTTCGTCAGTATTTGGTGCATAAACGTACCTGTTCTGCAAAACTCCACTTGAATCATAGTCGCCGAAACGTCTCATACCTGAGTAGTAGAAGCGCGTTTTTACTGCACCTACGGCCTTTTCCACCTGACGACCGTGAGCGTCATACTTGAACGAAAGACTCGTTCCTGTTTTGTTAGCAGTGAGAAGTCTATTCTCACTTGAATAAGTGTATGTCCATGTACCATCACCGGTTACGCACCCATCGTTGTTGAAGGAATATGAAACTGCCCCGATAGTGGGATAGGTGTTGATATTACTCGCCGTACCGTACACCAAACTACCGGCAGTGCTGGGATGCCAGTTATAATTACTGTCGCTTACCTGTTTAGAAGATAGCTCACTTGCGTTGTTGTAGCCGTATGTCCACGATACACTTGAGCCTACGAAAGTATGAGCTAGGGTTTGAAGATCATTGTCCAGCTCTGAAGTGTAATCTGTTGTGGTGCCATTTTCCAAAATGACCTTTACGCGTCTGGAAAGTGCATCATATTGATACTGCACTGCACTTGTCGTAGCACCATTCAACTTAATATCAGTGAGTTGATTCAGTTTGTCAAACACTCGTTCACAATACCAGCCATCAGGCCATGTAGTTCTGGTGATGTTTCCGTTTGCATCCAGCTGATGAACAAACTGTTTTCCATCAGGATACTGTTCATAAGCGAGACGACCAGCAGTATCATAACTGGTACTGAATGTTCCGGCACTGGGATCACCAGCAACGATTGGCTTGGAAGCTGAAAGAAGTCTATTTGCTAGGTCATAGGCATACGTTACTGTTGGTTGTCCTGAAGCGGCTTTCGTTTTCAAACGATTTAGCTCATCATATGTCATGGTCAGCGTGTTGGCACCGCGAGTACGTACTACCAGAGCATTACTATTGGTGTCATAGCTCTGGATTTCCGAGTAAGTGCTGTTCGGGAAAATCCTCCTTAACGGCCTGTCGAAACCATCATAAGTATAGCTCGTAATATTATTACGAGAATCCTTAATGGACAGAAGCTGACCGTTTGGAGAATATAAACGAGTTGAGTCAATTACTAGACTTGGGTCAGTAATTGTAAACACCCTCCCTAAATCGTTATAGGTGTACTCAGTAACTCGCGACAGCGGGTCCGTAGTTTTCCACAACTGCCTCAAATTAGTATAGCTATATTGAGTGATGAAGCCAGAGGGCGACTTGAGAGTCAAAAGCTTACTGTCGATTGCATAGGTAGCCTCGAAAGTTTGCCAAGGATTGGCTACAATATTGGTTTGCTTCTCTTTCTTGATCGCATTCCCATTGTCATCATAGGTAATTTTTTCGACATAAGAAAAGGGCGCTGGCATTGTTCGTTGTGTTTGCCGACGATTGAGATCATACTGCATCACCAATGTATTGCCGCGTGGATCCTGAATACTAATGACGTCTCCAGCCGCGTTGTATGTGAAGTTGGTGGTCAGATTCAGCCGGCCAACTCCAAAATCAACCACGATCGAGGTTAGTTTTTCAGTAACCGTATCATATGTGTATTTAGTCACCATACCTGTCGGATCGGTGCTAGTTAAAGCCTGCCCACGAGCATTATAGGTCAAGACTAGCTGCGGTGTTCCACCACCCGTAAGGGTGGGATGTACTACAGATTCAAGATTACCAGTGGTGGCATTATAGTTGTAAGTGGTTGTGCGCCCAAGGCTATCAACCGCTGTTTTGACCTTATTCCAAAGAGGGTCGTAGGTTCTGGTAACCGTAATATTTGCGAGCGGGGAGCCCGGTTTTTTAACAGCTGTAATCGAGGTAATGTTGTTATTGCCGTCGTACAAAAACGCCTGACCATTTCCTTCCGGTAAAGTCTGAGCTGTTACACGACGGCGACCGTCGAAGTTCCAGGTATTTGTATTTCCTTGGTGATCTACGTGTTTTGTGCAATCACCAAAGCGGTTCAAATACATGACCGACTTTTTACCGGCGGCGTTCACGACCTCGGTTCGGTAGCCAGCATAGAACATGGTGGTGATATTCGCATAGGCATCAGTCTGCTGTTTAAGCTGGCCAACAGAATCGTAAGTGTTAGTGAAAAGTGGGCTTGTCGGATTTGCTGGGTTGAAAGCCTTAAATATGACACCTGGTGTAACGTAAGAGTAGGTCTTATTTTTACCTAACGGGTCTGTGACAGTCGTAAGGTTTTTGTTAGCATCCAGGGTAAAACTTACGGATCTGCCCGTTCCGTCATTGATACTACTGAGCTTGTTTCCTGTGTACACAAGGTTAATGGTACGTCCAAGACCATTCGACACACTGGTCAGTTTACCGGCCGTGTAAGTGAATGTATGGGTAACACCAAAGGGAAAGACGACAGTGGCAATATTTCCGACGCTGTTAAAGTTGTAGATTGTTTTCTGAGCAGACTTGTATGTATACAGACCTGCGCTTAGGGTAAGGGTTTCAGCTATCCCAAACGCATTGATATAAGATCCATCTGGCAGTTTGACGAACTGGGTAGTGCCAGACGCATCCTGGATATTAACGATGTTGTTAACAACGTTGTCTGCCAACCACTGGCAGCCAAGCGAGGCCGTGACAAATTTATCGTGAGGCCTAGACAAGTCGGACAGCAAATCCGCAATTACGAACAATTCGACTATCGCAGCCGCTCCTGACAAAGGACTTTTATCACCGAGCGTGAGAAGCGTTGAATTACCAATGGTTGCGGTTATAGCGAGATTATGATCCCACCCAAGGCCCAGGCCTTTGTCTACATAGCTATTTGCAGCACTATAAGATCTGCTGAAATTTACACTATACGGATTGTCTTGGCTGCCAGTCGAAAAATCTACAGACTGGAGCGAAAAATTGCCGTTTTTGAATGTCAGTCCAGAAGCTCCTGCTGCAATATTGTCGACAGGAATCGGGGGAGGAACCGCACTACGAACGTTAGAACCGAGTGCACCTTTAGTGCCGCCAAGAATGCCAAACGCACCATAAGTGGGAAGGGCCCAATAGCCATATCCAGAGAACAGATTCAGAGTCGTCACGCCATTTTCGGGTAGCGTAACACGCCATCCTGCATTGACATAATAATTTTCGATATCGGAAACGATAGACGGATCCCAGCCAACGAGATTAGGCTTGACACTGGTTAACCAGTTTGCGGTTTTTGCATCAAAAATCTTTTTCCCCGCTTGCGAAGCAAGATCAATTATGGTGACCGTACTAACGCCAACAGGTCCAAGGTTTTCCTGCATAGATGTTGCTTCGAACGTCACACCATGCATTGCACCAGCCGTATCGTTCCACTGAACACGATTGTAGTTATTATCGAGTGCAGAGCTAGCTCCGACGAACATCGCGACATCGATAAAGGGAGCGCCGACATCTCCGACCAGACCTAGCTGATGATGGAATACCGTAACGCAATTGGTCATTTTATTGATGAGATCAGTAGCTCTGCTGTTTTCGGCATTTTGTGCGGCGTAAAAGGCTACGAACTCTTCACCCAACACTGGTTCTGATGTTGCAGCACCGCCGCTCGCTTGGTTAATATAGAATCTGTTTGTGTGAAGGTCGCGGAGTACTGGCGCAGCATTTCCCCACCCATTTGCTATGGCATAGAACTGATCAGCGTATATACGCAACCAACGAGATTGATCTGCGAATGTAGATGGGTATGGGTGTGTAGCAGTCAATAAAACCGAATTCCAACTACCCACGGCTTGTGCTGAACTGGTTGCCAAAATAGTGCCGTCTAGCCTCAGTTCGCACTGATGGCTAGCGTTGAAAAACATTGTCAGACGTTTGCCGTAAATATCGGCTGAGAATAAAGTGAGATTGAACGTATCGTACAGAATTCCAAGAGTTGCTTTGTAGGAAGCTGGAATGGCTGTCCAGACGGTTGGTGTAGAACCGGGCTTCTGGTAAGAGAGCGAAGTCACTCTCGAACCAAGAGTTATCGGGTTAATGGTTCGTCCACCGACAATATCATCTACTGTGGCTGCTGGATTATTGGCCTTAATCCAATTCACCAGGTTTGTGGTCATGGTGGTCAAATCGGCGCGAATATTCGAGCGATTCATATTTTGTACGTAATCAGCTGTAGTCGTCGCGCCCGTTTTGGCGCGAGTCAAATATGTTGCTGCGTTGTAGCCCATAGCTGTTGCCAAGTTGGCAATGCCAGCGTTTACAGTGTAGACCTTGAACGCCGGGTCGAAAACATATGCTGTAGCACCAATGGTGACCTGCACCCAGCAGTGGGTAAAGTCTAGGTAGTCTATGCCTGCTACATTGTTGATTGCTGCAGGAATACCGCCGTTGGCCAGCAGATTTCGAGCTGCATAGATATCGGTTGTTGAAGTTCCGAACCGTGCAGCCGCTTGAGCCAATGTAAGGCGAAGTTCACCATTTACATAGTTTGCAGTATAGCCTGATTGCCTAAGGAGCTGTACCATCAAATCCGCGATATCGTAAGCACTTCCGCGTCCGTCCAATGAGGCTCCCAGCCCACCTTTGTGAAGACCGAAGGAGGTTAGGAAGTCAATTTGGGTTGCGCAATATTCGAAAATTAAGTCGGGATCGTTTTTGAGCCCCCTTGCTAGTTCGACGATAGAGGCTGGACCTGATATTGTTCCCGAGGCTGCGCCAGCAGCAAATGCATGGACATTGCTCTGAGAGAGAGTAACAATATCCAACGGCAGTGGACGATTCTCAATGATACTGCGAGCAGTATCAGGATCGATGGGAGTACCCTGAACAAAACCACCTGAAGATTTATCAAGAGAAGGCACCTTACCGGCTGCCGTCGAAAACCCAGTGCCTGACGGGGGAGAATTGACGTTATTAGTTTGTTGTTGCGATTGTGCTTGATTTTGCGTGTTGTCATTAGACATTTTGATTTCCTTGTGTTATTGAATGTTGAGACAAACAAAACTTCTTTTGCAAGCCCGTTTTGAGTGCCTGTTTTGTGTCTCTGCTTCTGCCGTTCAGCAAGTACCGCTGGGACACGAAGTAACTACTGAGGTTCTGTTTCCAGCGGCGTCGTAGTTGTAAGTAATTACTGTTCCATTGGTAAATGTGACGGTTTTAACTCGCCCAAGCGAGTCATATGTGTATGTGGCTGTATCGGCGGCCATGATGTTTTTCCTTTATCTCGCAATGAGATTGGTTGTGGTTTTGGTGTGTTTCGTTGTTGCCTTCGAGTGAAATTTGAAGGCAATTTGATTTGCAGCAATGCTTTAGAGGGTTTGCTCTAAGTGCTTTGCAGTACGTGATCGAAAAATGGAGGCGAGGAAAAGCGGGGTGCTTGGCTGGTATAGGCTTCGGGGCTTAGCGGCGAAGTCAATAAGACATAAAACCTCGTTCTCAGACTCATGATTTCCTAGCCTTATCAGACGTCTTCTTAGCTTATCTGAGCTTGATTTCCGCGCTCTATCAGCCACTCCCTACTAGCTCTTGCTTTGAAGATTTACTTCTTCGGCACCGCAATTGGTGTCAGTGAAACTGGCTTGTCCACAAGCTGCTCCCAGAGGTGACGAACAGCCGGATCCTTCAGCGCCTTTGCCAGGTCTGCCTTGTTCTTCGCCAGTTCAGCTTCCGCCAATTTGAGCGAAGTCTGCATCACCTGCTGATACAGCACAAAGATTTGCTCAGAACTCAAGTTCTGGTTCATGCCCTGCTCGCAAAGCCTAAACAGGGCCTCCCTTTGGAAGCTTATGAACTGTGACCTGCGAGCCAAATCGATCACCGCAGTCTGGAAATCCAGCTGCGCTTTAACATCAACATTGGGGTTGTCGAGCTTGACCTGGGCCAGCATGCTCGCCACAGCCGACATCGCAACGTCAGGGCTGGGCTCAGAACAGACTGCCATTCCTTTACCATCAGGCTTTGGAACCATGATGATGCCCCTGGCCGCCGCATCCAGGTCAACGACAGTGGGCTGACCAACTGTGAGGGGGTGTACTCGCACTGACGGTGCCACAGCACAACCGCCAAGAGTTAGCGCGGCAACGGCCGCGAGAATCAGAGAGATTGCTCTCATACGTTTTTCCTTTGTTTTGCCTTACCAAAGGAACCCTTACCAAAGAAATCTGGTTCGTTCCACAAGACTGGCAAATGGGGCCTTCTTTGCACTAGCTCCAGGCTCCATGGCACTGGAAGCGGGCACAAACAAAGGCGAGAAATCCGGTTGCTCCGTTTTCGAACAGTCGCAATCGGGACAATTAGATTTGGTGGCACCAGCACAATCCTTACCATCTATTTCATTAGAGGTATTGGCCTGCTGGTCCAGAAGAAGCTCTTGAGAGCTTGCTTCGTGCAGCGGTGCAAAATCAGGCTGATCCATATTTAGGTCTCTTTCTTTAGGTTCAGAGTTAAGAACTGGGCGGCTCCGTCGGAGTCGCAGGATCTGCAGGAGGAGGTGTTGCAGGAGGTACAGCCGGGGGCACCGCAGGAGGGGTCGCCGGTGGCACAACAGGTGGCGTGCTACATGGATAGAACTGACCTTCCAACACCGGGATGATTAGCGTCGTCAGAATCAAAACCACTGAGCCAAGATATGGCTGGTACCAGGTGAACGTCGCAAAAGGTCCGCCCATCGCGAACACCCAAGCGCTGAAAGCCAGGCAGGCAGTGACCCAGTGGAACATCTTGGAGCTTACAAAGCCTTTTGGGGCCGTTTTGACGTAGCAGACATACAACGGAGTAAGCGCCAGCAGCGCGCCGAAGACGCCCCAGCCCAGCCACAGCGGCGGGTCGACGCTGGCAGTAATGCCAGTGATCGCCACATATGCAGCAAGAATGTCCGCTGGAATGTATTTGACGAGCTTTTCAAAGTAGCTGTCAGTGACCTTACTGTCAGGAGGCGGCTCCTGAGCGGCAAATTTAAAAAGGTTGAACATACAGTTCTCCTTTATCTATTTTGTTGATTATTAGTGCCGTGAGTCTATGACCCATGGCTCAATTAGATTTTCAGCAGAGCAACCGGATAGAGAGGCTTCAAAACCTTTCCAATCAACCGCTCTGCGCAATGGCCAGACAATCGATGCATCTGTAAAAGCGATGCATTAATAGCGCTGGCAAAAACCATCGAGAGCTACGCTCAAATGGCTTGTGTCAACGCTATAGCCTGAGGGGAAGATCGACACCTTCCCCTCTTTCCTCAACTTCCTTGATCAGGCAGCCACAGGCAACGCTTCTGACAAGAAGCGCTTCAGCCGCTTGGAGACATTGTCGAGCTTTGTCAGAGCAACGAGACTCTGCTCGCTATGCTCAGAAGGTCCAACCTGAGCCATCAAACCCTGAAGAACCTGCACGGCTTCCACTTCATACATAAGCCTTGTGGCTTCGGGCAACTCACCAAATGCAGGCACTTGGCGCAGAGCAGGAAGAGTGATCTCACTGTTCTTCTTATCATCGCCAAACGAAAGTGCCTCGCGCACATGAGCCGGAAGGAAATCAGTTGGTTGATTCTGCATTCCACCAATATTGAATGGGGAATTGGCACCACCAATATTTGGCATGCCTGGAATATTTGGCATTCCCGGAACACCAGAAAGGCCCATACCAGAGATGCCGAACTGGCCGCCAGCAGATCTGTTTATCCTCACCGACCCTCCAGACAATCCCAGTGCAGCCATTGGATCGAAATCGAATGCACCACCGCGATTGTTTCCATGCTCCGAACTGGAATATGGATTAGCTGTGCCTTTAGGAGCCGTGAGCTGATGATGCCGACCCGCTTCGTGAGCAGGCTCGACAAACACATCGACTTTGAGTTCAGCCTTGAAGCGCTCAGCAAGATTGTGAGCCTGATCCCACGGAAGAACATAAGCCTTCGGCTTCTCAATCAAGGCGACTTCAAGCCAAGACTTGCCAGCAATCTGCTCCAGGCAGAAAAGTGTTCGCGCTCTTGCTGAGCGAAGGAAGTAGCTGCGTTTCATGATGATGTGCCGCAGCCCGTGGCTCATTTCAATCAAGAACGCTGGCTTTGAGACAGGATTATTAGACATATTGATTCCTTTGGATATTGATTTCAGTCAAGGTTATGGCCAATGAACAGCCAAGCTGTCTATCTATTGCCTGCATAAGCACAGCAACACAGAGATAGATGTATAGAAAATCAGGAAGGTCGCAAAGTATTACACAGACTGCAACTTACCGGTATGTAGTAGCGAATGTTGAAGCAAATAACGCCTAAAAACTAGACCATTGCTAGCATCTAGCAATTTATGACCTCTTTTGCAGCACACCAAATTCTGCCCAAATCTATTGCCTAGCAAGCTACGACAACTGGCGATGCCCAGATTTAAGCATCGGTTTTACAACCAGTTTATGCGGCTTTTCGCACAAGAAACAGCGCTATCAACGTATTTCTTGCGCCCTGCCAAAGTGGACCGATAGCTGAAGAGTTGAGCGTAATCTGAGCGCGGCTAATATGTGTAGATAGTTCAGTAGCTCCCGCATACCCCCTTAATTCGCAAATCGCCAGACCTAACTTCAGACGCACAACCGCTTGACTTGCCAGCTAGCCCACCAGATAGCAAACAGCGAAGGGCTGCTAAGCATTGAGCCGACAGCGAGTTACCGGTATGTAGTAGTGAATACCTAGGCCAATATCGCCGAGAAGTTAAGCTACTAGACACATCCAACGCTTTATGCCCCTTTTTGCGGACCGCCTAATTTCGCCCGAATCCTATACGCAGCGCGGCACGACAAACAGCCAGCACCGCGCTCAAGCATCGACCTTACTATCCTTTTATAGGGTTTTTTGCAGCCAAAACAATGCCACCAATGACTTTTATTGAGCCCGGCCAAAGTGGCACTGGCTGCTTTCGGGTTCTTGATCGGATGGTAGTGCGGCACTAATTGCTCATAGGCACCTGACAAGGTATTGGCCTTAATCATGGTCTTGCCATCACAATGCGGGCATCCTGTTCCTTCTTTTGCTCTTCTGCGAATCACAGCTTCCCATTTGTGCTTCTTATTCTTTTGGCACTGCCAATGAACTTTGCGCATACTGCCAGCAGTGACATTGAAAGGCGTCAGATCGCTATCTTCGTTGAGTCGGTGATGCCACTCGGCCGCCACCTCAGGATTAGTCTTATTCAAACAATTGACCAGCACCAGACATCTCGGGCAACCTACACCACGCTCTGTCCTGGCCTTACATGAGGCCTGGTAAGGTGGATGGTCACTTGAGAGGTGCATGCAAATCCACTCACGTGCGCCTGTGTCTGTCGGCAGCACCTCATCAGGCGTTATTTTCTTCGCCTTGGTCAAATGCTCGTTGCCATCAAAGTTCCATTCAATGGCAAGGTCTGGATAAAGCTCAGCTAGGCTCCCAGCTACTACCACCCGCTTGCTAGCGCAATATGGACAACCAGCGAATGGCTTTGTACCAGTTCTTCTTGCTGGAGTTGAACTCCAACGGTGCAAATTAGAACTAGAATTTGAATTTTGACATTGCCAAATAACGTGCAGTGAATGCGAGTTTGCTGGCACATCCTGCCGCTCAAAACTTGGCAGTCCTACCACTCCAACAAACTGTTTGTAGAGGCTTTTATAAGCTGAACTCTCTAGCGTCTCGCCTTTGTGCTTCTGCTCATAGCAAGTGACACAGCCGCGCTTACAGAGAACGTCAATGAAAGGAATGTAGCGGACGTGTCCTTTTTCACACTTCCAGTAGACCCTATGCTCGATTGGTAGCTTCTTTCGCAATTGCACATAGCCAGTATTGCGTGGGTCTTTCACAAACAATTTGGCTAGTCGCACATGGCGCTTGTCTGTCAGATCAACTAATTCAAGCTTCTTAAATCGCGTACAGTTTGGGCACTGCTGTGGATTTTCTTGAGCATTGCGAGCGGCTACCGTAGCACTGAATACAAACCAACATTTGTGACAACACCAGCACCTCAACTCTCTGCTATCTGAATAGAGTTGATCAGGTGGAGTAAGGCCAGGTTCTTCTTTGCATTCATCTCTCATCCATGCGGATAACAGTACCCCAGGCTGGCGTTTCCCTGGCGAGCGCTTGGCGCACACAGGGCAGCCACGTGTGCCACGAGCTTGATCAATAGCGCTTGTGCGACTGGCCACAGAAACATTCTTTATTAGCTTCTTGCAGACGGCACACTTCCAATTGAATTTGAGCGGAGAGCTTGGGCTGATATTTTCGGCCGTGTACAAACCGCGCGCAATGATCTCATCTGCCAGGCTTTTATATCCAGAAAACAGCGTTCTCTCTGGCATCTCTATGAAAGCTGCATCTCGGCCTTTGGTTGTCACGCACTCTAACCTGCGATCACTAACTCCCAGTAGACAAGTAGTATGCCTCTACAGCTTGACGATTAAACTCTTGCGCACCAACCTCTATTAGATTGAGATAAAGATGATACGCAGGTCAGAAATCTAACTATCAAACGCGTGGCATTGAACGAAACTCTTATCAAGCTTGGTGTCAATTTCTCTATATAGTCAGCGGTACAGGGTCTCGGGGGGATTGGTTTCTTGTGAAAGTAGTTAAACGTGGGGAACCATCAGACTACTGATCCACGAGAAGCACCCGGCCCAATGACAACCAATGCTCGTTTCAATCCTTCATAGTGCAACAAGCACAACAAATTACCCTTATCCATAAAATAGCTTGGTTCTACACAAGGTTGATTGGTAGCCGTTTTACATCATTCTTACGTGATTAACGCTTCATGTCAGCATTTTCTTGCTAGCGCAGCTCGCACTTGTGAAGTGCCCGAGATGCGCTAGCAGCCTAGCATTAGCGACTTGCCATATTAATCCTTCCTTTAGATTTGATGCTAAATGGCATTTTTCTTGAATGCACAGAAATCAGTCTAGACCTCAATTTGCATTGATTGCATTTAAAATATTTCGTTACCTAATTGCTGCGCTCGGCACAAAAAAAGCAGTTGGTACTTCGCTTTTGCTGGCATTTCGCTTTTGAGATATAGCGACAATTACTCATCAATAGAAATACTCATATGGCCATATCATTGGGCCTACAGTTCCCAATGCCGATTACCACCGGCGATTACCAGCATTCACAATCTAAAGTCGTTATTCCGCATCAATATCAATTGCGCTCAGCTCTTTTATTGCACTCAGTTAATGAAACCACTCACAATCACCTGGCGCTACACTGAATATATCCAAAGCTAACCAATTTGATATCTTTCGCTACCCCTGCTAAGCAAAGGAGTGATCGCAACAATCTCCCAGATGACAAGCGGAGTAATAGATATCGCGATCTTAGGCAATACTCAGGATTTAACACATCGACTACTTAAAGCCAATCAACACTTGACATTACGCTGGATACCGCCGATCGAAACAGCTCAAATGCTGGGTAGCTTTTTCAATACGTGCTTTAGCGACTTTCCTCGCTATCAACCCGTACATGAATCCGCAACCATGACAGATAGCTAATAAATATACGCTTCGTCAAAGCGTTCATGCTCTAAAAGAAAGCAATGAATACAAAGAAGTCTGTATTCATGAACACTGCTGAAATACACTCAGGGCCTTCTCAATATTGACCTCGCGCTCTTTAAACACCCTAAGAGTGGCCAATATCCTCTCGACCTCAACAGCAATATTTGGCCCTGCTGCATTTTTCAATCGCACAGCACCACTCTCATCCAAGAGCCAACCATACGTCTTCTTCACCAACTCCGCTCTCAGTGAGAACAGCTGCGTCTTCAGTAGTGCTTGCTCTCGCAGCTGCCGCCTCAACCTGAAAATATCAATGGCTGAAACGTAACTAGTTGAGGCCGTGGCATGGTTATACATGCCTGTTGTTGCCAGCGCTATTGACCGAACATCTTGTCGATTCAACAAACGCATCGATGGCAACCGCTCCTGCCAAACGGCCCAGGGCAGAACATGACTCCTTAAAACCATCCTGCTTCTACTTTGTTCAGCAATTCGTTTAGCTTTCAGTGCCGCCATCGATGGCATAAATTGACTCATTTTCCTACCGCTCCTTCAGCTCTAGTCTTCTATGCCTTTCACAGTTCAATTCTCATGCTCAATCAAAAGCTACTTCTCACCAGGAGTGTGAATGCCTTGCCTGAAACGCTCCCTAATTGAATTCATAGGATCAACTACTGGCGGTGTTACTACTGGCTGGCTATTCTCAGGCGCTGGAGTTGGGGCTGTTTCAACTTGAGGCTCTTCTATCGGCTGAGGTCTTTCTAAGTGAAGATCTCGTCGTTGCGGCCGGTAATATTGCGTCGGATAATTAGGCTGATTTATTTCTTGCTGTTGATACTGCTGGGGTCGCTGAGACTCAGTAGTGTTACTGGGATTACTAGGACCGTTACTTCTCATTGGCCCTTTCTCTGGTCTTGGTTGCTGCCAAGGAAGAATGCTTTCTTCTGGCCTTGTGTCTTCGTATTGAGTATGTATTTTCGTTCGCGCTTCAAGTTCTTTTCGCTGTACGCTCTCTGCCTCAAGCACTATCCCAATAGTAGTCATGGCCAGTATTGCAAGTGCCCAGTTCGGTGGCCGCAAAGCAGCATACTTGCTTTCTATCTTTTCCGGCAGTGGTATTCCCACTGCTCGCTTTAACTCATATGCTGTCTCTTTGATAATCTCATTGGCTTTGCTTCTCACTAGAGGCGAGTCCACATGCCACCTTTGAGTAATTTTCGACCTGCCAACTAGCTCAGATATCCCTGGTATGTTCTTGCCTGCAAACTGCTCATATATTGGCTTTTGTTCACTTTCAGGCACAGCCTCAATGAATAGCTCTAGCATCATATGCCTTCTTGCTTCAGTTGGGGGCGATAGGAAACCACCGAGCATTTCGCTGAATATCAAGCTAAAAACAAGCCGCCCGGCTTCTGGCTCATCGTGCTTTAGAGCCATGAAAAACGGCCCAACATGCATCTCAACCAGCCGCGCTTTGGCCTCTGAGTATGCCTCTTCTAGTGCGAGATTGCCAAAGAATGGCGGCGGGTTGTCCTTCTTGCGATCGAGCAAGATATCTACTCCACGACAGGCATACCAGGTGCAAATGCCTAAAGCCGCTCCGAAGCTCGCCGCCGTTATGCCGTCATGATTATATCCAGGCACATACTTCAGCACCACAAAGAAAATCATCAGAGCCAAGGGGATGCCTAAAAATGCAGCGACCATACAACCTCACTTTTTTTGATTCAGATTACAGACTTGCTCTTGTCACTGTTAGTTGTGTTCGTCCAGGTCATCCTCAATTTCAATCTTTCTCTTTCGACCACGCTTCTTTGCAATCGATCTACCTCTGCTATCGTCTTCATCCTCCGGCTCTTCTTTGCTCTCAGCAGAGCTAACTGGCAGCTCTACTGCACTGAACTCATCTACTGACTTCGGCGCTTCTTCGACTACTGCATCTACAAGGGAAGTAGCAACTACTGGCTCAATAGCTTCAATTGCCTCTGCTGGGCTTTCTACCGGTGATTGTTCCTCGGCAGCAACGAACGGTTGAAATAATGCAGGCTGTGTTTCTTTTTCTATTTGGCTTTGTTGCTCAAGCTTCTGCTTGCCCTTTTCAGGCGCCTTCATCCCACTAGACTGCCAATCACCAACCACAGGCTCAACCGGTGCCTTAACGGAGCCCAGAATAACCTCAAGTAGTCTTTTCTCTTCGTCATCTGGTCCGTCTATCTGAACCGCTTCTTGCTTGTCTCCAACCGCAGCTTCGGCAGCTGGCTCGGGGCTAGAAGAGTTGCTAGGTGCTTGATCCAGTGCGGAATGCCTCAACCAGTCCTTGTCGATTTTGCTGGCTTTCTTTTCTGTAGCCATGGCTTCGTCTACAGGAACCCCTGCCTTCTCTTTTTGACCTTTCTCGTTGTCTTTTTTACTATCGTTTGTGCCTTCTTTCCTGCCTTCTTTCGTGCTTTCGGCCTGGTTCTCCTGGCCGCTCTCTTTCTGGCTGCCTGGCTTCTTCGCCCAATCTGGTTCTTTGCGAGCCTCTGCACACGCCTTCACCACCCGGTCATCAATCTCAATTTTCAGACGCGGCAATGGCGGCTCAGAAGTTTGTGTCTCGTAGTCCCTCCACGTGAACTTGTCCACCAATATCGGCGGCGTCACCGGCGTGAACGCTATGTACTTCGTCGTATCCAAGGCCAGCAACTCGCTTGGATCAAGTAACTCCCTGCCTCTCTCATGCTCTGTAATTTGGCCGCTGCTTGTCACTTTGCGCTCAACAATCGTCTGCCTGCCAAGCATCTCCGATATTTGCTTGGCCGTCTTCAAGTCTCTCGGGCGATAAAAGGCCTTGAAACCAGGCTGATTGAAAAGCAACTGCGCGTCATTGCGACCATATGCCTCTTCTAACTGGATGTAGTCCTGGACGCCTATCATCGCCGGTATGCCCCGGTGCCTAATGATCGTCAAATTAGAAGCAATGGCATTAATCACTCCGAAGTTAGTGAACTCATCCAAGCTCAAAAACAGCGGGTGCGCGAACTCTTTTTCTTGCGCGAGGTTCAAGAAGTAATTGAAGATCATCGCCGCCAATGGCTTCATGTGCGGCCTGTGAGCTGGCACCGCCAAATAGAACGTGAACAGCCGGTCTGGCAAAGCTGCTAAATCAGGGTCAGTCTTCTCGGTCAGCGCTACAATCTTTGGGTTGGTCCAGAGAGAAAGCCTGGTCATCAGGCCAGAGAACACCCCTCGCTTTACTCCCTCCTGAGCGGTATTGCTGAACCCTCTATACTGCTCCTTGGCCCAAATCGATGGACTCTTTGCAATAATCGCAGTCAAGTTGTCTGGCCCTTCGTTCAAAAGCTGCCGCACAAAACCAAGATGTGAATCTATCGACTTGGCATGGGCAATCAAAACTGACAGAAGCTGCCTTTCTGAATCTGGCCAAAAAGGATCACCGCCAAAATTCTTGCCAGTAGTATTGTCGATAATCAGCCGAGCTAGTGCCTGTGCGTCATCAACTCCTCTCACTGTGTCAATCGGATTGATGCGATCAGAACCCATATCATCAGGGTTGAAGTAGTAAATTCTGTGCCCAGCTTTTTGCCTATATCGCGCGGTCTTGAGAAACAAATCTGGCATCTCGCTGCCTGCCGTCGCTTCTGTCACTATTGCGCTCGCTCCCAACCTCTCAATTAAGTTGGGGATAAATAGCGCGGTGGTCTTGCCGCAACCAGTTGGCCCACAAACGAGCGAATGCATGTTGGTGAATTCAGTCGGTAGTGTCATCATTGCGCCAAGCTCTAAGTTCGGCCCAATCACGAATCGCCTCGCGTCTTGTTTATTGGCTTCAACTAGCCCGGCAGCTTCAATGTCCTTTACCGTGGCAAATCTAGCCGAGCCATATTTGCTTGCCGGCGGCCGAGTCTCCTTTAATTTCTTCAGTGACTCCGCTTTTTCAAGCAGCACTGAAGCTATGTCTTTCCAGATAGCTGAGCACTTCTCTGTGCTGCCATTGTTCTTCAGCTCGTTGACTTCGATATTTACTTCTACGCCGCTTCCAACCGGCTCCCAATTGCAGATAACCCGGTAGTCATACGTCCAATTGGTCGTCCTTATCCGCTCAGTTTTTGATGCAGATGCTGCCAGCTCACATAGCTCATCGTTCACTAGCTCAATTTTGAAATTGTGCCTTGCCAAAGCTGTCCTAAGTAGCTCAGCTACTCTCTCCAGCGGAGCCTCTACAAATTGCTTACCTCGTGCTTGTGTTGGCATTTGCCCTCATATATTTGCTATTCGCTTGGTCTGGGCTCGGTGCTTTGTATTCTCGATCGTCAGTCGCAGCCCTGATACTGCTTAGGCTGTACAAGCGCGCGAACTGCCCCCTTCTGCCAGGCCACATATCTTGCAGTGGGATAGATTCTTTCGGCGTAGCGGCCATATAGATTGGTGGCATCAACTACAGCTTCTTCAACAAACCTGCTCTTTTGCTCATTGCTCAAAGTGCTGAAACTCTTCTGCTTTTCCCACCAGGACTTAGCGAAAGCTCTCTGCTCACTGACAGGAAGATATTTAAAACCGGCTCCATTCTTGGAATAATTCAGCAAATAGCTGTCGTAATCTCCATCACGTTGCGCTACAAACCTATGCAATGCATACGCAAACTGGCACATAGTCCCAGCCGACTCTTTTGTATAAGCCGACGAAAATTCGCTGTATGGCGCAACTAAGTACTGGCCTAATGGTCTTTTTGAGCCGTTGCCGCCTCTAATTCCTGTCGGAGATTCATCAACTCCAACTGCTGCCCTTCCAAAATAAGGCCTTGAATTAGCCACATTTAGCAGCATCGCCAACTCGCCCTTCTTTCCAATCTCAAGGTTTAGAGCTGGCAATCTATGACTTTTGCACTGCGCACACTGAACAGTCAGAAGCGCTAGCACTAGGCCAAGTGTGAATCCTCTATTATTCATGTAGTCATCAAAGCCTCCACTCAAGAGCAATTTCTTTCTACGAAATCAAAAGGTCTCCTGGGCTTCCTGCTTTTCTCAAGCTGCTAACTGTGGCTAGCTACAAATCAACGGCCTCTTCCCATATCACTATCATCATCCCCTCGATCCTGCTCTTTGTCATCTCGGCTCTGGTCTTGCTGGATGCTTTCTACTCGGCCATGAGCCTCCATCGAGTTTCTCGTCTCGGCATCGGCAGCAGACTGATCACGACCAGCACTTTTCTCTCTAGCCTGGCCTTGTCCAAACTGCTCTCCCTCAGAACGATCAAGCTCTTTGCCTGGTTCTTTGGCAATTTCTGAAGCCGACTTTTCGCTTGCCTCTTTATCTTCTTTGCCTGTTCTGTTTTCTCTGTCGAGGTCTTTATTCTTGCTATCAGGGCCATCATCCTCAAGACTTTCACGACTTGGGTCTTTGTGCTCGCCGTTTTGTTCTTTTGAATCTTTCTCGTCCTGCTTGCGCCATTTGGCCCGCTCCGCTGGCTTGCCATTCACGAGCTCGTCAAAAGATTCCCAGCCGCGGTCTTTCAATTGCTGAACGTCGTACTTACGCACTTCTGCTATTTCACTATCAAACTCTTGCGCTCGCTCTGGAAACTTCTCTTTCAGAAGCTCCAGCCGCGCAATATTCTGAATGCTCGAATAGTGAACATGCTCTTCTGTCAGTCGCCCTCGACTCACATACTTGTATTCTTGACGGCTCATCTTCTGATAGCGGCTATCAGAAATATTCAAGCTCCGCCTAAGCTCTTTATCTAGCAACCTGTGCTCTTCAATGTCACGAGCAGCCTTGCCATCTTTGTCATAGCCTTCTTTGTCATAGCCTTTATTGTATTTCTTGTCGTGCTTGTACTTAGCCTGCTTCTCGTAGTAGTCGTCTCCGTACTTCTCCTTGGCCGTTCGCCAAGTGCCAAGCATCCCATATTGCTCTTTTGGCAAATAATGAGAATAATCTGCCTTCAGATACTCATCTAACTTCTCTAAATCTTCTGACGAGCTAAAGCGGCTATACGTCTTGCCATCAGCAACAATCTTCTCATCAGCCGGTAGCTTCTCTACAGCTTTCTCTTGTGACCACTCAATATACTTGCGCTTTTTACCGCTGAGAGAATCCACCCCAGAACTAGATTTAGATCCTGAATCAGAGCGCTGCTTTACTGACTGTTCCTCTTCTCTTTCTCTTGCATCGCTGTCTTCTCGGCCGCTATCACGTTCCTTGCCTTCTGCTGGCTCCAGCTCATCGCGCTTGCGGTAAACATCACCAACCAGTCTTTGAAATTCGAGGTCGCCCTCGCGGTCATAGTTACGGCTCAACAACGCCCGGTCACTCTCGCGCTGCAAGTACCGCTCCAGCTGGTGCTCCCTCTCAATATATCGATCCCCAATATCCCTGATTCGATCTAGGTCTCGCTTACTAAGCGAGACCTCAACACCGTTCTTGTCACGCCCTAGAACAACAACATGGGCGTGATTATTCTCTGTGTTCTCATGCTTCACCGCGTACCAAGTCAAATCTAGGCCCTTCTCGCTGCCTAGTTTGTCCATGATCTCTCTGGTGTAATCTCGCAGGTCAACGGCATTCAAGCCGGGGCTGAGAATCAGCTTGTGTGCAATCAGTGGGCTGCGCTGCCTGCTCTCGTCAAGAACCTCCCTTATCCCATGCTTAACCTCGTCACTTCTAATGCTTGCCCTCGAAGCATCAAAAATAGGTCGGCCATCACCCCCTCCTCTGTCTGGCCCTGCTCGGTGCTGGATATAGTCAACGTGGGCGGCCATCTTACC
>CAJXZK010000016.1 GCA_913063055.1 uncultured bacterium
TTTTTTTGTCAAGCAGAAGACGGCATACGAGATCTAGTACGGTCTCGTGGGCTCGGAGATGTGTATAAGAGACAGCTGAGAAGCTAAGTTGTTTTCCGTTTTCGCCTTGAAGGGGGTAAATGCCTTTGAAATCCGCACGATCATCGCCCCAAACATAGCCAGCTTGTGGACCATTAATTACGAGCCAGATCCGCGACGCACAACCTTTTGCGCAGATCGGTATGGCACCATTCATGACAGATGCACGCCAAGATTTTTGCCCACCCTCATTCCAGGCTTGTTCGTGTACGAACGGCTTTTTAAGGTCTCCGACAAGATGCCCTCCCTTCCATTCTTGACCATCCTCCTGCTGCCCGAATGGAAAAACGCCATAGAACGGCCCAGCCCCACCATTTGCGATTTCGGTTAGGAAGTATCTATAGTCGGCAGGCAAAACCAAAGAGTGTTTAACCTCGAACTCTCTTAGAACTTCCACCGAAAGTGGCGGATTCAGTTTGTAATGATGCCCAAGCGCACCGAATGATCTCCTTAGCAAATCTCGCCATTTCATCTCGCGAATAAGAGAAAGTACAACCTGTTTCTCGAATTTCATTCTTCAATCTCTGTTTGACCTGGCAATTGTTCGGGAGATGAAGTAATCAATCTAAGGTATTCCGGCGCCGCCGAAACAGAGAGCGACCAAACAACTGCGGCGTCGACTGACTCCGGATTCTGCATAAATTCAGGTACGGCCCGAAGACGCTCTCGCCATTCTTTAACGCCTACGTATCCTCGCATCTCGATTTACTAATGCTTCGAGAATGCTGCAGATGGCGCAGTGCCAGAGTTCTCATCGCCTTCCATAAGGTCCATGCGTTCAATCAGGCCACTAGCGACAGTGTAAACGTGCCACACTTCACTATCAGAGAGTAAGTTGCCATCAAGGCTTTTTACAAGCTGATGCACTCTAACCTTAGCAATACCGCCTCCCTGCTCGATTATCTCAATTGGCTCCACGTGCGGATTAAACTCCATCCACTGACGGGTCCAGTAAGAGCGAATCTCATCTTTCCCAACAACACGTCCGCCTTCGGATGCCTTGGGCCAGCTAACATTCTCACTCATAAGCGCCAGCGCAGCATCAATATCGCGATGATTGAAGGCCGAGTAAGCCTGAGCTATCAATGCCTGTGTGTTCGACATGAATCCTCCAGAGTAGATACAAGTATAGTACTGTAGTCCAATGCAAGACTAATTAGTGAATGGGAACTGACAGGTTAAATGGGAAAGCAAAGAACTAGCAGGCCACAGGCATTCAAGGCCACGGCTGCCGCCACAAGTGAAATAAAGGCTCACGTTGGCGAGAAAAATCCACTAAATGCTGATTTGCGCAAAGCCAACGCTCCTGAAACACACTTTGCCGATGGTGAGCTAGCCGAGTTGCTAGATAGCTACTTGAACGATGCTGCAGGCCTGAAGACCAGTCGGCTTATTCCCATGAACGGATACCCCAGCCTCAAGCTTCCTAACGGCTTCTCTGGCGAAGGCTAAGCTAACACGTTAACTCTTAGCGATCCACTTAGCTCCTGACTTCTCAAGCAACTCTTTAATCAGCTTGGCTCCACCTATCATCGCCGGTGTGATTGCACCGAACTGGCTTGGTGGGTTGCTCAACAAATGATCAACAGCGCCACAAATAATTAGCGCCGTTAGCCAATATGGGTCATTGCCTTTGACCGTGATACAAGGGGATGACCCACTGATTGTTGTGCTTGCTTGAATTAGAAATGTGGTGCTCTGACGCTCAGTGACGGATGGCACTTTGGCTGAAGTTCTTTTGACAATAAAGTCACCGGCCACCTTCATTAGCAGCTGACCAAAAGCTGCCGACACTTTAAGCAAAATCGGTGGGGCTGCAACGGTGAAGTAGGTGTTCACGTCTTGCACATTCGTGTGACGGGGCAGCATTAGAGCCTCGCCTGCAGGAAATGACACGATCGAAAAAGCTTTCCCATCAATATGAGCCTTTCGAGATAGAGCACCAGGTCTGCCTTCAACCAATTGTCCTTTGTTCAAATAAAAGCCTGAAGCAGCAAAGGCCCGCACGATACTCTTGCGGGTACCAGGGCTGGTGCTCATTTCTTCCAAGCTATAAACGAACTCAATTGACTGGCATTGAGCAAAGTCGTTGCACAACTGGGCCCCCATAGCATCACCAATGGCAAATTCGTAGGCACAAGCTGGCACCAAAACAATTCCAGCAGCCTTTGCCTGTTCATGATATTTGTCATAAACCAGCTTTATAAAGCCTTGTTCGCCAGTGGTATCGAGATAATGAGCGCGCCGCGCAATTGCTTCTTGAACAATCGGTTCGCCAAAATCAGTGAATGGTCCGGCGCAATTTATGATGATCTTGCAACCATCCAAAGCCTTGAATGTTGAGCGGTCTTGCACATCTATTACACGAAAAGGCACGCCGCCCAGGTCTTGCGACATGGTCCGCAAGGCCTGCTCGTTTCTACCGGTAATGAAAAACTCTGCCTTACGTTCTATCAGTTCGCTGGCGACCAGTCGACCGGTAAATCCAGTGGCGCCAATTATTCCTATCATTTTGCATTGCCTTTATCTATTCAGCTTAAACTTACAGATGCCCGGTAGAGATTTGCAGGAACCTTTTCGTTGTCGGTATCGGACACAAGCAGAATCTCCAAAGTGCGCATAACAGCATCTGAACTAATTCCGGAGTGAATTCCATGACTCAAATAATCGGCGCATATACCTTCAAACTTTTCGCGACCAGCAATGCGAACAATGCTCTCAATGTCACCGTTCCCTTTCATAATTCCTAATGATGAACCTAAACTTGCGCCGTCTTGATATTCATCATCGGTGGCCTCAGCGGCGGCTAAAAATACTATGCGCCCATCTGACATTGGCACTGCATCAGTAAAAGACAGCCCCACTCCTTCAATATCGCCGAGGTCATACTCTCTCAAACTAGAAATGCATGTACTACTTGGTCTGTGAGTATCGTGCAAGTCGTGCAAAAAAGCTTCGGTATCGAGTTCGACAACCACGCTTTTCCCTTTAGTCTTGCTACCGCGATGAAAGAGTTTTGTCACTTTCTTCTGAATAGCTATACCTTCGACGTTCAGCCCATCAATTGACGCGGTGAGTTTATTACGAATGTCAGAAAAGTCAATTGGTATTGGAGATTCAGCACTAACCTGCCCCTTCTCTAAGTGGAGCATGGCTCCGTTAACGCGATTCGAACGTGACATCGAGGGCATCACCAGCAGTGCACCACCAGCGGCGTAGGTGTCTGGTTGAATGCGCGTTATTGTTTCTAAGTCGGGCTTCTGCTTCTTTCGTTCTTTGTAATCGCTCGGAAGCATACCAGGAAGGAGCCTGAACCAGCGACCAGGCTGACTGCTTCTCAAGTCAAACTCAGCAAGATGCAATTCGTCGTCAGCCACAATAAAGATGCGATTTTCCAGCCTGACAAGTCCGCTTGCCGATACGACATAAGCAGGACGATTCTCGCTGAGAGGCTCAATTACCAGTTCTCTAACCTTTTCAAGGGCAATCATTTCGCGAGCTAACTCCTGAAGTCAATGCAATTGTCGGCGACCACAAGGTTGCTGCTCACAACCTGACGCGGCAAGAGCTAATCTATGTTGCCTAAATCTGAATTACCTGTATCAGAGCTGACCGCTGCGTGGTCAGGCTTAGATACTTTGTAGCCGAGATTTTTGACATTGACAATATAGCCAGGGGCCAGCTCAGCATCAAGCTTCTGGCGCAGCCGACCAACACACTTTCGCACAGCTTGCTCGGTCGAATCAGACTCTGAACTCCACAGTCTATTTAGCAACTCTTCAGCAGAGAAGAACTGATTTTCATGACGCATGAAAAACTCGAGCAGAGCTAACTCTTTGGCATGCAATGTAATTTCTTTGCTACCAATTTTTGCCAGGCCACATTTGCGATCAAGGCTTAAGTCACCAACTGTAAGTACGTCAAATATTTTGGCCGAGCGCGGCCGCCGGAGAATAGCCGAAACCCTCGCAAGCAATTCATCTAACGAAAAAGGCTTGGTCAGATAGTCATCGGCTCCAGTATCTAGGCCGGCCACTCTATCTTGAATGGCATCGCGGGCTGTGACAAATAAAATTGGCACGACGCCGCCCCGGGCTCTATACTCAGCGCAAAGAGCCAGGCCGCTGTCTGCCTTGATGTTCCAGTCTAGGATGACCAGGTCGTAGTCATAGATAAAAAGTCGTTGCAAACCCTCTGGGGCAGAGTCAACCCACTCCACGGTATAATTTGCGAACTCAAGGCCATCGGTAATTGCCTCCGCAGTATCGGCTTCGTCTTCAATTAAAAGAATTTTGGCCATAACTCTCGAGGGTTCAGAACAGCTAATTACGTTGCGGGAAACCAGTGCGAAGCCTCAATTTATCACACAAAGCCTTTGTTCTCATACTAGTTCCTCTATTTTTTGAGGTTCTCTTTCTCACTGCCTCAAACATAAGCCTGGCTCAACTTGACAAGGCCTATCAACTGGAGAATCAAACCCGCGGCGTCCTGCAAATAGTTAACCTGCAGACCAAGGTATATCCCGACGCAGCAGCAGCACTCGGGCTAGCAGTTGCCAACCGCGATGTTAGCCAAATCAATAGAATGCATAGATCCCTGGCAAAATTGAAAAAAGACCGAGCCTTGCTAATGAGCCGGGGCGATCTCGACACTAGTAGTCTGCGGCAGTTCAATGCCAGCGTTGAGAAAGTCAATGTCGCTCTTGACGAAGGCGAAGCAGCGGCAAGAAGAGCCGACCAATTTGCTTTCATGCGCTGCTTAGAAAAGCTACAGGCGATTATCATCGAATGCAACGAAGAAGGCGACAGGGTCTCGGCAATTCAAATCAAGAAAGCAGAAGAGCAGCGCGCAGAACAAGAGCGTTTGAGACGGGATGTGCAAAGGCTATCAACCGCTGCTGTGGTGGTAAGCATATTCATTTCAATACTTTTGGTTCTCATCTTCAACCGCAGTATTGCTAATCGCCTCAAAATTATCAGCAAAAACGCCATCGACTTCGCTAACGACAAACCAATTGCCCCGGTGCTCAAGGGCAACGATGAAATTGCGCAACTTGACCGCATTTTCCACGATATGGCCTTTCACCTGACCGATTTAAGACGCCGAGAAAAAGCCTTAACAGAAAATGCCTCTGAAATCATCTGCTCTATCGATACCTACTTCGAGCTGGCCACAGTCAACAAGGCAATCACCAAAATTCTTGGTTATCTTCCTGAAGAAGTACTAGAAAAACCATTGGCTGCAATATGCAGTGATGACCCACAAAAAATTCGGGCGACCTTCAAAGAGCTAGCAGAGAAGAAAGAAAACAAACCATTTCTGCTCACTATGAAAACAAAAGATGGTGACCTCAAAGAAATTATGTGGTCTGCAGTTTTTGACAAAGAAGAAAAGTCATATTTTTGCGTCGCACACGATGTCACTGAAATAAACAAGACGGCCAGGTTGAAGCGAGAGCTGACAGCCATGGCTACTCATGACCTGCGGGCGCCTCTTGCATCACTGCAGTTGACCCTCGATCTCTTTTGCAAGAATACCTATGGGGAGCTAACTGAGAGAGGCAAACATAGAGCTACCCAAAGTGCTGCCACCATTGGCAGACTAGTGCAATTGATCAACTCATTCCTTGAAATTGACAAACTAGAATCGGGCACAATCGAACTGAATCTTGGCGAAGAAACTGTTGCTGACTTAATTCGTCGGGCCAGTGTAGCGGTGCAAAGCAAGGCTGAAGCAAAGGCGCTAAGTTTTCAGATGGAAGGCTGCGATCTACAAGTTGACTGCGATGGTAGTCGCATAATTGATGTATTTCAAAACCTCCTCGACAATGCCATAAAATACTCACCAGAAAAAGGTGCGGTAAAAGTTGTGGCTGAGAAAGACAAACAGATGGTTCGTATCGCTGTTATGGATCAAGGCCCAGGAGTACCAGCTGAAAAAGCCGCAGTAATTTTCGAGAAATTCAAACAAGGCAATGTCAATGCTGCGACAGAGAAGCAAGGTACCGGGCTTGGCTTAGCCATATGCAAAGCGATTGTGCAAGCTCACGGCGGCGATATCGGCGTAAAGAACGCGCCTGGATGGGGCAGCGTATTCTGGCTCACGCTTCCGCTAAGCAAAGGCCAGAGCTAAGAAGAAGAAGAAGAAGAAGAAGAAGAAGTCAGAGCTGGTGACTGAAAACAGCCTTAGCCCTGACTTTTCTAGTTTTTGTTTCTAGCAATAAACTACTTTGCTTTATCTTCGAGCTTTTCTAAATACTGACCATATCCTTGATCAATCTTGCTGTTTGAAGGCACTCTCTCGTGACCAGTTGGTCGGGGCCAGCTCGGCTGATAAGTTGGCCGGATATCACCATGAGGCAACTTATCACCAGGATTAAAACCTTGATGGCTCTTGGAAGAACCCAGGTCAATATTGATAGTAAGATCGATGCACATATCTTCTCTATGATGCTTGTGCCCATTGTTAAGGCGATTGCCATTTTCACGCTGCTCGATTGTAAATGGTGGTTGAGTCATTGGTTTCTTGTTGCCATCGATTTCTCTATCACCGCGGTTCTGAGAAGCGGCATCAGAAGCGGCACCGCCAACAAGTTTTGCCCCCATGGCCAAGGTCGAATCATTGCTACCAAGGCCCTTACCGACGGCACCCATAGCACCCCACAATTCGCGAGACAAGGCACTGGCAGCGCTAGTATCACGATTGTCGTTGCCTGCTCTAAAAGTGCTTGATTCAGTTACTAAGTCTGGATTCGGCATGGTAAAAAACTCCTCTTGCGACGTCCGATGCAAGCATTATGCCAAGCCAAGTAGACATGAAATAGACAGAGCTAATGCAATGGTCCATAGAGAGTTTTTTCGTAGTCCCCAACTTTACTATTGCGGCAAACCAGCTTAGTACCTGGCAAGGCGCGCCGCAGTAGATTTAAATCTTGGGGGCTATAGACAGCCTCTGGCAAATTGAGGGTAGATAGTCTTGCCCCCTTTAGCAAAAGAAGATCAGCAGTGGTCAACTTATCATTAGTCAACGAAAGGATACTCAAAGAATTCATTCGAGGAATATAGGCGATTCCCTTTGCCGTGATCAAGTTCTGAGCAAGTCCAAGTAATTTCAAATTATGCAGTTTAGAGATCTCTGCCATATCACTGTCTTTAACACCACAGCGATTGAGGTGCAAAGTCATTAGACTGTCAAACTTACTAAGGTATCCATAGGCCTTAGAGTCAAGCATGTTTGATGTTAACTCAAGAGCAATTAGTTTTTTCAAACCGCTCAATTCTTTGAGACAAGTACCATCTATGCCAGCCATGGATAGATTTAAGCGCTCAAGGTTGGTCAGGGCTTTCAGGGCTACTAAAGACTGATCAGACAGCTCTGAAATTGACAAATCAAGATAACGCAAACCGGTCAAATGCGACAAGGGCTTAATTGTCTTCGTCAAATCAGACATGATTCCTGTGCTGGCAAAGCTCAGGCAATCGACAATATTGGCATCAAGCTTGCTTAAAACTTCAGGTTGTTCAGTGAGCTGATAAGACGCCACTAAGTAGACCACCGCATGCTTTGGTAACTTTATTTTGACTGTTCCTTTTGCTTCGCCAACAAACTGCCCGAGCGACTCGGCCACTAATTTGCTGTGAGCAAAGTGATGCGGGCTAAGGGGGTCTTTATATACATAAAGGCGACCGAGAGAAAACTGACTGGGAAAAACTAGCTCACGCTCATACATTTTTGCCTTTGCTGCTACGGGCTTAGACACAGGAGTAGGCAATGGCTTACTAGAAGACTGAGCCAAAGACAAATCGGCAGACAAAAAAATGGAAGATAATACTGCACCACTGGCGCAAAAACAGTTTACGGTCTGTCTCTTATTCATCGCCCCTACTCAATTCCTTGCAGGAGAGCCTGCCAGGCTGGATGCAAAGAAATCTCCCGCAGAGACTGGTGTAGAAGCGAAATACCGGGTTCTTTTTTGAACCAAGTTGAGGCACCAGAAGGATGGGGGAGTGGTATCACATCACAATCTACGCCGAACAAAGTTTTCTCAAACTTTTGACCAATAACATCTACCAATTGACCTTTGCCTAAAGACTGTTCAATTGCTAACTTGCCTACCGGTATAACAAGCTGTGGTTGCAAGATTTCGAATTCTGCCGCCATCCAGCCTGAACAATTGGCTACTTCGACGGGGCTAGGCACCCGATCCCCTCCACTTAAGGTCTTGCCCGGAAAACAACGGCAAACTGCAGCCATATAGGCAAGAGAGCGAAACTGCTCTTCATTTAAACCAATGGTAGAGAACCAGCGAAATAGAGTTTTTCCAGCCGTCCAGGCGAATGGTTTACCAAATGAACCCTCGTGGGGTCCCGGTGCCTGACCAATCATATAGACCTTTGAGAGTAGAGCGTGGTGGCTCACCACCGGACCCACCATCAACGGACAAAGGGTGCAGTTCTTGAGAGCTGCTACATGCTTTTCAATTGCAACCTGAGACTTCATGGGCACTATCGCCTAAAACACTAATGATACTGCTAAAATTACCAGCTTATGCCAATAGATGCGACCTGGCTAATAGACCTAACAATCATTGGTCTCTATTTCGTCATTATTATGTATGTGGGCCTTAAATTTGGCGAGCGGGAGAACACCCTCGCAGACTTTGCCCTTGGCGGACGCTCTCTGCCCTGGCTGGCGGTACTGGCTTCAATTATTGCGGCAGAAACAAGTGCTGCGACCTTTTTAGGCGCTCCCGGCGAAGGCTTTAAGCTACTCAATTACTCTTATTTACAAATTTTAGTCGGCACTGTACTTGGCCGCATTATTGTTGCCTTCCTCTTTATAAAGCCCTTTTTTGATCTCAATGTCTATTCTATTTATGAATATCTTGAGACACGTTTTGGTCGAGCCACAAGATTGGCTGCTTCGGCAACGTTCTTAGTAACGCGGGTATTGGCATCTGGTGCCCGTCTATACGTATCAGCAATAATTCTGGCAGTGGCCTTTACCTTAATTACAGGCTCGGCACCAACCAAGGCACAAGAATTAGCTGTCTATCTGTTAGCAATAATATCGATCACCATAATCACGGCTATTTACACCTCCATTGGTGGCATTAAAGCGGTGGTTTGGACAGACTGCATTCAAGCAACTGTCATGCTTGGTGGCGCCAGTGGTGCAATAGTTGTACTGCTATTGAATATGCCTGAAGGGGTAAAATCAATTCAGTATTTTTACAGCCATACGCCAATGCCATTTTTCATCAATGGCACAAAACCAGATGCCAGCTTATGGCAAAACATTAAAGCCGTCCTCGGTGCCGACTACACTATCTGGGCGGCATTTCTAGGTTCAACCTTTACCACCTTGGCCACCCACGGCACCGATCAAGACATGGTGCAAAGAATGCTCACGGCTCAAGACTACAAGAAGAGCAGACTTTCGCTAATTCTGTCAGGTCTGGCTGATTTACCAATCGGCTTCATCTTTCTCACTATTGGCATATTGCTACACCTTTTCTTTCAACAACAGCCAGACCCCAGCTTGCCGCAAAAAAACAGCGAGATTTTTGCCTACTTCATTTTGACAAAAATGCCCGTGGGCTTGCGCGGTCTTTTAATTGCCGGCATATTTGCCACGGCCATGGGCTCTCTTAGTGCAGCTCTAAATGCCCTTTCAACCAGCGCCACCCGTGACTTTAGCCACAGCTCAGGGGCTGAAGCCAATGAGCCTGGCGCCCAAAGAGCTGAAGTAAAAGCGGCACGGCAACTGACTTTTGTCTTTGCATTCCTGATGATCCTGGTGGCCAGTGCCACGGCCTACTTTGTAATAGACCATCCCACATCGCGCATTATCCCCATTGTTCTAGGTATATTCGGCTACACCTATGGCTCTTTGCTCGGAGTCTTCTTACTTGGACTACTAAGCAAAAGAGGCAGTGACCGCGGCAATTTAATTGCTATGGTCGCCGGAGCTACCCTTGTAGCCTGTTTGCCACAAATTGCCTTTCCCTGGAGAGTAATGTTCGGCTCCTTGACCACTATGGCCATAGGCTCGCTTTTCAGCAAAGAAACCATTAATGACAAAGACAAATCGCTGGAAGCCAAGGCCTGACACTTTGCAGCCAAAGATAAAATGTGTTCTAATCTGGGCGCGATTTGCCACGCTATCGCAACCAGCTGTTGCGTTAGTGCAAATGCTGTCATCTAGTATTGAGAATACTTGCAGACCAATCGCTGGCCAATAGTTTTCTAAACCTGCACAGAAACACTTAGCTGTTATTGACCAAGAGCCCTAAAAGCAAGAGCGTAGCGGCTCACACCCCTTGGTCACTACAGTAAAAGAAGAGCAGAAGTAAGAAAGTAGCCACCAAGGGTGAAGGCAGAAAAGCCAAGAGAAGATGACAGCGCCAATTTTAGGCCCAAGAGGCTAGAACCCTTACAGAGCAAGTAATTCGGGGGCATCAATCAACTTTGTCGATTTTGAGAATGAATGTCAATCTTCACATAAAGGTGAGAGTTAAGACCTAAGTGCAATAAAGGCTCCAATTGTGGGAAAATCAGAGAGGAGACCATCGATGATGCGATTATCTGGCCACACTTTCAATCCCACTATTATTTTTCGGCATTAGCCTAGCGCTTGAGCAAATTTAGTAGGGGTCGTTAATGGGAAAAGAAAGATAGGGCTCGTCAGCGAACCACTTGTCTCTGACAGCGATAACTAAGGAGAGCGAAATGTCATATACCATCGTAAGCGATATCTGTGAAGGCGTAGGCGACTGTATTCCAGTTTGCCCAGTTGAATGTATTCACTGGACAGAAAAAACCAATGTCAAAGGTCACAAATATCCGACTATTGACGACAGTACCTGCATTGACTGCGGCGCTTGCCTCTCAGCCTGCCCTGTAGAAGGCGCTATTCTCGACGACTGGCAACCTGAACTGCAAAAGCCATAGTCAAGAAGTCATAACAGGATAGAGATAGCGGCTTTTGCACCTGTCTCTCCTGTATGCACAGTTACTATTAAAGCCGAGGTCAAGCGCCTCGGCTTTTTGCTTATTTGCTTAGGCCTAGGGTATATCGGGTAACCAAGAGCAGCCCAAAATAGAAGCCTAAATCAGCGCCAACAATTGGTACTTATATAGATAGTTCAGCCAAAATTGTCGAAGCCAAACGACTTCTGCTATGAGCAGCCATACCCTCCGTATAGTGCACAGCAAAGGCGACTGTAGTGTTCTCGGGAGCAGCTCCTATTTCAAGCACGGCTGAGGCTCTGACACTGACAGTTTGATAGAGGTTAAGTAGCTGCATTGAATCAGCATTGAAGATTGCAATTAGGCCTGGGGCGTCATTAACTTCAACAGAAGATTTAAATGGCCCAAGAAAAGTCTCACTACCCATCACAAATGGTTGATTGGCGACTTCACCGGCACCGGGAAAACTCTTGAATTGAGCTTTCGCTATAGTCAGCATTTTTTCTTTTGACCTCTGAGCAAGCTAAAAACCGCAATCAACACAAGGGATAATAATACCCTTCGCCCCAAGGTTATACTTCTTACACAATACCTTTATGTTGTGAAAAGAATGGCCCATTTTGAACACACCTGAAGATCAAATTAGCGGCGAAAATAAAACAATTGTATTCACCTCCCAGGCGAATACATCTATTCAATATGCCATAGGCGATATTGTCGGCGAGAGCTATGTTTTACTGTCGCTTTTAGCCAGCGGTGGCATGGGCGTGCTATTTAAGGCTCGACATCTTCAACTGGACCGTATTTTCGCCCTAAAACTATTGCCGCCCAGCCAAGTTAGCGAAATCAACTGGCGTCGCTTTGAGCTGGAAGGCCGAGCCTTAGCTCAGCTAAACCATCCAAACATTGTGCAAATCTACAACATGGGTGTGGACAAAAAGGGTTGCCCATTCTATGTAATGGAATTGCTTGAGGGTCAATCAATGGCCGACTACATTCAGTCTCAAAGCATGCCGATGGAACAGTTCTTACAGTCCTTCAAAGAAGTCTGTGCAGCACTGCAGCTCACTCACAGCAAAGGCATTGTGCACCGCGATATAAAACCATCCAATCTATTTATGGTGCAGTCTAGCTCTGGTTCTGCTTCTGGTTCTAGTTCCCATACAAGAAGTACAAAAGTAGTCGACTTTGGCATAGCCCGACTAACTGGTAGTGAAGGTCAAAACCTGCAAGGTCTTACGCGCCCAGGCGAAGTCTTTGGCAGCCCAGCCTATATGAGCCCAGAACAGACAGAAGGAAAGGCCGTCACAGCGGCGACTGACATTTATTCACTGGGCTGCACTATGTATGCGGCCCTGACTGGCCACGCGCCGTTTAAGGGCAGCACAGCTATTGAGACCATGATGGCCCATCAAGTAGACCAAGTGCCTGAAATAAAGCGCCCTGATTTTAGCCCTGGTCAGAACAATGCTTGCAACCGCATCATCGCCAGATGCATGGAAAAGGCCCCGGAGGACCGTTTCGCCAATGTCGAGCAGATTGCTCGGTTACTCGACACCATTGAAAGTGGCGACTTAAGGCCAGATAAAAGAGACAAAGAAGCAGACCGCCCAGGCCATTTTCAGAGTGACAAAAATAATGATGACACAACAACAACCAGCACAATAACCAGCACCGCTGCCCAGGGTGGGAATCAAACGAAATGGCTTATTATTGCCGCAATTTCTACTCTGATTGTCACTGGCACAATTGTAGCTGCGGCCTTGCAACTCAATTCAATAACACAAAGGCGGCAAGTCGACACTGCAGATCTTCCAGGCACAATCTCGCCAGAAGCCCAAAGACGCAATGCCAGTGTAAAGCTGATGCAAGAAAAAATGCCTGCGGTTCCAGAAAAAATCGACCTAGAAGTTTGCATCAAACGGTCAAACAAAGCCCTTTCCGAGATCGAAGAAATAGAAGGGAAAGAGCACCGAGTCTTCAACTTTCCGAGCGATACTTCCATCGGTTATGTTGCTCCCAATAAAGCCATCGAAAAGATGATCAAGGTCAGCACGGGTTCAAGCAAGCGCCTCGAGCAACCAGCCCAGGGTAAGATAATTTGGCCTGACATCCAGCCGGTAAGCTTTACTGGCGGAAGTAAAATAACCAATTTCCCTGAAATATACGAGCACTTTGATGACGATGCCATAGCTAGTCTCACTTTAAAAGGAGCCAACCGCCTTCCAGCAATTGAAACCCTGGCGAACTGGCGCAATTTAAGGTGGCTTACATTGCAAGACTGTGATCTTGATGCAAAATACACAAAGGGTCTAGGTCAGCTAAAACACTTACAATCACTGACCCTAAAGCAGACTAAATTTGACGTCGATAGCATTAAAGAACTTAGCCTTCTACCGCAATTAAGATCTCTACAATTAGACCAAATTGAAGGACACTCTCAAATCTTGCAAGCCTTAGCAAACAGCGAACTGCTCTATCACCTGGAACTAAGAGGTCTCAAACTAAGTGATGCGGATTTGCAACTGCTTACGACTCTTCCCAAATTGACACAACTTGACCTGCGCGCTGCCACACTGCCAGCCAATGCGATGAAAAAGTTGAGCCAAATAAAGAGCTTATTCTCACTAAGCCTGGACAAAGCAAAATACGAGCCCGAAGCACTCTTTGATCTAGGTACGAGCATAAGCCTGCGCAAAATATACGTCAGCCCTGATGTTCCCACAGATCAGATGCTTGGGCGCTTTCGCAAACGCTTTGCCAATATCAAAATAGTGAGAAAAGAGTCACAAGGACTCTAGCACTAAACTCTTGGCCTGACTTTCAATGAGATTATCAGCCCAGAGCTAACTACCAAATTTTTGCTCGCTTCTCTTGCTCACGCCACATTGGGTCACCAGACTTAATACCAAAGGCATCGTAGAACTCTTGGAAGTTTACCAGCGGGCCAACAGAACGGAATGGCCCTGGTGAATGGGGATCTACAGTAATTAGTCTTCTTTGCTCAGCTTCGCGAATATTGATACGCCAGAGCTGAGCGAACGATAGAAAGAACCTTTGTTCAGGGGTAAAACCATCAATATTCTTGCGCTTGCTTGGATCTTTCTTCAATGCTCGCTGCAGTGCATCGTAACCGATACTGACGCCACCCAAATCGGCAATGTTCTCACCGAGAGTGAGCTTGCCATTTACGTGCAGCCCAGGCAGGGCTTCAAAGCTATTGTACTCTTCAACAACTTTTTGAGCGCGGTCATCGAATTGCTTGGTATCACTCTCTGTCCACCACTCAGTCAAATTGCCATCAGCGTCAAAATGTCGGCCTTCATCATCATAACCGTGGGTGATTTCATGGCCAATCACTGCTCCAATACCACCATAGTTGACAGCATCATCCATGGTGATATCAAAGAAAGGAGGCTGCAGTATGCCAGCAGGGAAGACTATTTCATTCATAGTAGGATTGAAATAAGCATTGACAGTGGGCGGTGTCATCATCCACTCGCTGCGATCAACGGGTTTGCCAATTCTGGCAATTTGCCTAGCAACTTCAAAAGCATCAGCCCTGATCACATTGCCAAAGTAGTCATCTCTTTTGATAACAACTGCTGAGTAATCACGAAATTTATCCGGATGACCGATTTTCTGCACAAAGCGCTCGAACTTAACCATAGCTTTCTTGCGAGTAGCCTCACTCATCCAATCAAGCTTTTGCAAATGTTCTGAAAACACTTCTCGCAAATTAGTCACTAATTCGGCCATGCGCTGCCGGGCATCAGCAGTAAAATATTTCTCGACATAGAGTTGACCAAGGGCCTCTCCGATTTCACGATCAATCACTTTTGCAACACGCTTCCAGCGCGGTTCTTGTTGTTCTTGGCCGCTTAGTGTTTTGCCGAAGAAATTAAAGTTTTCGGCTTCAACAGCATCGTGTAAAAATGGTGCAGCCTCATGCAAAACATGCCAGCGTAAATAGGTCTTCCACTCATCAAGAGAATGAGCTTTCACTATCTTGTTCAAAGCTTCAAAATACTCGGGCTGGCCGACCACAGCATAAGGTAAGTCGTGAATACCACGCTCATCGAAGTAAATCTGCCAGGGCACAACCTTACTGCCTGAAATTAAGTCGACAGCCTTAACTTTATTGTAGTTCTTGATGGGATCGCGCAAATCAACCCGCGAACGACTCTCTTGAGCCAATTCTTTCTCTAATTTAAAAACCGTATCGGCGTCTTTAGCAGCAGCAGTGTTGCTCTCGCCTAAAAGAACAAACATTTTTTTCAAGTGTTCAATATAGGCAGCGCGCTGAGTAGCGAAAGTCTCTTTTAGATAGTAGTCACGGTCTGGCAGGCTCAAGCCGCCCTGCATCAACTGAAAAGCATAAATACTGCTGTCTTTGGCATCGGCGTCCACGCCACTGGCAAATATTCCACCGAGTCCGTGGTTGTGAAAATCAGCCAGTAATTTGAACATCTGGTCGACTGTTTGCAATTGCGCAATAGAGTCTAGTTGAGACTTAATCGGCTCAAAACGTTTTTTCTCAATTAGCTCAGTATTCATACCAGAAGCGAAGAAATCTCCCACTTTTTGTCTGGCTGAGGGCGTCGACGTAGAACTATATTTCTCCTCACTGGCGCTCTTCAAAATGCCGTGAATGAGAAAGTTGTTCCGTTCGGCTAATTCGCTAAAACTTCCCCAGCGAGCCTTGTCAGCAGGAACAGGATTATTTTTAATCCAATTGCCATTGGCATAGCGATAAAAATCAACTGAAGGTTTAACACTCTTATCGAGATAATCTACTGAAAAGCTGGGGATCTTCGGTTCTTTAGGGCTATCTATTGCTGCTTTGAGCGGTGGGGTGAGAGCCAAGGCGCTATTGGCAAGGAGCAGACCACTGCATGACAATGCCGTTATAATGCCCTTGGTCAAGTTACTTTTTACAGACCTTTTCATGGAACCCCTTTCAAAAACTGGCACTAACAACCGCAATTCAGATTAGAGATTATAGAGGATTATCACAGCTCCTCTAAACTAACTACTAGCAATCATCAAAGCTATAAAACTATCGTTGCTTCGACCGGAGGTTTTATGTACAGCCGCAAATCGCAAACAAAAGCCCGAAAAGGCAGCCCGGGCTTAAGTGCCCTTATTTCGCTGGGCCTTTTCTTTTGCCAATTTAGCCCAGCACTTGCTGCGCCGTCGTACCCTCAGGCCAAAGCCGACTATGATAGCGGCAAGTATTCGCAAGCTCTAGCAGCATTCCAGGCCCTGAGCGCCACCTACCCAACTAACGCCCTGGTGCACTATTACTTGGCACTCTGTCACCAAAATCTCGGTCACCTGGGGCAAGCAAAAGCTGAGTACCAAATTGTGGTTAGCAGCGGTCAGCCACAACTAGTTCCTCTGGCCGCCAAGGGCCTGGCCACTTTGGCTGGGGCCCGTTCTAGTTCTGGTTCTGGTTCTAGCGCAAGCGCTTCATTTAGCGCTCCTAGCCATGAAAGCAGCACTGGTTCGAAAGTCGCCATGGGCAAAGTGAAGAAAGTGCTCGAATTCTGGGCCGAGTGGTGAGGGCCTTGTAAAACATTTGCGCCCGTGTTTGGCGCAACAAAGTCTAAGTTTTCTGATATACGATTCGAAGAACTCAATGTAGATGATGGAGCTACCAAAGAACTCTCAGCCAAGTATGGCGTCAGCGGCATACCTTGCGTAGTTTTCTTAGATGGTTCCGGCAATGTGCTCTTCAAGGGTGGCCCGCAGCGA
The DNA here is from genome assembly GCA_913063055.1 of uncultured bacterium. Lineage (GTDB taxonomy): Bacteria > Cyanobacteriota > Vampirovibrionia > Obscuribacterales > Obscuribacteraceae. The sequence continues at coordinate 16,806 of CAJXZK010000016.1, forward strand.
GATGTAGAAGGATTTTCTGAACAGATACAGCAATATCGTTGACGGCTAGATGACAAATCCGAACAAGCTTGAAAGTGGCACCATTTTCGGTGCCACTTATAAGATTATTGACTTTATTGGCGAAGGCGGCATGGGCTTGGTCTATAAGGTCGAGCATTTGCTCCTGAGCAAACTGCTTGCACTGAAAATATTGAAAACTGAGAATCTCACTGAAGCAGTATGGAAAAGATTTCGCGCTGAAGGGCAAGCCATAGCCAGACTAGATCACAGCAATATTGTACGCATCTACGACATGAGTCAAAGCGAAGATGGTGTGCCTTTCTATACTATGGACCTACTAATCGGTCAGTCACTGGCCGACTACCTGCAAGAAAACCGCCGACTTACCGAAGCAGAAGCTCTACCAATTTTCAGACAAGTGAGTGCTGGTCTGGCCTATGCCCACGAACGAGGAATCATTCACCGCGATATCAAGCCAGGCAATATCATGCTTATCGACAGAGCTGAGGCCGACAAAACAGAGGCTGTAGATATCAGCAAAAAGCTCGTAAAAATTGTCGACTTTGGCATTGCCAAGCTCACCGATGAAAGAGGCAATACAATTCAAGGCCTGACTAAACCAGGCGAAGTTTTCGGCAGCCCCCTGTACATGAGCCCTGAACAATGTAACGGCCAAAAAGTTGATCAACGAAGCGATCTCTATTCTGTGGGCATCACTCTTTTTCAAGCTCTAACTGGCAAACCACCTTTGCTCGGTAAAACAGCAATTGAAACCACAATCATGCACCAAACAACTAAGCCAGCCAGGCTGAACGATCTATCCGACCAAGTCGAATATTCGCCCAGGCTTGAGGCATTAGTGGCCAAGATGCTAGAAAAGCGACCTCAGGATAGATACAGCTCGCTAGCCGAAGTAGCAAAAGAGCTATTAGAGATTGAACGCTCTGAAGAGAAAGAGAAAGGGGTTGGACTAAGGAAAGTACCAGCCATGGTGCCGAACAAACATATTGATTTACAAGAAGACAGTCAGACCATCTCTAAGCCTCAGAGTATCTTCAGTACCAACAATATAGTGGCATTCACAGCTATTGCCACCATGCTTGCAGCGGCAGGGATTGCCATAACAATTATTGTTGGCACTGAGGCCAAAGACAAGCAGAAGCAAGCTCAAATAATACAAGCGAAAATAGAAGAAAAGGAAGAAGCAGATCAAGTTAGACGAGCCTGGAATCTACCACCTGAACCGGAAATCAAGAAACGGCAAATATCTACTATCCTTCAGCCCGTTCTCAATCAAGCAACCAATGATGCAGTAAAAGCCTTTCTGCAAAGCAATGAAAATAAGTTTTCGCAATCGAAACTAGTCGCCAGCAAAAAACAATTGACCTTCAATTTTCCGCAAGACTTTTCCTTGGGTAAGCTGGTCTGTCTGGGAGAGCACAACGATATTTCTGAAACTCAAGCACAAAGGCAAGTAATTGTGCCAGAGATGACTCTGCGACGGCTGCACTGCAACGATGTCGTGCGAGCTTATCCCCAACTATTGACCTATTTTGCCCCAGGCGATTTATGGTCTTTGATTTTCGAAGGACAATCTTCCAACCCGGAGCTCTTGGTCACAAGCATTGGCGAGATGAAAGACTTGCATATTCTCAGTCTAACAAGAACAATCTTGCCTGATGACAAACTAACCAGTCTCGATGCTCTAAAGAGTCTCCAGACACTAGGACTAGCAAACACTCAATTCAATTCCACAAGCCTCTCCAAATGCCAATTTCTCGGCCACCTACAAAGTTTAGATCTAGAAAACGGCGAAAAGCTTCTGCCACTTTTAGAAAAGCTAAAACAGAGCAATCACTTGGATAGCCTGGTCCTGAGCAAATGCGCTTTAGACAATGACGAAATCAAGGCAGTGAGCGAGATGACAAAACTAAAGAAACTCACCTTGAGCAAGAGCAAAGTTTCAAATAACGATCTAAAGCAACTTACCAGCTTGTCAAGACTAGAAGAGCTAAACCTCGAAAAGTGCAGTAATTTAGACAGTTCCTGCCTGCAGGCATTGAAAACCTGGCCCCGATTATCAACCCTGAAGCTATCACCAGGTCTGCTAAGCGCCGCCCAGATTAAGGAACTACAAGACCTCCAGCGGCAGCGCTACATTGAGTTGAATGTCTCCAATAACTAGATGTAACATAATAAGCTACCCTTAAGGTGCCCCAGTAGCTGCTTTTGTTAGAATACTTGGCATCTATGTCTGCGTCCGCCGCAGCCTTAAAAGTGAGTGAGTTATTGTGAGCAAAATCGTTAAAGACAAAGAGAAAGAAGTAGCTTTTAACCAAGCACCAAATATGGTTGCTAATGCTTCAGCAAAAGACGGCGCCCCAAGCAAAATAGTCAAAGCAAAAGAAACAATGAGCTTTGTCGCCACTTCTATTCCTGTCATTGGATTTGTTGGCACCATCGCAGTCTGGACCGCGACCAATTACTATGTCGGTGATGTGGTTGTGGAAACCAGCAAACCTTTCACCACTCTTACAGTCAAAGCTTTTGATAAAAAGGGGCAAGAATCAACCTTCCACACCCCGCGCTTTCAACTAATGCCCGGAAGCTACCACCTGGAAATTCAAGCAGACAGTGCCAAACCTCAACATGCCGACACTGAAGTAATTTTTCAAAAGACAGCAACGGTGCCTGTAAGTATTAATGGCAGCACTGAAGACCTGAGCAGTAAAGAACAGAGCAGTGAAACTGAGAATTCCGCTAATAGTCAAAAGAAACGTCACTGGTGGCAACTCTGGCGGCGTTCTGAAAATTGAGCGATAACTTTAAGACAGGCTCATTGATTGCCGGTACCTATAGAGTATTAGACTTTATTGGTGAAGGAGCAATGGGCCTTGTTTATAAAGTCGAGCATACCCTGCTCAATAAAGTTCTAGCCTTCAAAGTTCTAAAAACAGAGCATCTTTCAGAGTCAGTTTGGAAGCGATTTCACATCGAGGCCCAGGCAATTGCGAGGCTTGCGCATCCAAACATAGTCAAAATCTATGACATGAGCCAAACAGAAGATGGGACGCCATTCTTTACTATGGACTTCCTGGTCGGGCAATCCCTCGATGACTATTTGCAAGAATACGGCAGACTAACGGTCGAAGAGGCTCTGCCAATCTTTCGCCAAATCTGCTCGGGGCTAGCTTACGCCAACGATCACGGCATAATTCACCGCGATATAAAGCCGGGCAATATCATGTTGACCGACATCAAGGATGACAATATCGCTCAATGCACTGTGAAAATTGTCGACTTCGGCATAGCCAAATTAGTTGACGATGGCAACACGGCGCAGCAGGGGTTAACCAAGCCGGGCGAAGTTTTCGGCAGCCCGCTCTATATGAGCCCAGAGCAATGCATGGGCAGCAAGCTAGATCAACGCACCGATATGTATTCGGTAGGCATCACTATGTTTCAGGCGCTGACAGGCAGGCCACCACTTCTGGGCAAATCAGCCGTTGAAACAGCTGCTCTGCACCAAACCCAAGAGCCTCCCATGCTCCGCGATATTGCTCCCGATATAGATTTTCCAATTGAGCTAGAAGAAGTTATAGCAACTATGCTGGAAAAATCACGAGAGGATCGCTATTCATCATTGGCAGAAGTAGCCAACGAACTGCTGCGCATTGAAAGAGGCGAAGACAAAGTCAGCCCAAGAGAACGGTCAAAGAACGGCAGACACAGCCAAAATCAGTGGTTGCCTGATAGAGAAAGTAACTTAGACGACACCCAAAATCGCACCGGACAAAGAGCACAACCGCTAACAAAAGCGCAGCTCTTCTTAGTAGCCGCTCTAGCTCTCACAGGACTGGCCGCCACTCTCTATGTGTTGTTTCCTGTCAAGGTTAAAAGTGCAAAAACAGTAGCCACTTATGACCAGCTTGTACCCGGCCCCAAAGACGACACAAGTGAGAGCTATGAACTAATTAGTATGCCAGAAAGAAAAGACGTCAACGAATACTTAACTAGCCACAAGGGCAGCTATAGTCGAACAGAAAATATCAATGGCAAACTTTTCAAAGTTTTCGACTTCCCTGAAAAATTCTCACTAGGAAAATTCTACTACAACCACGGCCTAAAGGGCGATAGATTTGAAGCCATTGGAACGCACCGTATATCAGCCAGCAGCCAAACGAAACTCGAGGCTAATCAGTTTGTTGAAGCCTATCCTGAATTGATAACCAGGTTCAGCCCCGATGATCTCAACTGGTTCAGTATCAATGAAGTAGCACCGCGCAATCCTAAACTGGCAACTAGTGTGGCGCATCTAAGATTGCTAGACCATCTTGATCTTAAGCGCTGCGCGCTCAATAGCGCCGACCTGAAAGTACTAGAAGCGCTAAAGAGGCTAACAATACTAAATATAAGCCAATCTGTGAAAAGTAAAGAATTGGCAGAATTTACCCTACTCAAACAAATCCGCTCCCTTCAACTTGAGTACTTAGAAGAGCCGTCAGTCTTAATCAAGGTCTTACAGCGCTACAATGTCCTTGAAGTCTTTGATCTGCGACACTCAAATTTGAGCAAAAATGATTTTATCTGTCTATCACAAATGAATAAATTGGTATCACTAACAACCAAAGACTGCCACATGGCCGATAGCGATCTTGAACTGTTGTCCAAACTTCCGAATCTGAAACGCCTTAATGTTGACGCTTGCAATGATCTAACCAGCAATTGTTTGGCTAGTCTCAAAAAATTCAAAAAGCTTGAAATACTTACTCTGCCCGAGGGCCTTTATCGAAAGCAGACCAAGAAGCAACTAGAGCAGCTCTTGCCTGGAATCATAGTTATCGAAGGCGACTCAAACAAAGGACTAATGCCTAAAATATCTGACGGCAAAGAAGACTAAAATAAATTGTCAAAACTTCTGGAGGCAACGGTGGACGTATACTTAATTGACGGCACATACGAACTCTATCGTCATTTTTACGCTCTACCAGATGCAACGGATGACAATGGTCAAGAAATAGCGGCCACTAGAGGTGTAATAAACTCAGTGGTATCAATGCTAGAGCAAGGCGCCACGCATATTGCAGTAGCCACTGATCATGTCATAGAGTCTTTCCGCAACGACCTCTACGACGGCTATAAAACAGGTGATGGTGTACCGCCCGAAATTATGTCGCAGATAGCTATCGTAGAGACTGCTTTAGAGGCCCTCGGTGTCAAAGTCTGGCCCATGATCGAGTTTGAAGCCGATGACGCCCTGGCAGCAGCGGCGGTGAAAGCGGCATCAATCGCCGAAGTTAATCAAGTATTGATTTGCACTCCTGACAAAGACCTATGCCAGTGCGTCAGCGCCTCTAAAATAGTACAACTAGATCGCAGGCGCGATAATTCCATTCGCAACGAAACCGGCGTCGAAGAAAAGTTTGGTGTCAAGCCAGCTTCTATTCCTGACTTTTTGGCTCTAGTTGGTGATACCGCCGACGGTTACCCTGGTCTGTCCGGCTGGGGCGAAAAAGGAGCTGCCACCATACTAGCCCACTTCAAGCATTTAGAAGACATACCCAAAGACTTAGCCCAATGGCCAACAATCAGGGGTGCCGCTAAATTAGCAGCTACGCTCTTTAGTCAGTGGGAGGAAGTTCTACTCTATCGCCAATTGGCAACATTAAGGCTTGATGTACCAGTCTTTGAAGACATCAACGAATTAAAATGGCTCGGCCCCAAAGATGAGTTTGAAGCAATTTGCGAGCGCTTGAAAGCTAAAAACACCTATAAACGAGTACAGAAACTAATCTGTCCTAAAGTCTGACACCTTGATGCAAAATCATACAGCCGAATAGCAATAGTCTATTCGACAATTAGTTGATGAAAACCAGAGGAGATCAAGACCTAAGATGAATGCATTTCTGACTGTTGCCCTATTGACCATCTCAAACGTTTTTATGACTTTCGCCTGGTATGGCCATCTAAAGTTCAAGTCGGCTCCGATTTGGCAAGCAATCTTAATTAGCTGGCTGATAGCTCTGCTCGAATACTGCTTTCAAGTACCGGCAAACCGCATGGGTAGTTTCCAATTTACAGCAGCACAATTGAAAATTATGCAAGAAGTAATCACACTCATTGTCTTCGGTGGATTCTCAATCCTTTACCTAAAACAAGAGCTACGCTGGAACTATCTGGTTGCCTTTGCCTTCATCATTGGAGCAGTTTTCTTTGTATTCGTCGAGACCGACGCCAAATTGATGCCAAAAGTGACCGAAGCTCAACTAGAAGTGGAAGCAAAATAAATAATGGCCAATGCCCTTCTACTACACGACAAAATCTCAAATAATGGCAGCTTATGCGAAGCAATAGAAAAGCTTGGCCACAAAGTTGCGGAAGTCTACAGCCTTACTGATGCAGTGGAATGCTTGAGACAAAGCCCAATCGAGGTTGTTTTCATTGAGCAAAATGAAGAAGCCGCCATTGCCTCCCTAGCGAAACTGAAGAACGAATCAGATCTTGCCCCAGTACCGGTTGTGGTAATTAGTAGCAGCGAAAGTGACAATGTCATCGAAGTCATGAGGCTTGGGGCCTTAGATCAATTAGTAAAGCCCAGCCTCAATCAACTCAAGTCAACTATAGATAGAGCCATCACCACAAACAAACTAGCTAATAAGAATCAGCTAGCGGACGACATTCTATTAGGTCAAAGCCCAGCTATGCGCCAAGTGCAAAAGCTCATTGGCATGGCAGCAAGCTGTGATACCACTGTTATAGTATTCGGCGAAACAGGCACTGGCAAAGACAAGGTTGCCCGCGAAATACACAAACACAGCCGTCACCAGACTACGCCCCTAACTATTGTAGACTGCACTGCTGTTCCCGAGAATTATCAATCATTCCAAGCCCTCAGCGCAGATGCCTCAGGAACTGTAATTCTTGATGAAATCGGAGACCTCAACAGTCAGACCCAAGCACTATTGGTGCGGGCTCTGAAAGAAGCCAGTGTGGGCTCACGCATCATTGCCACCACACAATATAATTTAGCCGATATGGTCAAAGAGAAAAAATTTAGAGAAGACCTGTACTATCGCTTAAACGTTTTATCAATACATCTACCACCACTAAAAGTTCGAGGCTCTGACATTTTAGCCCTTGCTGAACTGTTCCTTCAGCAAGCTCTGCCACACTCGCCAAAGCAACTCAGCAGTGCTGCGGCTAAGATACTTCTCGACTACGATTGGCCTGGCAATGTGCGCGAGCTACAAAACCTTATCTACCACCTGTCCCTCACGGTTCGAGCAGAAATAATCGCAGTCGATGATCTTGAGGCAGTAATAAAAGCTACAGAAAAAGACAACCTCAATAGTTCAAAGCAAAGCCTGGAGAGCGAAATAACACCCGACCAGAACTTGGATTTTTACAAGAACATGGCGGATGTAGAAAAGCGCCTCTTAAACCAAGCCCTGACAAAAGCCAATGGCAGCCGAGCAGAGGCGGCGCGCCTGCTCGGCATCAATCGTCAGCTCTTGTATAGCAAACTAAAAGCCCATGGCCTGATGAAGCCCTAAAACTACGAAATCCCCTAGTGCCGCCTTCCATTGACAAAGAGACAATAAATGCCAGAAAAGAGCAAAAAGCATCCACCAAAGCCAAATAGCTCAGCCGAGCGCGCCTTTAATACGGCAGAAAATGCTATTAGAGCCGCAGGTACAGCTAGAGCAGCACTGCCAGCCATTGCCCCAGGCAAGGTTTGGAACCATACAGCCCCGAGGGGCGAGCACGAGATCAAAGGGGCTTTGAACCTTAATCACGAGCCCGTAATTATGTTGAGATTCAGTCCGGCAGACGGAAGCTTATTACCCAAAGGCCTCCACGGCTTGAACAAAAGTACGCCGGAGACCGTGGCACTTGTAGAGCAGAGACTGAGGGAAATAGCCCTTGAATTAGTTGTGCTCGATGGTGCTGAATTCAGGGAACCAGAATTTTGCTGGTCGCTACCAATCGCTCACCAGGGTCGAATAGTCGCCGACATTAAGGTCTCAGCCGATGGCAAGACCATAGTGCCCAACCGAAAAGCAGCTGAAGAACTAGAATTGCTAGGCCTTTAACAAATTTCTCTGCGCTTCCCTCAAATTTTCCCAGGGGAAATACTGGCATCCCCGGCAAATGCATATGGTAGTCTCAAACCATATGCCAAATAAACTCATAACCCCAAAAGCCACATGCATAGCTGCGGCCTTAGGTAAAATGCCTGGTCTAAGGCTAGGCAAACAACTAAGTCAGAGGCTAGCAACAACACTACTTCTTGCTAGTGTTGGCTCAACAAACTTGTATCTTAACGGCAGTTACCAGCCTTGCTGGGCGATACCAAAGGGCAAGCCAGCCGCAGTGGAAGGCAAGATGATAACTAAATCGGTAATTATCACAGGCGAGAAGGCCGCAGCGCAATCATACGGTGAAAATATTGATCAAGCAGACCTAATTGTTAGCGCTGAGTATCAAGAAAACGGCAGCATTCTAGTAAAGCAAGTGCTCAAAGGTGACAGGAGCTGGAGCGGCAAAACTATTAAGCTGGCCAGTGCAATCAAAATGGGTTGCCGCCAACAGCCTGTGCCATCTATTAAGAACGCTGCAGTGCTACTGCGCGACAATGGCAAAAGAGAATTTAGCGTAGTTGAAATCTACGACACTCCCGATCAAATTGCCTTTCTGCATTGCTTCATACCGATATATGCAAACAATTCAGCTACTACAGAGAAGACAAAATTCGCCTTATTGAGCAAGCTATTTACTAATCCAAACAGCAATGACACTGCCTTTGAAGCAGATCCAACCCCTACGTTCAAAAAAGAGTTTTTGGCGGCCTTAGGCACCATGAAACAACCAGCAAATTTCGACCTGGTAAAAGAACTATATTTACGACCAGATCTTTCAGCTACAGACAAGTTATCGCTGCAAGAATGGATGGCCAATACTGGCGACGACAGAGTGCTTCCAATACTCTACATCGCCCTTAAAAGCAAAGACAAATTTATCAGCAGTGATGCCCTCTCAAGGCTAACCTATAACTATTCAAGCCCGGCAACAGACAAGGCAATCGCTGAAGCCTATAACTCTCTACCAGATCAAAGCAAACCAATGGCAGCGCGCTACCTAGTCAAACGCGGCGCCAGTAACTTAGTGAAGCCGCCTCTTGTGGCTAGTGCAGCTGCTGCCGCAACCCCATTTCAAAAAGCAAGCGAGCTAGAGCACCAGGGCAAAGTCAAAGAAGCTCAAGCAATCTATTTATCGATATTAGAATCACCCGAGGACAACACCTATGTCATCGGAACTGCCATGGCTAAAGTATTAAACGCTGCCAAGACACAGGATGCAAGTGCTATCAAACAAAGGGTGCTCAAAGCCCGGCTAAACTGGCTCAACAAGTATGCCAAAAATGGCAATTATCTCGAAGCTCAGAGTGCGGCAGATATACTTGCCAAACTTCACGATGACAGGGGCCTCGATGCCCTGCTATCAATTCTGGCCAAAAGAGAGTCTATCTTTGCCAAAGCCAACCAAACAGCGACTTTTGCCATTGCCGATCTAGGCTCTACTGCCAAACAAAGCACAACAACCATTCTCTTAAAAGAAATAGAAAGCAACACGGCCCTGGCTCAAAAGCCTGACGAACAGATAATTTTACTCTTAGAGTTAGCCTGGCTGCAGCAGCCCGATGGCAGCAAACAAGTGAGTAAAGCAATAGAAAAGAACAATGCCTGGCTCGGCTCTTACAATCAAGTTCAACCCCTCTTAAATGGCCTACCGAACAAAGATGAAGGCCAATTTCTGACACAAAAACTGGTCGAGAAAAAGCTGCCAGCTCAAGCTCTCGACTGGGTCATATCAAGACTGGGCGATCTGCACGAGACCCGCGCTATTGATGCACTGATGGCTGAATTTGAGAAACCCTATTCTTACTCTCCTGAGACAACAAAAGTCGCCCTAGAAAAGATTGCGACCAATGGCCAAGCAAAAGACGTGCTAGTTAGAAAGCTCAAGTCAATTGCCCTGAATTCGCACTCTGCTGCCCAAGCCAATGCCATAGAACTTCTGGCCGCGATTGACGGCAAACAGGCACTACCGGTAGTGCGTCAAATTATCAAGAATGGTCAACTTGAAGCAAAAGTTCGAGCGCTTAATATCATTTCACGCCTCGGTACTAAAGAAGACCTAGCTGTTCTTCTACCCATGTCAAATTACTGGAGCGGAGACCGCAAAACCCATTATTGGGTAATGCAAGCAGTCGGGGAACTTCATAATAAATAGTGGGAACCATTGGAACAAGTCGACGTCGAGGCCATGAGATTCAACAATCTAGCCAAAGACGAAACAGTAGTATGCAGTCAGACTTCATCCAGCCTACAACTAATCCTCTTATTCTAAGCCTGGTTAAGGCGATGATTCCGATCGCGCTAAAGATGGAAAAGCTGGATGTGCGACCCAGCGAGCATTGCATTGAACTGGTCAAATCGATAAAAAACATGCCAGCAATATTGGCAGTCAACCATACTGACCGCTGCGACCCATCGGTAGTAGCGGCACTTTCTCTAAAATGCCAAGAAGATTTCTACTATTTAGCCGCCCGTGAGCTGTTTGACGAAAATCTAGGGCTGCGGGGCTGGCTGATGCAAAACAGTGGGGTCTACTCTGTAATTAGAGGAACACCTGAAGACACAGAGTCAAAAGCCGAGACAATCGCCTTAATCGCCCAGGGCAAACAGAAGTTGGTAATGTTTCCGGAAGGCGACGTAACTGGGCGAGACGACGTCATGCTGCCCTTCAAGCGCGATGGTATCGCTAATATACTGGAAGCTCAGAGAATCTGCTTTGAGCACGAAAGTAACCGCACCGTTCAAGTAATACCTCTGGCCATATACTACGAAGTGTCTGAAAATGCCATTCCGCAACTAAAACATTGCTTGGATAGACAAGAAGAATTTCTTGGACTTAGCAATTGGAATGGCCCGATAGAAGCGCGGGTTCAGCGTATTCTCTTCAGCATGCTCAGGCACTTAGAGCAGCACTATGGCAAACAACCAGAAGCAAAAGCTGCTGACCAGCGCATTCGTGAACTCAGCTACCACATCACTTCACTTGTCGCCCATATTACCGGCACTGACAACTACGATCAATCATCTATAAATACATACCTTTATTCGGTCAGGGGGCGCTTGCAACGACTAATTGACAACAAAACTGACAGCCCAATTTGCTTCGATAATGTATTGCGCAAAGAGAACATCAATAGTTTTCAAACTGGAGTGCACGACCTCGATCGCGTGCAGCATTTGCTCATACTGCTATCAACCCTGCAGCAACAGCCTGCCACGCTTGATGTTCTATGGCGAATAATTGATCGCATGGAGCATTTGATAATAGGCAACACATCGGCAAAAGGTAACCGCATTGCCTGGATTGAAGCAGGGCAGCCAATTAACTTAGAAAGCACAGTCGGAGAATACTCGCGGAACCCGAACCAGGCAATCGATCGCACAGAAGAACAGCTTAGAGGAAGTATGCAAAACCTGCTCAAGCAGCTCAAGGAACAATCGCTGGCCTTCTCTGAAACAGTTTAGAAAGCACTTTCAGCCAACAGCAACAACAAAACTGGAACTTTCAGCCAGTGACACCGTCACTGAGCCTGACTTATAGGCAGAGCCAGTGGAGAGGAAATCATCATGGGTAAAGCAGCACTTTTATGGGTAATGGGCGTACCAACAGGGGCTATCGTCGTGCTCTGGATGATGGGAATGCTTAACTAATAAACAGATCACCACAAAACATTTGTCTTCCGATAAACTATCTAGCTACAGTAACAGTGGATAGAGAAGTGATTGCAAACGTGGTTGAAAAATTAGCTGAAAGACAGGCAAAAAGCATAGCTAATAGACTAGCTAAAAGAGTGGTAAGGAATCTAATTTTGGCAGTGATCATTGCCGCTTTACCACTAGGCAATTCGGCCTCAGCAGAAACCACAGCGCCTGAAACCGCAGCGCCGGCATCTCCAGCAACTACAGCCCAAACTACTCCAGCTCCGGCAACAACAGCCCCCGCAACACTAGTGCGCGGCACCAGAGTCAGCATCAACAAAACTGACAACTTCAGCGCTGCCCCCAATTTTTCTGGTTTCATTGATAAGGCCACTCAGTCATCAATCATGGTGACCGAGATGCCATCACCATTTGAGGCAACTACAGCTGGGTTTAACCAAGAGGGCCTGGCCAGCCGCTCCATGAAGCTAGTGAGCAAAGAAGCAATAACTGTGGGAGATTACCCCGGCATACTCTGCTCTGTTAAACAAACGGCCTATGGGACAGACTTCTCAAAATGGATATTAGCCTTCGGCGATAAAGACCGAACTATCGTTGTCACAGCGTCCTTTCCTGATAGTGAAGCAGAGAAGCTCTCAGCATCCCTAAAGCAAACTCTATTAAGCGCTCGCTACGACTCCAAAGCGCAGCCGCCAGATCCAATGGCTGACTTGCCCTTTACTATATCGGGCTCAAAGACACTGCTCATGGCCGGACGCATTCAAAACACTCTGTTGTTCTCACCTACTGGCAAAATAACTGCAATTGATCCCAAAGACCACAGTTTATTTCTGGTTGGCCAAGCACTCAACGATATCGACATTCCAGATAAAGCAGATTTTGCTCGCACTCGGTTAAAAATGACAGCCAATCTCACCGATGTCCAAATTCTTTCAGAGAAAGATATTACTGTCAGTGGCATGCCAACCCGAGAAATTCTAGCCTCCGGCAAAAATAAACAAGGCGACGAACTGTTCGTACTTCAAGATATTGCCTACGGCGGCGGCAGTTATTTCTTCCTACAAGGAATTACGGACCTTGATCAGAAAGCCGAAAAAGAGCCCGAATTTAAAGCGATCGTCGAGTCCTTCAAACTAAAATAGAGCAAACTAAAATAGGCAAAATAAAATCGGCCAAACTGAAATAGCTAAATACTACTTGCTAGCATCAGTGCCAATTAGTATGCTGCGCAATCGACTGACGAAGTCACTTTCAGAAAGCTTTTCTGCCGAAATTAGCTCGCTAACTAGACCGTTTAAAGCCTGGCTAGTCTTGCTCGAAAACTTCTCCTTCGAGCAAACGATTATCGCCTTTGAACTAGTCAGCCCCTTCGCTAAACGCACAATATTATTCTCGGCCTTGTCCGAACCATCAAACTTGACAATAACATTTCGATTTGGACCGATGTCAGCTATAGCATCGATACAAGAATCTTGAGAGCAGTCAATTGTAGCGAACTCTTCATCGCCAATAAGCGAAGGTAAAACGTCCCAATGCGATTCAGCATTTTCAAAAATTACCAGTCTTTGACAAATACCGCTGAGCATTTGTTTGATGTGAATAGCCAATTCACCTAGTTCAAATGGCTTATAGAGCCAACTTACAGTGACAGGTGAGCCCAGCTCAGAATCATTAAAACGTGAAGCTGAAGTCAGCAGAATTGGTACCTTAGCATTTAAAGTACTCTTATCGATTTTCTCAACAAGACTCATGCCCATGCCATCCGGCAATATCATATCGATAATACAAGCATCGAGTTTAGTCGTTGCCAGCACTGCAACGGCCTCTGTCAGAGTTGATACTGAATGCACTGCATAGCCCTCAGAGATCAAGTGAAACTTGATCAACTTCGCCAAGCTTTTATCATCCTCAACCAGCAACAACGCTTTTGTTGGAGGAGGAGCAGGAGCTTCTGCCACAGCCTCCCCAACAGCATCAAGTTCAAACCAAAATGTGCTGCCTTGACCCACCTTGCTAGAAACCCCCAATCGACCCGAGTGCTGTTCCACTAGAGCCTTCACTGTAGATAAGCCAAGGCCGGTTCCCTGACGCTGAACGCCATCAGCCGAGACGAGCTGCCTAAACTTGGTAAAGAGTTTAAGCTGGTTCTCTTCGCTGATGCCTGGCCCCTTATCAGAGACAGAAAAGCGAACGGCACCGCCTTCCTGGCTTACCGAAACTAACACAGCAGCGTTAGCAGGGGAAAACTTCATGGCATTGGAAATTAGATTGATAAGAACCTGAACTATACGATCTCTATCCACCCTGACTTGGGCATCTATACTTGCAATTTCAATTGTGACGTGGTCATCAGCGCGATAGTTGATTAAGGCTTTAGCGGCTGTATCAACTAATTCTGTCACCGAAACATCAACCATCTTTAGCTCTATCTGGCCACTTTCAATCTTGCTCAGCTCTAACAAATCATTTACTAGCGACGACAATCTAACAGTGCTTGAGATGGCGATTTCCAAAAACTCTTTGCCTTCAGCACTGTGAGGATTGTCGAATTCTTCTATTAGACGCAAAGAACCAAGAATTGAAGTAAGGGGGGCACGCAACTCATGGGAGAGCATAGAGTGGAAGTCTTCAATGCGCTGCTGAGCAGCCTTGGCTTCGCTAATATCGCGCTGAAAGGCAATGAAATTAGTGATCTTGCCACTAGCATCCTTAACTGGCGAGATTTTCCATTCCATCCAGAATGGAGCCCCATTCTTTCTATAATTAACAGCCTCGCCATGAAAGTTAGCACCCGCGATAAGACACTGCTTCAAACGAGCAAGAACTTTTTTATCGGTTAGTGGCCCCTGCAGGATACGTGGAGTTTTATCAATTACCTCAGCAGCCGTCCAACCGGTAAGCAGCTCAAAGGCATGGTTAACATAGACAAATCGGGGGCCCGGTTCGTCTATCTCACAGTCGGTGATGCAAATTGACTCCCAGGCCTGCTCAGCAGCAGTCGAAAGCAGGTGGCGGCGGTGCTCTTCAAGTGATTTTCGAAGATCTCTAGTTAGGTCACCCTGAGACTGCGCCATAAACAACACCTGAGGTGGGGTAACTAAAATGCTTCCGGGAGCCTTCATACATTATTAGCAGTTTTACGAACAAATGGCGCTATTTTGCTCGGTAAACCCATCCCTCAAGCAATACTTCAAGGGAATCGGCTGAAAATGGATCATCGAAATGTTCTGGCACGGCGCTATACATTGCCGTGGTGTAGCAAGATACTAGAGCATTTATGGCTCTATCTGAGTGGCGAAAATTATGAAGAAACGACTTTTGAATTATTAAGGCCGGAATCTCTTTCAAAGTAAGGGCTTTGCGCTCCTTTACCTTCATCAGATTCTGCACGAGCTTATCGCGGTGAGCCTCCGCTTCATTTTCGTCGTGCTTATCTTTACTGACATAAGAAACATCAGTTATGCCAAGGTATTTCAATGTTTCTTTCGGCTGCACTTCAATGACTGCACAACCAAAGGGAATTGGATCTTGAAAAGGAAGTATAAAATAGCGGCTGGGATCAAGTGATGCCAGGGTGCGCATGCCATGATAAGTAAGGTGAAGCATGGCTGGGTTGACCCGTTTCATTGGACTGTTGAGCGCAGCACCACCAATAGTATCGGTAACCCGCTTTGGCTCTTTACCAAATTCTTTTGCAAGAGCAGCAAATTCGTCAAAAGGAATGAATACAAGCTCTTCGACTACTTCTTGCCACGACTGATAGCCTTTTTTTATTTTCTTTGAAGCGAGAAAGTCGAGAAAAGCCACTGGCAATGAGAACGGGCAATCAACACCAAGGGCGCTGAGAGTCTTATGAGCGTCAAGGTCTTTGTTCAGAACATGGGAGCCTGTTTTCTTTACTTCTAATATCTCAAAACCTAAATTGCTCAGCCGACCAACCACAAGCCAGGTCTCATTAGGGTTTTCCTTAGAGCTTGAAAAATCTACTCCAGCCACTACTTTATCGCGCATTCATACCCTCCTGCTCTTCTCTCTTCTCTGCTGCCAAAGCAGACTCTAGCCGCTTGCATTCTAATTGCAGCTTTGAAATTTGCTCTGAGTCTTTCAGTTTTTTATCATTGCGAGCTTTTAAGGCTGAAATTTTCAACTCATTAAAATCGATAAGCCACTGCCTGTCGTCAGCTATCAGCTCCATAGCCTCATCACAGGTGGCGAGAGCCTCAGAGAATCTCTTCAGGCCAATCAAGGCATCAACTTTGCCATGGAAGATGCGCCAGTGATCATCGTCATTTTTTATCGTTCCCTTAAGTGCTAGTTCCGAATCTTGCAATGCCTCTTTATAGCGATGGGCACAGTTGTAAGCGTTGGCACGGTTTTGCAACAAACTGGTAGAAACATCGGCATCAATAGGTCTGATAGCAAGCGCGAAAGTACAATCGTCTATTGCTCGTTGATCTTGATTGAGATCAGTATAGGCATAGGCGCGATTAACATAGAACTTGGGAACATTGGGATTGATAGCCATTGCCAAGCTCTCAAGCCGCACCACTTCTGATGGATCACCATCATCTCTAATTAATAGAAAAGCCTTATGGTGCAAATCAAATGCCAGTTGGGGTTTCACTTTTGCCACCAACTGCAAATCAGGCTGTGCTTCACTTTGGCGATCCAAAGCGTAAAGAGCATTAGCTCTTAGCAAAAAACTCTCTGCCTGATTTTCTCTGGCTTTAATTGACAGTTCAGCCTTTTCTAGCGCTTCAGTGTATTGACCCTTATCCATAGAGCGCACTCCTTGATCATAGAGTTCGCCCTTTGAACCGTAGGTCATAACATAGTTAGCGCAGACTTGATACATGACAAAAACAGTCAGGCCCATAAACATCAAAACGCTGGCGATGATTAGACCAATCCAAATTTTTCGACTAGACACGCTAGATTTACTGCTGTCAACCAACTTAGACACCGCAGCCTAGCGCACACCTACAGGAGCTTTATCGAAGCGCTCAGCATCTGATTTCGGTGCCATAGGGCTAACGCCCACAACTTCACCATTAATAGTTGTCTCAGCACTGCGGAAAGGCCCGGAGGTTTTAACAAAGTCGTAAGGGAAGTTAAGTTTAGGAGCTGATACTTCATCTAGCATTTTCATATGCTCAGCACTGAGGTGCAAATCAAGGGCACCTAAATTGTCATCGAGCTGCTCTAAAGTGCGAGCGCCAATGATAGATGAGGCAACACCGGGCTTAGCCTGCAACCATGACAAAGCAACGCGAGCGGGGCTAGAGTCTGTTTCTTTAGCAACTTTGATCAAGACATCAATAACATCATAAGTGCTATCTTTCTTGAGATGGCCAGTAACCCACTCACCACGGGCGGCATCAACTTTATCGCGGTTCTCGCGGGTATACTTTCCGCTGAGAATGCCATATTTAAGCGGAGACCAAGGAGTAATACCTAAGCCCATTTCTTTGGCCATTGGCACTAACTCACCTTCAACTGTACGCTCAAGCAGCGAATATTCAATCTGTAAGGCAATTAGTGGTGCCCAGCCCCTGAACTTAGCGATCATTTGCGCTTGAGCAACTTTCCAGGCCGGTGTATCAGAAAAACCGATATAGCGAACTTTACCCTGGCGCACAAGATCATCAAGAGCAGCCATAGTCTCTTCAATCGGTGTATGGTAGTCCCAGCAGTGCATCCAATAAAGATCGATATAATCGCTCTTCATGCGGCGCAAAGAAGCCTCGCAGGCAGCCATAATTGACTTACGGTTGGCACCACCGGCATTAGGGTCACCAGGGTATAGAGTGCCAAAAAACTTAGTGGCAATCACGGCCTGGTCACGGCGAAAATTATTGCGATGGAGATAATTACCGATGATTACTTCAGAGTGGCCTTTGGTATAAACATTGGCCGTATCAAGAAAATTACCGCCCTTATCAAAGAAATGATCAAGAATCTTGTGTGACTCTTCTTCTGTCGAGCCCCATCCCCATTCCATGCCAAAGGTCATAGTGCCAAGACAAAATGGACTAACACGTAGACCAGAATTGCCAAGAGTAACGTAATTATTTAGTGCCACGATTCTATACCTCACCAGGAGCGTCAGATGCTTCGAGCATCGCTAACAGACAAAGACCCTAAGTTTCTCGTTTCTTGAGCAATCAGAATAATGCAGGCCAAAGATTAAACGGCCAATCATAGCCAAAGCTTTAGATCTGGCAGCCAATACGTGCGATTATATGCGCATAAATATTAAATCCCAGGTCTTAAGCAAGGGCGTCAGTATGACTAAATTTCAATCAAGCCAAGAGACAAGTATCCAAGCGATTCGCGATGCTAAAGAGGAAGAGCGGAGCGCCATGCTTGAAGTGACATTGAATGCCTACAGAGAGTTCGAAGCCAATGCCGATGACAAATTCTGGCAGATGTACGAACAGAATATCGCCGAGGCAATCCATCGCGGAGAAGACATAGAAAGAATCGTCTACTTACTTGATGAAAAAGTAGTTGGCAGTGTTCTTCTGTGCAAACAAAGCTTCAACTCCCCAGAGCCAGAAATAAGGCTACTCGCAGTCGATCCAGCCCATCGTCAAAAAGGAATAGCCAAAGCACTAATGGACGAATGTGAGCAGCGCCTGGCAAAACGGGGCCACAAACAAGTAGTGCTGCACACAACTCATTTAATGCAAACAGCCAGAGAGATGTACGAACGCAACGGCTATAAGCGCTATGAAAAAATTGATTTCTCACCCGTGCCCGGCTTCAATGTATTGGGCTTCATCAAAGACTTAATTTGAGAGTGCAGCGGCCGCTTTCCACAACGCAACTACACCCTCGAAGATTAGAATGACAATGCAGAAAAGTACTAAAAAACCGAAACAGCTTGATGGCTTAACTATTCACGTACTTGACCTGCTAGCACCATGGCAGCAAGTGGATGCCAAAAGGATGTTTGGTGGTATTGGCTTATTTGCTGCGGGCACTATGTTTGCCATCATTATTGATGAAATTCTCTATTTCAAAGAAACTCTCGATGCCAAAGGTAAGCCCGTTCCCTGTGACGTCGAGCGCAATTACTTTGAATACGATCGCAATGGAAAAACTGTAGCGCTCTTCTATTATCAGGTACCAGAACAAGCCTTAGACGATAGCCAACTCATGATTGAGCTAGCATCTGAGAGTTATCGCAGCGCCTGCTCGCAGCCAAAGAAGAGCAAGAAGAAGACGGCGCAACCAGTAAAGAGGTATTAGGATTTGGGATATTTTCTAGCCGTAACGGCCTTTCAAACAGACAAAGTTGAAGCAGTATGAATAATTTTAAAATGAAAAGATGGGGTATCTTATCTACTCGGTCGGATTTGGAAGACTGTTGGGTGGCTCAGTGTAAATTCTTATCCGGTTACACGGGCACCGGTATTAGCATGGATGATTCAATCACCTCACTCCTTAGAGAGCTTCCCAAAAGAGATGCATGGCGTGAGGTTGCGTCTACAATGCTTGGGAAAGCTCTCCGCGGTTGCTCTAACATTATTGAAGAGTCTCCTTTTGACTCACCAGACAAGCTTTGGACAAATGTTGTAGATACGGTTTTTCTTCCCTCATACGGGAATTTCCAGAATGAGGAGCTGATTAATAGCGTATATGCGTTTTCGGAATGGTGTCTATCTATCGACGAGTTGGCAGAATGTAGAGTGGCCGGTAGTTTTCGAAGCGCAGTGCATGTCATTTTATACGAAGCTATCCCTACCTCACCCCCTGCACTAAATGACCTACCGAATTGGTTCTGCTTTAACGAAATACAAGAGTCGTTTTTAACCAACCCGTTTATGAGTGATTATTTTGATGTATTGACTGCCGTATTTAGCAGATAGATTCGACAATACAGAAACCCAATCAACGTTCAAGATATTGAAATGAGTCGATAGTCCGTGACTGCTACAATCTCGCCCCGAGGCGGATATTTTATCACCGCAAACTCAACGACCGAGCGCTGCGCCAGCCATCGGCTTGACCGCCCCACCAATTGTTGACGTAGAAGCGATCGGTTTTAGGATCATAATCATCAATAGCCATACAGTGACCAGGCACAATATATGCCACACTGCCACGCTTCTTCAAAGAATCAATAATGTCGGCCTTACGAGCACCACGGCCGGTCCAATTGTCTAAGAAGCCCATGTTCTTACCACAAGCCAACCGACTGACATAATCTAGCTGTTGGTTAGTGGTGCCACCATAATCGCGACCATTTGAGCGGTAACCTAGAGCTGCTATTGAAGCAAACTGGAAGATTTGATTGGAATAAGATCTATTCCAGCTTGGCTCATAGTTGAGCTGATTCTCAGTCAACTGCACCTTAACGTGCTCGCCTCTATTATTGACACCACGCGAAGTGACATAGCCTTTGGTTGCAGCTTCTCTAAGCCAGCGAGTCAACTCCTGTGGGCGACGATTAGCCAAATTGCTTTCTAGTGAATTGAGCGAGCAAGTGCCGATACTGCCCTGGTTAATATAGCGACTGGGGTCAGCCAGCTCTTTCAATGCCGTCTCAACCAATAATCTTCTCTCTTCAGAGCCAACCACACGAGCGCGACCAGAAACTGAATCAGTAAATATCCGGCTCAAATTGCTATAAGTATCAGCTAACTCTAAATCAGTCGGTGCCAACCAACCACGTTTGCTGAAGCCATCGGTTCTGCGCTCAAAGCGATTAATCCACTGCATAGTTGTATTTTCATTACCTTGAAATACTCTATGCTGTGCCGCAACACGCAAGAAATCTTCTCTCGCTGTTTGCAAGTCGAAGGCATGACCGTCATCAGCATTACGTGGACCAACAAAGAATCTCTCATTCAGTTCACGGTAGGCAAGCTCACCATCGCTTTTGGCAGTAACATCAGTGCGCCAGGTGGGCGTAGCCTTGTCGCTTAAACCTTCGGTGTGAGTGACAAATTTCTCGGTATCACCAATTCGATCGCTATACTGAACAACAGAAGTACCCATTGAAGTTGTATAGCGCTCGGTTACTTGAGTCATGCGCAGCGGCTTCTGCGGGTCGCCATACTTATAATCGACCCGCGACCCATTTGGTCTAAATATTGCACTGACACGTTCTTGCTCACTTGCGCTTGAGCCCGAACCTGCCACGCTAACCTTCTCACGCTCTACCCGACAAAAATCGGTGCGCAGTGTTGAAGAAGTGCGGCCGTCCTCCGATGTTATTACTACCGAGCCAACTCCTTCTCCCTTCTGGACGACTTTAACGCGGCTAGAAGCTGAACCAAGAGCAGCGGCATCAATTTCGGTAATGTTATTGCCGACATTGGCGACAATCTTTGCCACCTGAGGCTCGCCAGCACTGTTTAAAACAACTTTGCCATCGCGCTTTTGATACTCGATGGCTAGCTCGTTGGCACCGTTTTTAATGCCACAAACCAGTCCATCATGCATCTCAAACATGGCACCATTGACTTTCTTAATTTCAATGGCACCGTTGAAATTCTCAGGCAGCTTGCCGCCATGTTCAATGCGATCGAGGCGATTAAGCAGATTGACACCAGCTTGATCCATCAAAGCAAAAGGTCGAACCTCTTTCTCTGCGGCCCTATCTTTGGCCTCAAAAGCAGTATCTCGCTTCAAAATACCTGGCGTATCCATTTGACTATCTACCTAACTGAGGCACTACAGAAAACGGTTCAAGAGGTTTAACTTTAGCCACCGGTGCCCGTTGCAAATCAGCAATAAGCGCGGCAGCTTTCTCAGCATTGAGCTTAGACAAATCAGCTTCTCCACCCAGGCTGGTATCGTACTTCTTCGCCCCTTCGAGCATCTGTGAGCGACGAATAGCGCCTTCTAAACCAGAATTGTTGTCAAACATGGCGTGCACATCGCTAGGGTTTGCAGAGCCATTGCTGGCACGTTCGGTAAAGTCTGCCATGGCAGTGGCAAATTTATCGAGACGAGCAGGGTCTTGCGCTACTTTCTCAAAATTATCGGCAAAATCATTGATTGCTTTAGAGCCTTCTTTATCTCCTTGCTTATCAAGAGCAGAAGCACGTTTACCCATCTTGTCTTTGATTTCTTTTGAATGCTTCGACAAATAAGCGGCCAGCTTCTTAGGGTCCCATGGTGGTGGGCCAAGTTCTTCCATGAAGCCGTCGGGCATGCTTGAAGCTAACCAATTGCCGTAGTTAACAGCATTCATATCGGTCAGTTTTCCAGCCAGTTCGTTGAAGGCACGGGAGCCAGATACAGAAGTATCAGTGCCACCATCTAAGCGTTTATCAGTGCTGTTATC
>CAJXZK010000017.1 GCA_913063055.1 uncultured bacterium
GTAGCAAGAGATCTTCGAAGTTCCAGGCTCCAGGCTTGAGCTTCACTGCGTAAACCACTGGATGGTCGACTTGAACAAACTTGACAATTAGCTTGCCCGATAGCAGTGGCGTAAAAGCCACCCCGATATTGCTGCCCTTGGCGGCAATGAACGGTGTGCCGTCAAGCTCATCAATTTTGAGAGAGCGTGTAAGCACGGTTATGCCGTTGAGACCAAAGTGCCACCTTAAGTGCCCCAAGTGCACGTTGCGGTGCAATGCTTCGCCCATGGTTGCTTCTAACTTGGGTTTAGCCCAGTCAATATTGATCATCAAAGCAAGGATGAAAAGTACCACTACCGAGAATAACCAACCGGCTAAAAACCTTACAATTAGCCAACGCGGACGCATCAAAGCTTCCGCTTTGAACCGCTCTTCTAACTGTTTGGTCTCGACCATGCTGCCTGCTCAAAAGTGGTGGTATCTATGCTAACTGCCAGATGTTGCCGTAAGCTGTCTAAGATCGCGGCGTTAGGTAATTTGCAGGTTAACTAAACAAAAGGGTTTATTCGTGTCAGGTAGCAGATTCTCTAGATTTCAAAGAACCATTTACAGGCTCTCGCCTATTCTACTTGTCTTCGTCACCTATTTTCATGGACTGCCCGAAGCTCTGGCAAGTTCCCCTCAACAAAAACAGAGATATCAAGAGAATGAGCCTACTGAAGGGCCTGAGGATATTCCAGTAACCAGCCCTGTGGTCACCCCAGCACCGACGCCTAAAGCTAGCCCGGCCCGCTTACCAGCTCACACTTCGAAACCCTTGCCTAGCCGCCCTTCTCCCTCAACCCCTAGCAGTCCAGCGGGGCTTGTTCACAGTAAAGCCACTCCGATTAAACTGCTTGAAGAAAAGCCAGCAGCGGAAGCTTTACCAAGTGAAAATCGCGAAGAAAAGATTCTTGATATTGCCTTCAAGAAGCTTAAAAGCCAAGATGTTCAAGGTGGCCTACGCGCTCTCAACCAACTGACCATTGAGTTTCCTGATAATCCTGACTATGCCCTGCTCTATCGCATGGCACTCCGGCGGCAAGAAGCCCAGCAGTGGTACCGCTATCAAGATTGGGTGGAGCAAAAGCATGCAAAAGCCAAGCCTTTTGTCTCAATGACCGAACCGTTGAAGAAAGAAAGTAATCATGGCCGCATCAATGAGTTAAAACGAGCCACCTGGGTAATCTTGGCCACAGGAAAGTATCCCTCGCCTGAGCCTGCTCGAAAAGTTATCGTCGAACCAGAGGATGAAGAAGCAAAATAGAGTTATATTTTGATCGGTATTCTGTTTTGTTTTAGTGGCAATTGGAAAGTAAAACCAGCCTAAAATCTCGCTTCATTCGTCTAGTCTGCGTGCCTCTGGCCATTCAGGCCATCATTGCCTGCATTGTCGTTATCTGGCTCTTGCAAATGGAGAGCATTGTCGAATTTCATACCTCAAAGGAAGTATTGGCCCTGCTTGTTGGCGGTGGACTGGTGGTAAATCTTGCTTTGGTGGCATTTTTAGGTATGCAGTTAGGCAAAGACATAAGCGACCGTTTCGCCATTCTTACTGATAACGTCGAGCGCTTTCGCCGACAGGAAAAACTAAATTATCTGCAAGGTGGTGACGACGAGCTTGCTATTCTCGACCAGTCTTTCCACGAAATGGCAGCAGCACTGAATCAGGCGATAGCTCGCGAGCGCGACTTAATTGAGAGTGCGGCATCAATTATTTGCGCCATCAATGGTGAGTTTGTTATTGACACTATTAACCCTGCGGTGGAAAAGCTGTTGGGTTTCACCCCCCAGCAGCTCATTGGTAGCTCTTTACTGGGCCTTCTCACCACTGAAGGGCAAGAGCTTTTGCTTGAGACCTTGTATCAAGTGCGCTACAGCGGCTCTGAATCGGTGCTTGAAATACCGCTTAAAGCTCAGAACGGCAATCTTATAGATAGCTTTTGGATGATTAAGTGGTCGAAAGATAAGAATCATTGGATTTGCGTGGTTCAGGATATTTCGGAGCGAAAATTAGCCGAGAATATGCGCCGTCAGATTGTGAACATGGTCAGTCATGATATTCGCTCACCGCTTTCGACTATCAATGTAATTTTCGCCTCGTTGCAAATTGGTGTTTATGGTGCGCTTACTCCTAAGGCCTTGGAATTAACTCAAAGTGGCGAAAGGGCCTGCGCACAGCTTCTCAATTTAACTGGTGACTTGCTCGCCTTAGATAGACTTGAAGCAGGCATGCTGGTGCTGGAATACAGCGAAGTAGATCTTGATCAGCAGTTTGCCAGTATTAGCAGCATGATGTTTACCGTTGCTCAGAAAGCCAGAGTAATCATTAAGCACCACAATTGTGGTCTAAAGCTTATGGCCGATCGCGATCGCCTTGATCAGATTTTGACCAATTTAATTTCGAACGCCATAAAGTTTTCGCAGCCAGGTGGTGTGGTGCATTTGCATGCATCGCAAATAGACGACGATATTGAGATTGTGGTCAAAGACCAGGGTATCGGTATTGCTGAGAATCATTTGCCCTTTATCTTTGATCGCTACCGCCAGGTGCGCACCAGTGATGCCACTAAGAAGAAGGGCAGCGGCTTAGGTTTATCGATTGCTAAAGCATTGACTGAACTTCATGGTGGCACTATCGCGGTGGCCAGTGAAGTGGGCAAAGGCACGTCGTTTTATGTGCGCTTGCCGATGGCTAGGAAGGGTAGTTAATTCTCTTTGAGAAGGCGAACTTCAACTGAGCTAATAAGCGAATCAGAATTTTCGGACTCAAAGAGAAAAGAGAGTTGAAAGTCTGGAAATCTGAATACGGCACTTTCACCTTCACGGTTAATGCAGGGAATACCAGCGGCATCGAGCTTGGCAAGAGCTTGTGATTTTGTATCCTTTGGCTTTAAATCGGCAGGTAGATCAAGGCTATACGACTTTACCCAGCCGTCTCTGGTGCTGGTTGTATTTATCATAAATACGACATGCTCAAGCCTTCCTGAAGTCAAGATATACTCTAGGCCATGCTCATCGAAATCGTAAAAGGTTGAGTGTTTTAAGTGAGTTTCTTTTCGTGTTTTGTTAAGCTGGCTAATTAAGTTTTGAAATTTGCTATCAGATATTGCACGCCCTAATACTGAAATAATTTCCTTGAAACAAACTTGACTATTGTGCTCCGGTAGCGGTGCCGAGATGTAAAACGCAGTCATACCACCGGAAGTGTCATCGAAATCAAACCAAAGATAGAAGTCTTGAAGCTTAAACATTCCGTTTTGATTTGTTTCTTGATCTAGTTTTTTCGCTATCGTGTCTAAAGAATCGTGACGAGTGATACCGTGGGGAAAAGTTCCTGTGTAAGTTCTCGTGCCGCTTGTAGTTCTAATTTTGTGGTCTATATAGAAGACAACAGTCTGAAAACGACCTTCCTCGATCCCCACGCATATTCCAGTTTCAGCGAAGAATATTTGCCAAGGACCAACGTTATCGGAAAAATAGTTGCGCTCATCCTCTGTATCTCTAAAATAGTTCCGCGGCGTTTCATCGAGTTTTTCAATCAGCTGGCCTATTGTCTCGTCATTTGCAGGCGTTCCCAGCAGTTCGGTAAAGAACTCGAAATTAATGCGAGGCTGGTATCCATCGTAAGACACCGTTTGCTTGAAAGTTTCTATCTCTCTATCGCATCTATCAATAGCTGCAGCTATGTCTGGTTCTCTTACTTCTCCGCAGCCCTTTAGCGCTTTTAGAGCAGTAAGCAATTCTGGGTTGGCGAGGCTGCGAGCTGCCTCAATGTCTTGGAAGGTCAACAGTGATCGAGTGAGAAACTCTAAAAGTGGTACTGCTGCTCGTTGGTCTTTGCGTTTTGCAAGGCCATGTACTGCTTCTCTGCGAGTCTCTAAGTCAGTGTCAGCTAGTCTTGCGAAGAGGGCCTCGCGTATCTCTACATTGTCTTCGCCTATTTGTTTTCCTAGGCCAAGGGTTGCCCATCGTCTAACATCAGAAGAGTCGTCTTGCGACAATTCAATTAGTGTTTTAATCGCTATTTCAGAAGTTTGACATTGCAGTCCGCCAGCCACTGCGAGCCGTATTCCTGAACTCGGATGTTGTTTTAATTTGACGAGTGGAGCGACGGCTTCAGTTGCTCTTCTATGACCTAAGCCCCAAGCAACGGCGGCGATGACATCTATGTTCTTTTCTTTCTCTAAAAGGTTCAGGAGTATCTTAATGACTTGCATGGCGCGAACTGGATTGTCCATGCCGAATTGGCCCAGAATCAATACGCCGAGTTCTCTTCTTGCTGAATCGTTGTCTTGGCAGAGTAGTTGCGCTTTCTCAAATACTTCTGCCGTTGTTGTAAGGCATAATTTCCATAAAATTTCGTTGTAGCTATCTTCGTCACAATCTATCGATAATGCGATTTCGATAAGTTGCTCAGGTGAAAGCTCGCCAAAGCGGCTCCGCTCACGCATATTCATTGTTTTGTGTTTCTCTGAAGATCAGTTCATTCTCGATATCTTCGGTCATTGATCGATTCTCTCTATGATGGCGAGATCTGGTCTGCTCAGGTAGTAATAGGTTCTTGTGTTCGTGTCTCGGGGACTAATTTCCACGCGATATCCCAAGCTATTCGTTAGTCGAAGGTTTGTCTCTGAAATAGATGTCACTACTCGGCTCATGTTAGTACGATTGAAATCCGTTTGAAACTGTTTTGTAGCTATTTCCAATGCCTTCTGCTCTTCTGGCGGATACGCGTGTGCGCCTAGATCCCGTGGCCAAATTTCGCAACCATCACCTGCCAATGTCACTCTTTTTGCGCCCTTTGGGATTTCGATATGCAAATCTAGAGACTGGCGTAATGTCTTTTTTGCGAAACAGCTAATTAACCCGGTTATTGGAATCATAAGGACAAGAGTGTCATTTTGAAGTTTTGATTTCATTGGTCCAAAGTCTTGTAAGCAGCCATTGGCAGACACTTCGACTCGAATTCGCTTGCACTCTTCAGTGCTTGAATCGTCGCTTATAAGCACGAAGGCATCTTTTCTTGAAAGATACTCTTTTGCCGATATGCTACTGCAACTTAGGCTTAGCCCGAGTAGTGCCAAAATTGTTGATTGATTGAGCTTTTGCATTTTCAAATACGATCGCTCCATGCTAATACCGAATAGTTTCTCCTAGTGCCATAATCAAAATGAATATCGAAGACCGCCCATTTTAGTTATGGATTTGGCTCTGCATCTCCTATTTCCCATAACGCTAATCATTGTCAAAATGGACTGCCCATGATGAAACAAGTCTACAGCTATCGCATCGAAATTCGAAATTCCAGAAACCAGGTAAGTCTTTGTCAGAGAGGCACCATTTTTCGCCGCATTGTGGACATTTTCGCTCGGATTCAGTTTGCAAGCATCCCGAGTGGCGAAGAAGGTAATAGTAGGTAGGGATGCCTGATGCTAGTTCTATAGCTTTGCAAATGGCTGTGCCGGCATGGCTTAGTTCAGAGTTGACTTCGGCAAGTTGCTTGTATGCCTGAAGTTCCAATTCAGGAAATCCAAGCCAGATTGTATCAATAGCATTGTAATATCCTGTCCAGCTTGTTATTTCTTCTCTCTGCGAGTCACTAAGTGGTATCGCTAAGTGATTGTATGGAAAACCTTCTTGATCGCTAATAGGAGAATCTGAAGTTCTGGCAAAGAGTACCAAGTATTCTGGCCTGGTGACTGGTTTATTATCGTTGGTGCTGGTTATATCTAGTTTCAGGTCGCTTAATTTACAGCCTAGTTCGTTGAGCTTAGAAAGGCTTTTCTTGCTCCATTCAGAGAGTGAATCTGGAGCCAGAATGTCTAGCAGCAAAGAATTACCAATCCAAGAATATACATTTGGCTTGTGCCAGAATGAAGTTCCGTTGCCGATCAGCGTGCCGTTTTTTATCAGGGAGGAAATGAAGTCCTCTGCAGAGTCCTCATAGTCATACGCAGAATCACTGTTCGGCAGCATGGGCACGTCAAATGAAAAATTTATCTGGATTACGTGGCACGCCATGGAAACCTCCATTATTATCGAGGGCTATGTAAGTTTGGCTTTACCCAATTGAGTTTCTTAAGTTCTGCTTCCCAAGCGTCTTTAGTTAGCTCTGTTTTGTAACAGTCCTTTGCCGTATCAATTATGAAATAGCCCACTGCTGCCTCTGCATGGTTCGGCGGTGGATTTATTGAAATCATGTAGCCGGTTACGTAGGGTGGTTTGCTGTCTAAGCTCTCAACTCGCCCAATAATTGATCTATTGCGAGTAATTACAATTTCACTGCCATTTGTTCGAACCATTGCATACTTGCCGCCAAGAGGCTCTTCATACTCAGAGCACCCAGAGATAAGCAGAGTAAGCGATGCAGCAAGGTAGAAATTCTTCGTCTTCATAGTAATTTTATGCCCGAATAGTTTCTACCAATGCCACAATCAAACTGGCTAACGAAGTCCGCTCCATTCTAGCTTCGGATTTTCACCTTGCTCTACTAATTTTAGCCATTCTTGGAGTTGCTCTCTTCTATCTTCTGTGCCTTTATCTACGCAGACTCTGAGTGCTTCTACTACTACTTTTCTTTCGCCTGATTCTAGAAGCTTATCGAGTGTAGCGACCATTTGATGGCCGCTGGCAATGTGACTATATTCATCTGCTTTCAGACTGACCAGAGCCCTCCTTAACATTGTTTTGGACTTTTGGGGCTGACCTTCGATTATTTCAATTCTCGCTAAAAAGAGCCAGGCTGTCTGAACCCAGAGCCTGAAAGTGCTGTTGCGAGTGCGCTCTAATAGCCAGTTGCTCCATTGTCGCGCTTGTTTGAGGTAGCCAAATTCAATTGCAACAGGAGTAAGTTCCAGTCTCGTGCCAATTTGTTCGCCTGTGGTGTCTTCCAGTTTGAAGTACTTTTCTGCTTCAGCGATTGCAACTTGTGCATTGTGCACGCGTTCGGCCAAATTTCCATTTAAAGCCTCGAATCTAGCTCGTTTTGCTAGCCGCCTTGTCCAACGGGGCTCGATTGGGTTTAATGCTTGTGCTTGTTTAAAGTATTGCCAACTTAGGCTTCGGTTGCGGTGTGCTAACGCCGAACCAGCGTTACCTGCTATCTTGTCGTCATTTGGGTGCAGTCGAACCTGTTCCGTCCAACGCTTTTCGAATTCATTGTATTGTTCGTCTGTAAATTCTCTGCCGAGAGAGAGGGTATAGCAGACGAAGTCGGTAGGGCGATTGTCGACCATCCACAACAAGTGAGTCAGTGCATTTGCAGGATCCTTTTTTTCTTCAGGTAAGCGTTGATAATGCCCAATCAGGCTCAGTCTAGCTCTCAAATCTTTGGGATCTTTTATTAGTCGCGCCTCTAACTCTGAGGCTACCTCCGCAGAAAAATCACGACCATTCTGCACATAGTGATAGTCTTCCTCAGAGCCGTCAGGCTCATGATTCAGAGTCGATTTCACCAATTACTACACCTCGATTCCCAAAGCTGAAAGATAGTCACCGCTTACCTTGATTCATCGCGTCCACTTCGCCACCAGCTCCTGGCCTACTGCAATCATTCCTGGCTGTATCAAGCGAGCATATTCTGCAATCTCGCCGTCAAAGTCTTTACCTAGCGCTGCGATAATCTCCTCAGGCTTTTGCCTTGACTGTAGCAGCTCCATCAGCCTTTTCTGATAATGCAAAATGTCGGGAAAGTCGTCTGCTCCTAGCTCCGCAGGCTCGTTCGATTGCGCCAGAGCGATGGACTTCGGCGCAGTTATTGCGTCATCAATGCCATTTTGCCCCAGCCAATGTTGCTCAATGAGCCTGGCGATTGCTCGAAAGTCATCTCTAAATCGGTGTTGTTGCTCGGCGGTATTCATAGTGCCACCAAGGCGCTCAAATATCACCGCTTCGATATTTGGACATTTGGCCAGTACCAGAGGCAACAGTGCCAGCACTTCATCTGGAACTTCATTGTCGTGGGTGTCGCGCCGAATTTTATTGTTTTTTGCCTGGCTCCAAGATCCCCCTGAGATATGAATCTCGCAAACTCTATGCAGTGGGTAGGTTTTGAGCAGTTCTTCTGCCGATAGTCCGAAGTTTTCCAATTGACAGTAAAGGTTGTGCAAATCGAGCAGGATGAATCCGTTAAACGGTTCTAGCAGTTCGTCCAAGAAGCGTCCTTGTTCGTTAACATCGCTAAGGCTGAATGCCAGAGCTAGGTTCTCTAAGCCAATTCGTCTACTAGTAGTGTTGGCTAACTTTGCTAGCTTGAATTGACCGGCTGCTACAGATTGAGCCGTGTGTGGTACCGGTAGTGGTGCACCCTGCTTCAACTCACCAAGGCGTGAAAAGCCAAAGTGCTCAGAGAAGCGGACAAATTGCCTCTGCTCTAATTCCCTCTCAAGGTTCTCTATCCAGCCGGTGTCAACTGCTGTCCAATCGGCGCTGAGCGGCGAGTAGTTAACACCATGACCATACAGGCTGTGAGTAGAGCTGAAAAAATTCAGTAGCTCATCGGCCCATTCTGGTAGAGCGGTGGCCCAGCCAATATCCGGGCTCCATTCTAATATTTCCACTTCGTCGTTACTGAACAATGGCAAGGCCGCTGCTAAGAAATCTTCTTGCAGCATCAGAGATAGACCTAATTTAGGTTTATGTCTTGGTTTAATCTTTGGCTTTGGAATAACTGCCTCTCCTACTCTTAGATAAGTCTAGCTCATTGCTCCAACAGGGCAGCGGCTGGCAAAAATCCCAAAATTAACCTGCGCGTGCGTATATACCACAGTGTTTTATTAAGCGAAAAGATACACAATCTTCTTTCCTTAGCTACCCCCCTAATGAGAGCTAATTTGGATCAAGTTCAACCATCAGCTATTAAGAATAGGTTGGAGACGCCAGAGACTAGTCCGTTTGAGGAAACTCATTCGAGCTTGGGTCTTTATCTTGCGCGCGCCCATAAGGCAGACGTTGTCAGCTTTAACCCCCATGTGCCGAAGACTCCGCGGCAGCAAAGCATGCAGCAGTTTTTGTCGGGTATTGCCGCATCGTCCGATCGTGCTAAGCCCCATCAGACTCAGTCTATTGGCGAAAATTTTACGGTTGCCCTCAATCACTCTTATCTCAATGAAGAGCTTGTGCTGCAGTCTCTGGAAGCAAAGAAACCCACTTTCAAAAAGTCGATTGCTGCCGATGGCACCCAGAATTTAAATGAAGTGAGCGGAATCAAGCTCAACTTTCATACTTTTGGCCATGACCAGAAGTTAGATGTTAGAAGCATTGCCATAAGCAAAGAAACTAACGGTAGTACTCGCTTTCAGCTTCAGGTAGACAATCCACTGCCGTTTGAGGTGGAAAAAGTCTTCAACGCCCCGAGCACCTTGCCCTTGAATTTTGTCGTTGATGCTAAAGGCCGGGTCTCTTATCCGCGAGACAGCGAAGTGTTGCATTCGCTTTCCGAGCATAGCAATACCACTTTGCCAGGGCTGGTGCTGCGCGATGCC
The DNA here is from genome assembly GCA_913063055.1 of uncultured bacterium. GTDB lineage: Bacteria > Cyanobacteriota > Vampirovibrionia > Obscuribacterales > Obscuribacteraceae. Next base: position 9,505 of record CAJXZK010000017.1, read on the forward strand.
CTTAGCGATGCTGGCGACGTTGCCCAGTTTATTGAGCATAACCCCGCCTGGGTGAAGAATATCATGGCGCCCTTTATGTCTCGCTTTGGTACTTATCTTAAGAGCGATTTTGATCCTAGCGTGGTGCTGAATTCGGCTCAATCAGACAAAGCTGCTCCGGCAGGTAAAGGTGACCAAGCTCAGGCGCCAGTTAAAAATTCCACCACCGACAGCGTTAAGCCGCGCTCGACAGATGCATTGCCAGCTACTGATGCTTCGACTTTCAAAATAAAAGGGCCCGGCGATTATGTCGAGACCATGCAAATCGAAGGTCGCACGCGCAGTTTTCATGTGCATGTGCCAGCTAGTTATGATGCGGCCAAGCCTATGCCAATGATGCTCCTTGCTGCTGGTATGTCGCAGACCGGTAAGGATGTTGAGGAGATGTTTCAGGCTAACAAACTGTCTGACAAAGAAGGTTTTATTGCAGTCTACCCTGATTCAGTTAACTGGTTTGATGTAAAAGATCTGCGTACCTGGGAGAGTGGCAACGGTTTGGTGCTGCCAGGACAAAAGGCTAGCGATGTCAAATTTATGGGTGACATCATTGAGGCGACCAAGAAGCAAGTTAATATAGATCCTCAGCGCATCTATATGGCTGGCCTCTCCAATGGTGGCATGCTGACTTATTCTACCGCTGCAGCTCTGTCTGGCACTCTTGCTGGCATTGGCATATTGAGCTCGACCATGAGTGGTAAGGAGCCGGCACCGAAAGAACCGCTTTCGATGATCAATATCCATGGTACTGCCGACCGAATTATTCCTTATGAGGGTATGACTGATACTCCGCCGGTTTTGACCGATGTTGGGGTGCCCGTATTCCAGCCAGCGCATTTTGGCACTGACTACTACCGCAAGCTAGCCGGTATAACCACTGAACCTACAGTGATTAAGAATGGCATTGAGACTATTGAGAGATCATCTAATCCTGCAAATGGCACAGCAGTTGAGCATATTACTCTTGCTGGCGTGGATCATTTTCTTGATGATCCCGCCCATCGACTGCAACAGGTTTGGGATTTCTTTGAAGCGCATCCGCGACCTACTCCTCCAAAACCTAGCGACAATGTTGAAGTAAAAACCAGTATGGCGGTGGAAGAGTTAACCACTGTCAAGCAACTGCAAGCTGCAATGAAGCAGCGCGGTGTTGCTGGAATGGAGCAAGACGTAGATAACATTTTTGATGCCGCTCTGACAATTTCTGACGGCTCAATCAGCCCTTCGCGAATCTTCGATAAGATAACTCGCTCTACCCATGTGGCTTTCAATGATCCAGTAAATAAGTTTATTCAAAACACTACATTGATTTCAAAGAAGCAGAACACCATCACTATTGATCGCAAAGTCAATGCCGATATTCCACTGCATGTATCCTTTGGCGTCGGCGCGCTTAAGTCAATCGAAATCGGAAAGACTTCATTTGACCTGGCCAAGTCGAATGGTTACCCACAGCTGAAGAATATAAGCGGCATTACATTGCACGCTCAAGTCGCTGGTTACAATTTGGATAGCGATATTCAAGACATTACCGAATTGCCGGCTGGTCACAATGGAGCCAATGGGCGCATCTATCGAGCCACTATGGAAAATCCACTACCTGGTTGGATGCGCACTGTTTTGTTCTCGCCTGGTAAGTTTAATGTGGATCTGCAATTTGACCCCAACGGCAATCCGGCAGTAGTTAATCGTAGTCAAACAGAAAGACAGTTGCTGGGCAAGAATCCATTTGTAAGTGGAATAGCCGATGAAGCTCAAGATGTTGCCAATCTCTATCACCATCCCGGTTGGCTCAATGGACTTACCGTCGCTTCTGATGTGGGTATTACCGGCGGTTTGACTTATGCCGCCTACCGCTTTGGTGGCTCTAGGGCTAAACTGGCAGCTACAGTTGGTTTTATAGCAGCACCGATGGTGATTGATCTTATTCGTCGCAATATCTCCTAGGGCGACTTTGAATTAGCCTTCGGCAGCCGAGGCACACTTAGAGCTGGGTTTATCCTTTGGGAAGCTCTAAGGTTCTCCTTTTTGTCTTGCCGGCTCTATCATTTCGTTGGTTATGATCTGTCCTTCCTTAATTTCGGCTTTTGTTTTGGCTCCGACAATATCCTCTTCCACTAAGATTTGGCCTGTTTGTATTCCATATTTCGCAAGATTTCCCACAGCAAAATTGCGGCACTGAATTCTGTGTTGTGGGCTTTTACCGTCGTAGATCCAAGTCTCCTGCAAGTCTTCATCTTTGATGGTGGCGTTTTTAGGTATTGCTTTAGTTGCATAAACGACAATTATCTTTTGTCGATTCGACTCGATCGATTTAGATTGCCCTAGAGTCACGGTGTTAGAGCCTGCAACTATCAGCGCTGTGATGGCTATTCCCCCGGCTGTAATTCGTATTGATGCTTGCATTGGGTTGTTCTACACCTATTTGCCTATTTCGAACGTTAACAACTCGGCAACACCTTAGCAATATTGTGTGAAAGTCTCCACCGGGCCAAGGCGCCGTGAGAGCAGGTCAAACTTTTATAGAGGGCAGATGTATGTCGATTGAAGCGGGTATCGGTGAGAAGACAGAGAAAGCGATAAGCAATAAGAACGATAAGGCAGATCTGAGCTCAGTTTTCGATGATTGGAAGAATAACACAAGTAAAGCTGAGAATCAGGCTGAGCGTACCTCAATCAATAATGCCCTTCACAAGGTTCTGCCCAAGCTTTCGATTATCGATTTTACTACTGATGAAACTGGTGCAAAGTATGTCACTACTTTCGACGGTGAAAGCAACAAACTACAGCTGCGTACTGTTAATGATTTTAAGGTTGTAGAAGGCCAAGAGAGCGACTTGACCAAGGCTATGGCAGAAAAGAAGGAGACTCCTGAGCAGGTGGTTCAGTATCTGTCTACACAAGTAGATGCTAAGAAAGATGCAGATAGCAAGAAAAGTGTTGAGCAATCCAAAACTGATGAAGCTAAGGTCGGTGAAGTTAAGCAATACGCAATTCAGCCTGGTGATAACCTTTGGAAGATTGCCAAACGTGAAATTGTTGAAGCAAATAAAGCCAATGGGAAACCTGACGCTGTGCCGTCACCAAATGAAGTGAAGGCCTTCATTGACAAAATAGTGTTAGCCAACCGGGAAGGTGATGGCGCCATTAAGAATGCCAACGTTATTTATGCGGGAAAGACGCTGAACATCCCGGTTGAGAAGAAAGAAGTTCCGAAGACTGAAGAAGAACCAAAGGCTGAGAATAAAGAAGTTCCGAAGACTGAAGAGGAACCGAAAGCTGAGAAGAAAGAAGCTCCGAAGACCGACGAAGAGCCAAAGGTCGAGAATAAAGAAGTTCCTAAAACTCAAGAAGAGCCAAAAGTAGAGAAGCAAGAAGAGATTGAAGTTAAACCGTCATCGGCAAATACAGAGCCTAGCAACAAAACAACTAATGCTACTACTAATGTCCCAGCCGATTCGTTTACCCCTAAAGCTGATACATATTACAATCCAACAATTGGTGCTGATGAGGCCGCCAAAGAGAGTGCTGTTCTAAATAAATTCTATGAGCAGATGCGGACACTCGATGGTGCTGAGTCTGGCAAGGCCTTCGTTACAGCCGCCGAGATCAATAAATTCATTGAGGCCAATAAGACTCATCTACCTAGAACCGACGGTCAACCGGTGCCCAATGCCGAAGAGATTGAGTTATTAGAGAAAGCAGCTAAAAATATTGTTCGCATTGCCGCATCCAGCAACGATGAGCTGTTCTTTGAGTCGAGCGGAGCCACTCGCAAAGACGTACAGATTTTCGCCGAGCAAGAAAAAGACTTTGAAGGTCGCTTCCAAGCTCGCTTCTATCTAGACAAGCATTTCGATAGAATGACAGCCGGTCAAGATCATATTTCTGTGGCTGAAATTAAAGTCTATCGCGATCAGCTAGCAACTCGTCCGAATTCTGAGGCCGAGGTAAAAGCAGTGGATAATGTCTTGGTCCAGTTGGGCAAACACGGCTACAAGGATGGCAGCATATTGTTTAGAGACAATGCCAAAGCTGCAATTCGGGATGAGGTTGGTGGTTCAAGTTATGCTGAATATGGTGGTCGCAGCTATCCGATTCCAGTAGTAGCAGCGAAATAACCCACCAGCTGCTTGTTATTAATCAATGTACTTAACTCAAGTGATTCTCATAGGCGTAGCGCACAAGAGCGGCCCGGGTACTCAAGTTCAATTTCTTTCTCAGTCTCGATACGTGTACTTCTGTGGTGCCTTCAGTAATGTGTAGCTCTTCGGCAATTTCCTTATTCGATAGACCAAGAGCTACTTGCTTAAGCACTTCAATTTCTCTAGTACTGAGCTTGATGCGAACTTTCTCGCGGCTCTCTGTGCGCTCGGTCAACTCTTTGGTGCTGTGTACAACTTGAGTTAGTTGACTGCACAAGTCTGTTAGTTTGCTAATCGATGTGCTCTGCGCTTCAACAATTTGATAAAGCTTGGCCTGGCTAAGAGCAATTGATAATTGGTTAGCAATACGCGATAGCAGGTTGATGTCGCGCACTGTCCACATTCTCTTATCGCTGTGAGCATCAAGGTGGAGCAAGCCCATTAACTTACCGCGATAAACCAAGGGCACCATGACCATCGATTTAATTTTGTAATTGACTAGTTCTAAGCGCACATCTTTGGCAAAGGCAAAGGTGTCATCTTGCACCACCATTAGTGGCCGTCTCTCACCAACATCTAAAAGGAGGTCGTGATATTTAGAAAACAGTGTGCTTTTGTCTGATATTGGCGTCAAGCTTTCGGTGGTCATCTGTCTGACGATGCGCATTGTATTATCGGGGTCTCCGATCAAGCATATTAGTGCTCGTGAGGCCTCAAATTCTTTCAGAAGGCTTTCAGTGGCCCGCTCTAAAATATCGGATTGATCGAGGGAGCCGTGAACATTTACAACGAACCGATTAAAGAGTGCTTCGTCATTGGAAGACTTCTCTACGCGGTCATACATCTCTTTCAAGTTTTCGACAATGATGGCCCGCTGCAAGTTTGTTGTAATCATGCGCGGTAAGAATTTGTGATACTCGCCAATTTTCGGCAGATAGTCACTGGCGCCAGCAATGAGTAATTTTAGGGCTAATTCTTGTGAATCAACGCTGGTAATGACGATGATTGGAGAATTTGGAGCCTGTGCCGCGAGGGTGGTAACTAAGTCGACGCCGCTGCTGTCCGGTAGGTCGTTGTCGACGACTAATACGTCATATGGAGTGGTCTTGATGCGAGCGATGGCTTCTTTGGCCGTGGCCACGGCATCAACATCGTATAAAGGAGATTGCGAAATGATTGCCTTGCGCACTAGTTGCAGGTCTTTTTCCACGGGCTCAATCAAAAGTACCCGGCGCTCGCGTTGAATTTGGACGGCAATATCTGCGTCTGAGGCATCCGCCTTGGGCTCTATTGCTACTGGTTTCTCGTCTTCCAAGTTATTCATCCAACACGGTTCGTTTAGAGATTTCGTTTAGAGCCTTCGTTTAGAGCTTTCGTTTAGAGCTTTCGTTTAGAGCTTTCGTTTAGAGATCATGGGCAGGCCTGTTATCAACCTAACATAAGAATGCCTATATTGAATTATCTTCCCACCTATAGGCTGTCACCCCTAACCTGCTGCTATAACTGCAATATGAGGTTCGGCAATACAAATGTTGTCAACCTAATTTGCGACGACTTGTGGGCAATGCTGTTCAGTTTTAGACCCTGACCCTCACCAAGCCCCCCAGCCCATGCATCGTTAGGCCCTAATACTGATTAGGCACTGATACAAATAGCGAAGTAAGGCCCACGAGTTCATAAAACCAAGGAGCAGCAGGTTTCCCTCGAACCGCTGCTCTTTTGTTTTATATTTATTTGCCCTGGCCACTCATTGTTATGGGCTGGCGGCCACTTTGAACATAAACCGATGAAAGTTTTTTGTGGCTTACTTTGGGGTTGTTGTTGCAGTAATCGCCCAAATCAGCTGTATAGGGCATGGCTTCGGGGTTGAAGTCTATGCGGGTTGGCTTCTCGCCGGTGGGTTCGAAGAAATCGCCGGTTATCTCGTAGTCGCCAGCTGGGTATGCTTTCACTTCTGGATTAATGAAGTAACCAACATTCTTGCCAGCCGGTGTATATACGTTGACCTTTACATCAGCCATTTACTAATTTCTCCTTCACCTTCAATTTGATCAATCAAGTTGTTCAACTTATAGCAAGTGTATTTGATTTTCACGCAGGGATAAACTTCCCTAAGTGAATATACATATAGATATGGCCAATTCTTGATTTAGGGCTCATATTAAGGAATTAGTTTGCTTGTTCGGCGTAGCGGAAGAACTCGCTGGTCTTAGCTTTGAGTTCCACCATGTAGTTTTGCAATTCCACCCGCAGATTTTCTTTTTCCTCATCGTCGGCGTTGGCTGGTACCTCTAGCGGTTCGCCAAAAACGTAAACCATCTTTGTATTAAGGTATGGGCAGTTGTAGCGGTCCCATGATTTCATCAAGTCGCGAGTTCTCGCCCGTGAGACTACTGGAATAATGGGCAGTTTGGTAATTTGCGCCAATCTAATTACTTCAGCTTTGACTATTTCAAATGGCCCCTTGGGGCCGTCCACCGGAAATAGAACGCTGCGATTGTGCTCGGCAGCGTTGATCAAGTTGAATGCGCCTTTGACGCCGCCGTGAGTGCGGGAGCCGCGGGCTACTTCAAAGCCCATAAATTCAGCGGCTCTGGCGATCATTTCACCATCTCGTGAATTGCTGGCGATTAGACTCATGCGGTTGCGAGGGCTGAGGCCAAGCAATACATACATTTGGCCATGAAAGTATGCGTAGATGGCTGGCTTTAAGCTGGCGAGGCCGTCTTCACTATTACTCTGGGCGGAACTGGCTCTGACATAGGCTTTACTGGCTTCTGGTATGACCGCCATGACTCTATATGACAGGTCGTAAACCGTAATGCCATATTTAAAGATACCTGCGAGACCTAAGACCCTCCATTTGTCAAGAAGGGGGTATTTCAAGAATAGGTCTTTGATTCGGAACTTTTTCAAGGGTTGCCTTTTTAGTGGTTTTAGCTTAGATGAGAAAAAGATTGGCTAATTTTATAGAATTCAAGTGGGCTGAGACCCGCAGGCGGTAAAGGCTCGGGTTTGTATATGCTATTATCTACCAACGCCAAAAAATCGTAAGAACATCTATTAAAAAGACGGAAAAGAAGCAATGCCACTTTTAGCTGATCGTAAGCAAGAGCTCATCCAAGGCCACCAAACGCACGGTAAAGATACTGGTTCGCCAGAAGTGCAGGTCGCCATGCTCACCGACCGAATTAACCAATTGACCGACCACCTGAGAACTCACTCTAAAGATTTCCACAGCAGACGTGGGCTTTTGATGATGGTTGGTAAGCGTCGTCGCCTTCTTCAATATTTGATGAAGGAAGACAATGAGCGTTACCGCAAGCTGATTGAAAAGCTTGGACTGAGACGCTAATAGCTTAGTTTTAAAAGGCGGGCCTTTGGCTCGCCTTTTTTGTTTTTGACGTTTTTGTTTTAGCTTTAGTGAAGTTCTCGAGTAGAGAACTTTCACTGGTATCCAGAAATATATTTTGTGCCCTTCAGGTGAAGAGGCACTAGCTGAATAAGCAGAAAAAGAAGATAGAGGAAAAGAAGAAGTGCAAGTAGAAGAACGTGCCGGTATTCGTCAAACCGAGATTGTTATTGACGGCAAGACTATCGTTGTTAAAACTGGTCGCATGGCCAAGCAATCCGGTGGCGCTGTAGAGATTTCTTGCGGCGAGACCATGGTTTTGGTAACAGCCACAGAGAGTAAGAAAGTCAGAGACGGTATCGATTACTTCCCTTTGCTTGTTGACTACGAAGAGAAGCTTTATTCAGTAGGCCGCATTCCTGGATCTTTCGGTCGTCGTGAAGGTAAAGCACCTGATAAGTGCATCCTTACAAGCCGTTTGATTGATCGCCCAATTCGCCCTCTATTTAAAGAAGGCTATCGCAATGACGTGCAAATAGTGGCTACCACTATGAGTGCCGATATGGAAAACCCTGCAGATACTCTTGCCATGCTTGGTGCCAGTTTTGCTCTTGAGCTAGCCGGCTTGCCATTCAATGGTCCAGTTGGTGCCGTTCGCGTTGGCCGTGTTGACGGCAAACTCGTGGGTAACCCTACATACGAGCAGCTTGATAATTCAGATTTAGATTTGGTTGTCGCCGGTACTGAATCATCAATCATGATGGTTGAAGCCGGTTGCAATTTCGTCACTGAAAGAGACATTCTTGCTGCTATTGACTATGCTCACCAAATTATCAAGAAGCAGGTTGAAGCTCAAAGAGACTTCGTCAAAGCCGTTGGCCGTACCGTTAAAGAATTTGTCGCTCCACCTTGTTTGGAATCTTTGAAAGAGTTGGTCGCTGAGAAAGCTACTGAAGCACTTAAGGCTTCGATGGACTCAGTTACCGATAAGCAAGTGCGCCAAGGTCACATTGATGCAGCCATCAAGGCTATCAATGATGCCATCGCTGAACTTGAAGAAGGTCATGAGTTGAAGAGCGTTTCTGGCGGAAAAATCGCTGAATATCTCGAAAACTACGAAGCCGAATTGATGCGCGCCAAAGTGCTAGACACTGGTATTCGTGCCGATGGCCGCCGCTGTGATGAAGTTCGACCAATCACTGTTGAGTGTGGCGTTCTGCCCCGCACCCACGGTACTGGTTTGTTCACCAGAGGTACCACCCAAGTGCTTTCAGTAGCTACTTTGGGTATTGGTTCTGATGCTCAACGTCTTGATTCAGTTGACCCACAAACTGAAAAACGCTACATGCACCATTACAACTTCCCTGGTTTCTCCGTTGGCGAAGTAAAACCAATGCGTGGACCAGGCCGTCGTGAAATCGGCCACGGTGCTCTTGCTGAGCGTGCCTTGATTCCAGCTTTGCCAAGCCAAGATGAATTTCCTTATGTAATCCGGGTTGTGTCTGAAGTGCTTGAATCTAACGGTTCGACCTCAATGGCTTCCACCTGCGGTTCTTCTCTGTCATTGATGGATGCCGGTGTGCCTCTCAAGGCCACAATCGGTGGTATCGCCATGGGCTTAATTTTGGAAGGCGACCGTTGCGCCGTTCTTACCGATATTCAGGGCCTAGAAGACTTCCTTGGCGACATGGACTTCAAAGTTACCGGTTCAAAAGAAGGCATCACTGCCTTACAAATGGACATCAAAATTGAAGGAATTTCTCTTGAGATCATGCGCATTGCTCTCGACCAAGCTAAGCGCGGTCGCGTGCATATCATCGATAAGATGGAAGCAGTGCTGCCAGCTCCTCGTGAAGAAATGTCACCATGGGCTCCTCGCATTATTACCGTTCATATCAACCAAGAAGATATTGGCACGGTAATTGGACCAGGCGGCAAAATGATTCGTCGCATTATCGAAGAGACTGGTGCCACCATCGACATCGAAGATGACGGTACCGTACGTATTGGTTCTGTTGACCAAGAAGGCGGAAGAGCCGCTCGTGACTGGATTGTTAACCTAGTAAAGCGCATCGAAGTCGGAGTGGTTTACTCTGGCCGAGTCACTAGAATCATTCCAGTTGGCTGTTTCGTTGAAGTGTTGCCTGGTAAAGAAGGCCTCGTCCATATTTCTCAACTAGAAAATAGACGTGTGGAAAAAGTTGAAGACGTTGTTGCAGTTGGTCAAAAAGTGATCGTCAAGGTCAAAGAAATTGACGAGCGCAATCGTGTCAACTTGACCATGAAAGGCGTCAGTGACGAAGAGAAAGCACTCTGTGAGCAACAGAATCCGTAGCAATACAGCTGCAAGGGCAAGCGCAGCTGCGCTTGCTTCCCTCTGCTGGCTGGTAGTGTCCTGTTTTCAGTTTGACTTGGGTGATTCTGGCTTTGGCCAGGCTGCTCAAGCACGCACTCACAAAGCAGCAGGGCATAAGACGGCTCAAAAGAGCAGTGCCAAGAGCAAATCAGGTTCTAGAACTCAAGTCGGTAAGAGGCATGGCGCAAGCCGTGCCTCTACTGCTTCGACCCGTTCCAGCGCCAGAAGAGGCAGCGCTCAAAGGACGAGTAGGCACTCGGCTTCGCGTCAAGCCTTGGGTCAGTCTCGTCATTCGCGCCATTCACGCCATTCAAGTTCGCTGGCGGCTCATTCTCGTTCGCGACACGGTCGTGTTAGCAGTGTTCACCCAAGTAGTCACGCCAGAGCCCATGCGGTTAGCCATCCGCCCTCGGTGGCCCATGTAGACGCTGGTCCTGCGGAAGTAGGCATTGGCCCAAGGGTGCGTAATTACTCTCTTCTCGCCCGCTCCTATGCACTTTACGACCAGGGTATTAACGAGCGTTTACGGGGCAACTATGGCTCAGCCACTGACAAGCTAGCCGAGTCAGTCAATTTGCTTGACCAGGCGCGCAGCAATCAGCGCGATGGTGGGGCTTCGACTTTAGAGTCTATGGTTTTCTTCGAATTAGCTCAGGCCGCAGAGGCCGATGGTGATTTCATTTTGGCAAGAGACTCTTATGCCCACTGTCTGCGGGCTAAGCCTCAATATGTCGAAGCTTATTTACGCATAGTCAGTCTGCTGGCTAGCCAGGGGCAGTTACCTTTGGCCATGAACTGGCTCAAGGAAGGCTTGAAAGAGTGTCCCCATGACCCGAGGCTAAATGATTTGTCCACTGCGCTTTCCACCTTCATGGGCGGCTATAAACCAGCTCTTGAGCGTGACCCTGAGCCCGTAACCAAGCCTGTGGGACCAGAGACTTTGCCTAGCGAAGTTAGTCCCGAATCTAGTCCAGAGTCTAGTCCAAAGTCTTTGCCTGAAGCTCCCTCTGGCAGTCGTGAGACTGAGCCTGGGCAATAGTCCGCTTAGCGAGCTCCAGGAAATTTAAAGAAAATGACCAAAGAAAAAGGGAGGTTTAACCCTCCCCTTTAGCTTATTCAAACCACTTCGCAGTAGCCGTTGACTATTTTTTGTCGACGGTATCTTTGAATTCTTTGCCAGGTTGGAAAGCAGGTACCTTTTTGGCAGGCACTTTGATTTTCTCGCCAGGTTTTTGTGGATTGTTTGTTTCGCGAGCTTGTCTGTCACGGCGCAAGAATGTTCCGAAACCTACCAAGGTGACACGATCACCTTTGGCTACTACTTCGGTCACGACATCGGTGAAAGCGGCAAGCATTTCTTCGACGGACTTCTTGGTTGTGTTTGTACGAGCAGCGATTTCGGCAGCCAGTTCTGCTTTGTTCACAGAGATTCCTCCTAGTATCCGGTCCTAAATTCAAAAGTACAACATAAAGTGTATTCTGGGCGGTCTAATAACCACGTGAGGGACAAAGATACAGCACCTGTAAGGCTGACACAAGAGACTTGGCATAAATTGTCGCTCTTGATAAGCATTTGCCGTCATAATTGCCGTCATACTTGTAGAGAGGCCGCTTGCCAGGCGGTTTTTGCAGAGATGTCATTAAAGCTCAAAATAAGGGATAAAACGTGAAATATACTGCCGATTATGTGCGTAAAGAGAAGTCATTAAGGGAACAAAGATAGTGTCAAATCCATTGAGTGGGGCTCCTTTGGGACCAATTAGCGTCGACGGTAAAACTATAGACGCCAGGACGGCAGCTTTTATTGCCGCCAATGCCTGCGAGAGCAAATTAGCTCAATCAGTAGTGGTACTTGATGTGGCTTCGGTGACTGTTTTAGCTGAATATTTTGTTTTTGCCGGCGGTGAGTCGGCGGCTCAAGTTAAAGCTATTGCAAATGCCGTAGACCAGGCTCTTGGAAGCCATGATTTCAAGCGCAAGTCGATTGAAGGCATGAGCGAAGCCCGTTGGGTCTTACTAGATTACGGTTCGGTGATAGTTCACGTTCTGCAAGAAAAAGAGAGAAGCTTTTATAAAATCGAGCAGTTCTGGAACCATGCATTGATTGTTGATCGCCAAGAATGGGTAGAAGAATAAGCGTAGGGTAATTTTTGCTCTGATAAGTTACGAGGCGTTTTTGAGGGACATTTGCTATGAGCTTTAGGACCAGGCTACAGGGGTTCGTCGATAGCCGGCAGAAAATTCAAATCTGGTACGGTATGGGTTGCCATAACACCGTCACCGGACGAGTTCTATCTGTTGACCATGACCACATTGACGTCGAGTCGTATTCCCATGAGAGCGACGGTCAGATTCATATTCGTCGCATACTAGTTCCTTTGCACTTAATTTTGCACATTGACATAACCTCTGCTGAGGTCAGTGAAGATGATGAAGGAGCGCTAGTAACCGAAAAGGAGTCTAAGGGGAGCGGTTCGTCAGTTTCCGTTATTGACCTTCCCGATGCTCCCCGTGGATACGCTGTACGGATACTTTCTCAACTAAATTCGCAATATTCCAATCGCTTCTCTCGAATGACCGCCGGACCAGGCGGAATTTATTTCTCTTGTGACGGTTCGGTCTGGTTTATCGACGGTAATGGCCAATTGAGCGAGTACGCTCGCATTCGTGGCAATAGCACGATTTCAGGCCTGCGCTTTGACCGCAAAGGCGTTCTTTACGTCGCTACCATTCAGGGTACTGTTTACAAAATTGACCCCAACAAGTCAGGTCGTATTCTTGCTCAGCTTGATGGCAACCTCACGGGCGGGGGCACTTTCTTGTCTGATATCGCCATCGGTGCCAGAGAAGAAGTTTATGTCTCTAACTTCCCTTCAAACACTGGCGGCGTCTTTAAGATAGACAAGACTGGTGAGTATGAGGTTCTGCTCGGTGGGCCAGGTCATGGCACCCAGGGCTTGCTGCTCGAGCGTGATGGCTTCCTCTGGTGCTTAGAACATGCCTCTGGTTGTGTGGTTAAACGCTCATTAGATGGCCGTGAAGTAGCTCGCATTCAAGTAGCTGAGTCAGAGAGCTTCAACTTTGCTGACGGCTACGATGGCAACTTGGCTATGGACAGCCTCGACCGGCTATATATCACAGCCGGACGTGCTGGCACTGTCATCCGTGTCAATCGCGAAGGCCGCGCCGAAACTTTCCTCACCGGACTGGTTAACCCGACAGGTGTTGCTTTTGGTCACGATGGCGCCCTCTTCGTTCTCGAAGCTGGACGCTCAAGAGTGCTGAAAGTAGCGGCTCTCGACAAAACTGAGCGGAGTGAATCGGCTAAAGCCCTTTCTTAGGGTCGAAGCCAGGCATACTCAGCTGGCAAATTAGTTCGAAAATTAGTTCGAAAATTGGTTCGATCTATTTCTCAATGCCGTTGCTCCTCCGCCAGATGGTCAGCCAAATACAGCCGTAAAAAATGTCCGACTTTCGCCTGAAAATCGGACATTTTTGTATCTAGCTTTTTGCTGTCCAGTCAGTATTAGCTGACCGGATATGACCGGTTTTGCTGCTCACGCGCTTTCCTATTTGGCAAGGCCAGCCAATTCACGACTTTCGTGTTCAGCGGCCACGGCGTCATGGCTGCTGTACATTTGATCGATAAGTGACTTGTAGTTGCGGCCAACCACGTTGCGCTTGATCTTCAGTGTTGCTGTCAGTTCGCCAGCTTCCACTGATAACTCGTTGGCAAGAATGGCAAAGCGCTTCACTTGCTCATAGTCAGCCAGGTCTTTGGAGCGGGCCTGTAATTCTTTCTTGAGGAAGCCTAGCAGAGCTGTAGAGCGACTCAAATCGAAGTAAGAATCGAATTCCCAGTTTCTCTCGCGGGCAAAGTCACAGGCCGCTTGTTCATCAAGTGTAATCAACGCCACCAAATGCTTTTGCTTATCGCCGAAGACCACTGCTTGAGTGACAAATGGTACTGTCTTCAATACCGCTTCGACTCTTTGCGGAGCAATATTTTTGCCAGCAGAGTTGATAATCAAATCTTTCTTGCGATCGGTAATTTTCAGGTAGCCATCGGCATCGATAGTACCGATATCACCGGTTTTGAACCATTCGCCTTCAAAGGCTTCGGCTGTGGCCTCAGGGTTGTTGTAATAGCCTTTAAAGATGGTCGGACCTTTGACCAGAATTTCGCCATCCTCGGCTAGTTTCTGATGCACTGAGTCAACTGCAGGGCCCACGGTGCCGATCTTGACCTGACCAATGCGGTTGACATTGGTGGGGGCTGAAGTTTCCGTAAGTCCGTAGCCTTCAAGAGTGTTGATACCAACAGCATTGAAGAAAGTCAGTACTTCTTTTGTGGCAGGAGCGCCACCACTGACGATGATTTTCAGATTAGGGCCGATGCGCTCGCGTAGTTTTTCTAAGACCAGTTTGTCTGCAATTTTGTGTTTGAGCCACAGTAATGGGCCCACTTTCTTGCCTTCGCCCTGACATTCGACTACTTCTGCGCCGACATCAAGACCCCAGTCAATTAATTTGCGTTTTTTGCCCGTAGCGCCATCTATGCCACTCTTGACCTTGGCATAAATACGATCAAGAACTCTCGGTACCACTAATATTGTGGTCGGTTCTACTTCGATCATATTGCGGCCCATCATTTCTATGCTTTCAGCAAAGGCGCAAACTCCACCGTGGGCCAACCAGTAGAATTCACCGCAGATGCGCTCAAATATGTGAGAAAGAGGCAGGTATGAGAGATAGACAGAGCGATCGTCTTCGGACAGAACTGGCTTCATGTCTTCAATAACGGCCATAATATTGCCATGGGTCAAAGGCACGCCTTTGGGCACTCCAGTTGTACCAGAAGTGTAAATGATAGTGGCGATGCCATCTTTTGGTGTGCTCTTCATTCTGTCTTCCAGAATTTTCAAGTGAGCGGTATCGAGGCTGGCACCGAGTTTGCGTACCGATTCAATATCAGCTAGAAGACCGTTGGGCAAATTGTATTTGACCGCTAGCTCATCCACTGATTTGACATCAGCCGGCAAGAAGAAGAGCACGATTTTTTGTACAGTCGGTATTGAATCTCTTACAGCCAGGGCCCGTTTGAGAAGGTTTTCGTTTTGTACAAAGAGAACTTTTGCTTGCGAATTATTGATAATGAAATCAATATCGTTAGCTGAGGAAGTGGGATAGACCGGCACCGAAATCGCGCCATTAGATATGGTGGCGAGGTCGGCTGCAACCCAATAGTGAGTTGTCGAGGAGAAAATAGCTGCTTTTTCGCCAGCTTTCAGTCCTAGAGTCATCAAGCCAAGTGCTATTTGCTGCACCAGCTTGCTGAACTCACGCCAGTTCATGCTGCGATATGGCTCTTTTTTCTCTTTGTACTCAACGCAGTTGAGATGGTCGAGCTGTTTGGCACGAGCAAAGAAGACTGCCGCTATATTGCGATCAGTAATACTATCGGATATCTTCCGATCCACGAGCATGTAAAGCACCTCAGATTCCCAGCAGGCGTTATTATAATAGGTTTTCAGTATGCCAAATGAAGCCTAAATTATCTGAACCTGCCAAAGCCTTCTTTTGGGCCTCGGTTGGGCTTTTTTTCATTTTCGGCCGAGCATTATAAGCTGCTAATTTTGTTAAGAGACTGACAATCTTTCTTTCGAGACTTCGTCCATCCAGGTCGTCAGCAGTTCGACGAGTTCGTCAAGAACCGGGTCAAACATTAGGTCGTGCCAGGCTTCGGGGAAGGAGTGCTGACGCTTGCTGGGGGCATTTAGACGATCGAAAATTGCTTGACTGACAACGTTGTTTACGATGGTTTCTTGACCAGAGGTAAACATGTAGGCAGGGCAAGGAATTTTGCGGGGGGAAGACTTGGTTTCTTGGGTGAGCTTGAGTAGCTCGAGCAATGTGCGGGCGGTGAGGACAAATTTGCGATCCGGATCATTGGCTAGCCAATTTCGCACTTGGGGCTCACGAGTAATCTGGTCGGTGGTGTAAGGCAGCGCAATCTCAGTGTCAGGCTGGAGCAGAGCCGTGGCCATCGATTTGACGCGATAGGTTAGTTTGAACATGTCAGGATGGCCATCGAAGCCCGGAGAAAACATGACAAGGCCAGACGGGCTAATTTGACTGAGGGCTTTCAGAGCGACTACGGCACCCATACTATTTCCCATGACAAATATTGGTCTGTCGCCAACGGTTTCGCGCAAGTGCTCATAGGAATCTTTGAGGTCGTTGAGCCATTGCTGCTTCATCATCAATACTTGGTCAGAGCGCTTGCCAAATCCAACTTGGTCGTAGGCAAGAGCGAAGATTCTCTTCACCTTTAAGCGTCTAGCCAGGGCTTCAAACCAGCCACTATGGGCACCCAGCCCGTGCACGAGCAATACGGCGGCGCGACAATCGGCTGACGAGCCCCAAGTGCGCGCCTTAATCAAATGATTTTCGCCTTGAGTCAGAGGCTGAGATCGTGGGACGATGTCAACGAATGAACAAGTCGGAGTGAGCTTAATATCTTGTGTCATAGCTGAGCGATATTATAGCTTCTGATACCACTTAAGATGTCTAGTCTCTCGCTATTCCCTTTTTAGTCAGCGGAAAATCAATGTACGGTAAGGACGGCTCCAGAAGCGATTCTTCATCTTCTCCCTCCCCAGGAGAACTAGACCCTGCTCGTGCTCCCAAAGACGGCAAGGGTGTTCCCTTTGTTGTGATTGGATTGATAGTTTGTACTCTTCTTGCGATTGGTTACATTGTCTTTACGCCAAAAGAAACACCCCTCGGAAAAGCTGCCAGCATGGTGCGTTCGAGTAAGGCGGCATCGGCAGTACCTCTGCTAGAGGAGTTAGTGCATCAGAATCCTGCTGATGTCAGTGTCTATCCCTGGCTGGCTCAAGCCTATTTGGCTACCGATCGTTTTGCTGAAGGACGCACTGCTTTAGATACGGCTTTTAGAGTGCGCTGCCAAGATGTCAATCTGGCGCCGGTTGTCGATAGCTATTCGACTTTCTATCAAAATCATAATCACTATGAAGAAGCTGAGCGTCTCTACAATTCAGCTCTACAGGTAGTCAAGCCAGCTGAGCTGGCAAACAGCAGAGCACGGATGTACTTGCGCTGGTCCGAGGCCAACCTGGCTAACGGCGCTATAGATAGCGCCGTCACTCATTTGAGCAAAGCCTGGCAATACGCCGATAGCCTCGATGAACCCTTGAAGTCTCAAGTTCCGCACCGCCTGGCTGAATGTTATCGACAACTGGCTGCCTTGGCTGAGACACGCGATAAAGACGAACAACAGGCCGTCGCTATGCTAGAGAAGAGCCTGACAGTTAGTGACGAACCCGGCACACGTATTGCCCTTGGTGCACTCTATAGCAAGCGCAAAGACACTAGTAAAGCGATTGAAAACTACGAAATAGTCTGTAAGCAAGACGCTAACAACCTTGAGGTGCGTCACCGCTTGATTGAGCTTTTGCTAGCGAAAAAAGATCTTGAGCGGGCACAGGAGGCCTTAACCGAGCTGGTCGACAAAGAAAAGAGCTTTGACAATTATGAGCTGCTTGCCAGCCTTAACTTGAAATTGCAAAACTATCCAGGAGCTGTGCGCTCACTTGAAGAGGCCGTTTCGCTTAAGCCTGAGGCTTCTATCTCATTGCTGAAGCAGCTTTTGAGCACTCTTAATACCTGGGGTGCAATCTTGGTCAAGGAGAATAAGGCACAAGAGGCTCTGTCAGTAAAAGGCCACGCTGAGCGTGTTGCTGAGCAACTGGCTATGCTTATCAAAGAGCAAAAGAAAGATGAAGTGAAGCCTGAGGCGGCCAAGAACGATAAGTGGAATCCTGGCACTCCCCCGATTTCAGTGATTTCTTCGAGAAACTGGTTGGTTAAGGGAAGCTTGACTCCGGAAGGTGAAATCAAGATCAAAAACATTTCAGGTGAAGCGGTAACTGACCTTACATTGACAGCTGTTTTCTACGATAATACAAAAAGACGCACCAATGGCTCAGTTGCTTTGCCGGTGGCTAACCCATCGTCTATCGCCTTTGCTCCAGGGGCCGAACGGACACTTTATTTTTCCTGTCCTAATATAGTTAAAGATGATCATCAACTGGCCGTTATCATCTATTGGAAAGGAAAACTGCTGCAAGAATTTCCAGTTGTGAAGCAGCACTAAGGGTTGTAGAAAATCGTATAACTGACGTAATGCAAGAAAATTTCAATCCCGAATCAAGTAAATCTGAGGGCGATGAGCAAAATCGTCAACCTGCCGCTGCCCTACCCGAGCAAGCTGCAGTGCCGCCGCCCAGTCCTGTTGTGCCAAGTTGCCGACATGAGTATGTCCGTATTTTTCAGCGCCGATTAAAGGGTCTCGATCGTCGCTTGGTCTCGACAAAGGCTTATTTGCCGATTGGTTTCAAAATCGGCGATTTCGGCCATCTTGGTGACAATAGCTATTGCTTCTGCACCAAATGTAGGGCTCGGTTATACCCCAAGCGTACTCAGGCCGACAAATTGCAGGCCAGACTGGCTGCAGCTGCTGGAAAGCTTAGTGCTGAGCAAGATTTGCTTGATGAAGTTGGGTCAGATTTGATGCAAGAGGTCTTGAATGAATTTTCGGCCGAAAAGCTTTCTGCTGACAATATTGGAATTGATATACATGTAGAAGAGCTAGAGCCTGAAATGGTAGACGTTCAAGATATCGAGGCCGAAGGGGTTAAACTCTCAGACGAGGAGGATAGTTGTGCGTTGTCGGAAGAAGAAAACTAAAGGCTGGCTGCATCTATTAGACCGCCTTATGTTCTTTAGTGCTGTGGTGCCCCCTGGCTATATCATTTATCGATTTGTGCGCTGGTTTGTCAGGCAAGAAGATGGGTTGAGTCGCTCTGAAGACTCGGATGATTCTGAGAGCGCTTTCGACTAAGTCACTGGTTATGGCAAAAGAGCATTAATGACTCGCTATCTATTGAGAGTATTTCGGGCAGCATTGGTCAGCTCATTGGGGTTGGGCGGCGGCATTGGCCTCCTGATTATGATTATTGTTTTGACCAGCAAAAACGAGCCCAATGCCTTTCATTATGGTCTGATGGCAGGCCTAACCATTGGTGGTATTTTTGCTCTTTTCACTATCGCTGTGCTTTTGCCCCTTGACCTTAGTGCCCACGTCTTTCTTAGCAAAGGTCGCTATCATCAAATTTGGGATCTTGAGCAGACTCGAGAAATAGAAGTGACAGGAACAGGTAAACAAGTTTTACACGCTGCCAGGCAAGCACTACTGGTAGTGCCCTATGTAACTCGGGTTTCAGATGATGTTGAGCACATGATCACCCGAGCCGCCAGCGGGCCGAGTTGGCGCTCTGGTGGCGAAGAAATGGAAGTTGAGCTAAATTGTCAGGCTGAGAATCAGTGGCAAGTAAAAATTGTCAGTAGACCACGCTCGAAAAATGTGGTTTTTGACTATGGCAAAAACTTTGAAAATGTTGAGACTTGGCTTGGTCAGTTCGACACTCTTTTGAAAGAGAGCAAAGCTTGAGCCCAAGCTTTCTTCCGTTTTACTTGAAGTAAGTTTAGGCCCAAGTTGTTAGTGCTTTTGAGTCTACTGTAGAAGTGAGGCAAGTTCGTCGGCGTGCTCTTCTTCAACGGCAAGAATATCTTCCAGCAATCTTCTTGTGGTTGAATCGCTACTGCCGATGTGTTCGATCATGCCGCGATATGACTCAATAGCAATTCTTTCGGCCACTAGATCTTCTTTGATCATATCTTTCAAATTAGAGCCGACTATGTATTCAGCATGACTGCGCTCAGTTAGCGTGTCAGGGTTGAGGTCTGGCTCACCGCCCAATTGGACGATACGGAGGGCCAGTCTGTCAGCGTGCTCTAGTTCTTCGTTAGAGTGAGCCAGAAACTCTTGGGCTACTGATTCGGAGTTTACGCCGCGGGCCATGTAATAGTGGCGGCGATAGCGCATGACGCAGACCAGTTCGGTGGCCAGCGATTCATTGAGCATCTTAATTAGCTTTTTGCGGTCGGCTGCATAGTCTGCTGTGACAGCACCATCCTCTACATGGCGACGAGCCCGCTCTCTTATTTCACTAACGCTATGTTTAGGCTGACCAGAATCTTTCTCTTTTTCTTTCTCCTTAACAGGTCCGCTATGATTTTTGTTATTGCTCTTATCCATTTTCCCAGCCATCGTTGTTTCTCCAGTTCTCTAGGCGCAAGGGCAATCTTGCTGTGCCTGCAGCAGTGAAGACTAACCGCGGGCTGATTAGTTCCACTTTTGCCTTAATGTGGTAACTTGAACCTATGAGCCCTGAGCAAACTCAAATTCAAGCCGCAACCGAAGCGGCAATTTTATCGGTGAAACTATTGCATGCTGGTTTGTCAGTGGCTGGATTTTCTCTGGGCGTTGCCATTCTCTTCTTCGGCCGTCCTGGCCTGACTGTGCGCACAGCAATTGTTGCTGGCAGTGCCCTGACCTTGGTTTGCTCAATTTTGCTTGGCGGCGACCTTTTCTCAACTGTGCTGATCGACGATCGATTTACTGCTTTGCGTCGCCTCGGCTGGTTTGCTCTTGGTTTACTCTTTGGCGCTGGTCGCGGCGACCGTATTGTCAATTGGATTCGGCCGCCGCAGGTTCCAGTATTTATTAGCGAGCCAATATTTAAGGTTGATGCCGGGTCTGACTTAGCACCCGACGGCCAAGCCGAAAATAGTGTTGAGAAGCCGGGCTCAATTATTCAGCCTGAAAATAGCGATGGCAATTAGCCTCTCCCAATAGCATTTATAAACATGGCCTTTCGTATTTTCCCCACTGACGTGGGGCGTTTCTGGCAGCAATATATGTATAGCTAGATCTATTTTGGTGCTCAGTGAAAGAAACACTTGCCGAAAAAATAGTGAGTAATATAAATCCTGTGGATTTCGCCCAGGGATTTTATCAAGGTGCCATCGAGAAGCCCGTTAATGGTGTGCGCCAATTGGTGGGCCTGGAAGATAAAGATAGCAAGAAGTCGGCAAAGAAAAGTGAAAGCCCCAATCTTGCTACTGAAGCAGGCATCATTGCTGGGCAAATAGTTGATTTTAGTGTTTTGGCTGTGGTCAGTCATGGGGCCCTCAAGCCTTTGCTGAAAGAAAGTGCCATAAATATCAATGGCGTGGCTGGCACGGCTAGCAAGATGTTTCTCGCCGGAGCTATTGATGGCGGGGTTTTGACGACTAGCTCGAATGATAAGAGCTTATTGCAAGGTCGCCTGGAAGCAGCGCTGGTATCGGGCTCAACTTTTGCCGTTATGGGTGGAGCTAGCAAGGCCCTAGAGGGTGTGAAACTTTTACCTAAAAACGACTTTCTTGCTAAGAGTTTGAGCAGCGCGCTGGCTGGTAGCGCCGGTGGTGTTACTTCGGCTTATGGCCATGCCTTCACTGAAGAGCATCGTCTGGCAACTACTTCTGAAGTTCTCAGTAGTGCTGGTCAGTATGCTGCCTTCGGTGCTGGTTTTCATGCTTTTAATGCTGGTGTGGTCAAGGTAGCCAAATTACCAGCGGTAGAAAGCGCTTATTACCGCACTAAATGGAATATTCAAGAAGGTGCTACCGAGGGTAAACGGCTCTACTATGC
Source organism: uncultured bacterium (assembly GCA_913063055.1). GTDB lineage: Bacteria > Cyanobacteriota > Vampirovibrionia > Obscuribacterales > Obscuribacteraceae. The sequence goes on from CAJXZK010000017.1 coordinate 31,014, forward strand.
CACTCTCAACGAACTAAACTTACAGCATCCCATTAAGCGCTTCAATGATTTTGTTAATCCCGTTAAACTGCCCGAACTGCCGAGAGTGGCTCTCACTACTGAGAATAATCCAGTCACAGCTTTTGAAAAAGAGTATCCCCAGTACATCAGAAATATTGAGGCTTTAGAAAAGAAGTACGAAGAGACACCCCGTGGAGAGCGGCGTGATGTTTATGATGAGATTGGAGTTGAGCAAGCTCGCTTTGCTGAGAAGCTTCTGACAATATTGCATGGAGCCGCCGATAAGCCTGGTCTGAATTCATACAGCAACCAGGAACTGGCTCAGGGCGTACATAGCATCGAGCGTGTCGCTGCCATAAGAGAGACTCTTACTGCTTCATTAAAGCGCAACGATTTCCTCTCTGCTAGCCCCTTTGAAGAAGGTATGGCCAAATTGGCACCGCGTGACATTTCTGGCGATCCCGATACCTATAGTATCCTCCGGGGTCTTGGCCAAGCCCGCGAACGATTTTTCAATTTTGATGAAAACGCTTTGGCTAAGAAGCTTTCTCTGCCAAGTGAATATCACTATAAATCAAGGGCTTATGGCACGCCTGCTGATTGGATGCCTTTTGAATCAAGTGAAAAACTGAGCAATCTGTTTCATGCTACTGTCTCTCGTGCTCTTGATTCTATCTTCACTGAAGGTAAGTTGCTTCCGGCCAAGGAACTGCGGCTACGTGGAATCAAGCAAATTGCTGGTGAGAGTGCCGATGAGCAATTCCCCCGTCGGGCTATTTCGATGACACGCAATTTTAGCGAAGCATTTTGCTACCATCGCCACAGCCCTGAGAGTTTGGCTGACTTCCCTGTGGTCTTTGGTATATCGCGTCATGCTGTGGCAGGGCCGAAAGGTTGGAACGCTGGTATGCTCGAACCAGGAGAATTGCTTACCAATAAACTCAATTTGGGTAGCGGTATTTTTGAGAAGCTTGGCTTGCGCAAGCCTGATATCACTCATCTATTTGTGCCAGACACGCAAGTATCTGCGGTCAGTCGAGCACTAGCAAGCCACCGCATCGCTGGCGTGCGGGTGGTTGGTTTCAACGATATGGACACGCCACAATGGCAGCCTATATCGCCCTAAACGAGTTGCTCGACCGAGACTATTAGAGACCGAGGAAGTCTGGTCCGCTACCTTGTGCTGTTGGCTTCACTCTGAGGTTGACTTCAGGGCAGACGATTTCGCAAGTGCGGCAATGCACACAGTTTTCCAGCGACATGCCGTGCTTTCTTACATCTTCGATGATGTCGATTCTGTGCACTTCAGCTGTGCAATCAGAGACGCAAGGTGTGGTTTTACCAAGGCCTTCATATTTACTGATGCACTTAACGCAAGTGGAAGCGTTGAATTCATCAATGTGATTGTTGCCTTCGTGATACTTGGTCGAAGCGTAGAAGACCGCATCAACTCTAGAATAAATGGTGGATTTGTCGAAGTTCTGTGGCTCATCATACTTAGGTGGTACCCAAGCTGGAATGATGTGCTTGTAGTCCTCTACATACTTGATTGGTCCAATATCGATCTTGCCTTCGATCAACGAAAGCGATCTGATACCGTCTTTGGAAGAGCCAAGGGGGTTTTTGAAACCAACCTTGAGCATACCAATCCAGGCATTTGATTTATCAATGCTCTTAGCAATATCAGGCAAGTAGCGGCCCAATAGTTTTGGATTCTCGATAAAGGCCCAACGGAAGTAGCGGTTTTTGTAAGCTTCTTTTATGACAAAGCCGTCTTCGAGTTCTTTTTGATAAGGGGCAAGGGCTGCTTCTGAAGTGTCGTCCTTGACTAAGGCGTCATGCAGAACTTTGGCAGCTACGTAGCCGCATTCCATGGCACGGTCTACACCGGCCAGGTACTTAACGTCGAGAGTACCGAGAGCATCACCCATGAGCAGAGCGCCAGGCACGTAGAACTTCTTAGGTAAGCTGTAATAGCCACCCTCTGGAAGCAAAGCGGCGCCGTATTTGAGCAACTTACCACCGGCGATCATTTTTTGAATGAACGGATGCTTCTTGTAGTCTTGCAGCTTTTGCTGGGGATTCATGTTGGGGTCTTGGCTGTCAAGGCTGATTACCATACCGATAGTCAACTTGTTGTCTTTCATGCCATAGACGAAGCCACCACCAAAGGTGCCATCGAGTAGTGGATAGCCCAGTGTATGCCAGACTTTGCCTTCCACGCTTTCGTTTAGTTGCCAAACTTCTTTGACACCAACAGACCAAATTTGTGGATTGTCGCGCAGCTTAAAGTGGTCGACGACATCTCTTGAAATAAAGCCTTTGTCGCCGAAACAAGTGAACTTGCCGTAGACATAATCTTCTTCAGACTTAGGCTCTTCAGTAACGGCAACGCCAGCTACTCTGCCATTTTCAAAAGCGACAGCATGCGCGGCAAAGCCGGTGAAAAGATCGATAGTAACGTTGGGTACTTCTTTGGCTTTTTCTTGTACTTGGTTGGCCATCCAATTAACTACATAGCTCAATGTCAGAACTAGGTAGCCTGTTTTATCAAACGATTTAGGATAAAGCTTATGTGGAATATCCCATTTCTTTTGAGCACCCAGGACTGAAAACTCCGATTCAGTGCAAGTGGCTTCAATAGGGAAGCCTAGCTCTTTGTAATTGGGCCATACTTTTTCAATAACGTGCGGATTAGACACCGCACCGCTCATGATATGAGCGCCGAAATCTTTGCTCTTCTCTAGAATTGCAATAGTGAACTGCTTATCGCTGCCCTTGGCTAATTCAAGGAAACGGTAAGCGAGAGTGAGGTTGGATGGGCTACCACCAACCAATAGTAGGTCATACTCAATGCGATCCGACAACTGCCTCGACCCCCCGTCCTGATTGAATTTCCGCAAACTGTTTAATCATTTCTGGAACGATCTGATAGATATCGCCGACTATGCCGTGGTGGGCAAATTTGAAGATTGGCGAATCTGGATCTTTATTGATGGCAATGATCAAGCCCGATTTGGACATACCTACGCGGTGTTGAATGGCACCAGAAATACCGCAGGCTATGTAGAGTTTTGGTCTTACAGTTTTACCTGTTTGGCCCACTTGGTGTTGATAAGGAATCCAACCAAGGTCTACAACTTTTCTTGAGGCGCCGATGGCAGAGTTTTCGAAAGTATCGGCCAACTGTCTCAATAAATCGAAACCATCAGCACTGCCTAGTCCGTAGCCACCGCCAATGATGACATCGGCTTCTGTTAGCTTAACGCCTTTTGATACTTCTCTAACGGTATCGGCCACAATTAAGCGGTAGTCTTCGGGAATCAGTTTGACTGGAACCGTTGTGATTTTACCTTTGCGACCGGGTTCATATTTGTTCGGAGTCATCACCCCAGGACGAGTTGTCGCCATCTGTGGGTTTTTCCATGGTCCTAGAATTCTTGCTTTTAAACTTTCGCCGAAGCTTGGTCGAATAGCATAGAGACAGTTTGGATAAAGACCAATTTTTGATGGGTCGACTTTATTTTTGTGCTCGTATGGCCCGATATCGAGTTCTGTACAATCGGCGGTAAGACCAGTATCGAAGTGAGCAGAAATGCGTGGCGCCAGGTCGCGACCAGTAGTGGTGGAGCCAAGCAAGCATGTGTGAGGAGCCTCAGGCAAGGAATCGAGGAAGTCGATTACTACTCTTCGGTAGGGCAGAGTGCGGTAAGAGAATAGTTCTTTGTCGTCGGCCACATAGACTTCGTCAGCACCAGCTTCAATCAACTTTTGCGGTATGTCGCCTAAGTTGTAGCCAAGCACGAGACACTTAAGGTTGCGTTCCATTTTGTCGGCAAGAAGACGTCCGGCGCCCAGCAACTCAAGGGTCACTGGTTGCAGGTCTCCTAAGATTTGCTCGGCAATTACGAGCACATCTCCCTTAGGACAAAAGGCTGATACGTCAGGCTGTTCACTCATTTCTTTGTCTACTTATTTACTTACAAACTTACTTACTTACACTTCTTTGCTGACACTTGTTTACTGACTTACTTTTGGGCAGCTCCAACTAGAAACTGACTGAGGTCGCTTGCTTTGAGAACATCGCCCACCAATTCGTGAGCTGATTGACCTTCATGCATTTTGCAACTACCACCGAGTTCGCCTACTTTTTCTGTTGCGGCAACGATTGTAGGAGAGCCCTTGAGGCCGGTGCGATCTGGGTCTGCACCCACTAGGTCGAGGTCAATAGTGTGAATAAATTTCTTCAATTCTTCTTGGTCTCTGGCCAGCCGTCTTACTCTCCAGGCCCCTCTGAATGATTTGTATTCAAGAGGGTGGTAGGAGTTGGCAACGGTTAGCAAGAGAGGTGTTTCGGCTACAACTTTTTGGTAGCCCCCTTCAATAATTCTGCGAGCATGCACTTTGCCATCTTCCATATGGAAGTCTTCGCAGTATGTCACTTGAGGTAGGCCCAGGCGCTCTGCCAGCTGTGGACCGACTTGAGCGGTGTCGCCGTCGGTGGTCTGTAGGCCACAGAAGATCAAATCGGGCTTGCCGATGTAATTGAGCACTTTGTAAAGTGCATAGGCCGTTGCCAGGGTATCGGATGCAGCCAGTCTGCGATCTGATAACAAGTAGGCTTCATCCACTCCATGCTCAAGGGTTTCAAGCAAAATTTCGACAGCCGGTGGCGGTCCCATCGAAATTGCTGTGACCTTGCCGCCATAAGTCCTCTTGGCGTGCAAAGCCGCCTGCAGGGCAAAGCGATCAAAGGGGTTGAGCATGCGCTTAGCTTTTGCTCTATCGATGGTGCCATCAGGGTTAAGACCGGCCTTGGAGCCTGTATCTGGAACCTGCTTCACCAAAACGTAAATGTTTAAACCGGCCGACATATTACCTTCTGGGTATCCTTAACTGAAAGATTCTACCTACATATGGCTGAAGCTTCCCCATTTGTTAATTAGAGATAGAGACTACTTAACGAAAGCTCTTTATATCAGGGGTAGTTTGACTCTTTATTTCTTGTCATAGGGCATTCTCAATTGTTTCTTTATATGGAAATCTCTATTACTTCAGATTATCCTTAGCTCACCTTGCTAATACTCTTTCCCCGTCGGCTTTCCAAGAGACAGGTGGAAAAATACAGAGAACAATATGACTGCACATTTATTTACGACCCAAAGGTCTATTTCGTCGAAACTTAAGTTTGCCTTTCGGCTTTCTTTATCGGTCGCCCTGGTGCAAAGTACTTTTTGCTGTAATTTACCGGCTCATTCTCAAGTGCAAGTAATAAAAATGGGGAGCAGCGCCAGCAAAAAACTCGAAGAAAGTGGAAAGAAAATAGAAGAAAACGGCAAGAAGCAAGATTCAGCCCTGCTCGCCCAGTACGACAGCTTGGTTGAACAATATTTTGCCAGTGCCTTTTCCTTTGCTCCTAGCTGGGGCACACAAGTTGGCTTTCACCAGTACGACAAGCAGTTAGAGGATCTTTCCGCTGCTGCTTTGAAGAATAATGAGGCTACTCTCATTGACTATCGTCGCAAGTTTTCCGACCCTGCTTTCTTGCAATTGCCTCGAGCACAGCGACTCGATTTGGCTATGGTGCAGGCGAGTATTTCTGCCAGCTTGCTCGATTTGCAAGAATTACATTGGCTCAATCGCGACCCTGATAAATATCCCTCCCTTATTGCTGACAGTGTGTTTTCACTGGCCAAACGTAATTTCGCTCCAGTGGATGAGCGTTTAGTCTCTGTCATTAGTCGAATTGAAAAGGCGCCAAGTCTTCTTGCTGCTGGACGGGCAAATATTCAACCAGATATAGTGCCTGCTATTTATGCGGAGGTGGCTTTAGAGCAATTGCCTGGCACCATAGAGTTGTTTAAAACCACTATTCCTGCGGCTTTTGCCTCTGCCAATCCTGAGTTGAAGGAAAAATTTGAGAAAGCAAATGCTAAGTTGATTGCTGAACTTATAAGCTATCAAACGTTTGTCAAAGAGAAAGTTTTGCCCAATGCTCATGGTCAATTTGCCATAGGCGAAGCAGCTTACCTGAAGAAGCTAGCCTTTGATGAAATGGAAGACGAGAAGCTAGATGTAATCTTAGCCAATGGCTACAAAGAATTGCGCAGACTGCAGGCCCGCTTCAAGCAGTTAGCTCATGAAATCAATCCTAAAGTTAGCGCCCTAGAGTGCTTCGAGAGTATCGCTAGCGATCATCCTCAGCCCGATAAGCTGGTTTCGTCGACGGCAAATGTTTTAGATCGCATTGCTGCTTTTATTGAAGAGAAGAAAATTGTCACTATTCCCTCTAAAGACAGGGTGACTGTGGCCGAGAGTCCGTCTTTCATGCGCGCTCTTACCTTTGCCTCTATGGATACCCCAGGACCTTATGAAGATACTGCGAAAGAAGCGTTCTATTACGTCACACCGGTAGAGAGTGATTGGGATAAGAAGCGTATAGAAGAGCACATGCGTTTCTTTAGCTATGCTGATTTAATCAATACTAGTGTGCACGAAGCCTATCCTGGCCACTATGTGCAGTTTCTCTGGGTCAAGCACGCACCTTCGAAAGTGCGTAAGTTGCTAGGTTGTTCATCAAACGCTGAGGGCTGGGCCCATTACTGCGAGCAGTTGATGATGGAGCAGGGTTTGCCAGCTTCTAGCACTGAGTCTGGAGAGAAAGAGAAAAATCTAGAACAGAAAAAACTAGAACAGAAAAAACTAGAATTAGTACAGATTCATGATGCTCTGCTGCGAGTTTGTCGATATATAGTCGGTATCGAAATGCATACTCGTGGTTTGTCTTACGATAAAGGCCGTGAATTTTTCATCAAAGAAGGATTCATGGAAAAAGCCAATGCTGAGCGTGAAACCAAACGTGGTACTAAAGACCCAACTTATCTTGTCTACACTTTGGGCAAACTCAAGATAATTGCGTTGAAAGCTGAGTACCAGGTCAAAATGGGCGATAAGTTCGATCAGAAAGATTTTCATGATCGATTTTTGAAATGTGGTTTCCCCCCTCTAAAAGTTGTGCGTACCGAAGTATTAGATTTAGATTGGCCCAAAAGTAATTGAGGTTATTGAGGAAATTGAGGTAATTGAATCGATAGACCGAGATTGGGGCTGGAAACAAAACTAGCAGGCTATCGTCGATTACTATCTGACCATATAGAGCTGTTGATAAAGGGGATGTAATGAAGCACAAATCGAAGAATCGGGTTGCTCGAGCTTTACTACTTGTAGCCAGTTCTACTGCTCTTGCCGCAGGAATCGTCGGGGCCATAGTTACTTTCCCAGGCAAGGTTTATGGTGGCCACAACTCTGCCGGAGCTTTCAACCTCGGCGTCGGTTGGAAGGCCAGTCTTGATGGAGCTTTAATAGAGGCAAAGCAAAAACAGAAGTATGTGCTTGCCGACGTTTATACCGATTGGTGTGGTT
>CAJXZK010000018.1 GCA_913063055.1 uncultured bacterium
AGGCAAGTGATTACAAACTTAGTCGAAAACTCACTACGCTATACAAACAAGGGCGGCACACTAAAAATAAGCCATAGCAGGGCCGAAAGATCGTTGAAACTACTCTTCGAAGACACCGAGCCCGGTGTACCTGATGAATTAATGCCAAAATTGTTTGATCGCTTTTTTCGAGTAGAATCATCACGCAGCCGCACCATGGGGGGATCAGGCCTAGGGCTCGCCATCTGTTTGAACAATATGCAAATGCTCGGCGGCACCATTGAAGCCAGTCACTCGGCCATGGGAGGCCTTAAAATTGAATTGACTCTTCCTGCCAGCCAAGGGAATGACCCGAAGAGGGAGAGCAAGGCCATTCAAAACTCTCAATAACAATTATGAAAAACGAAGACTGAGGCCTGATGAGCGATAAATCCTTCCAAATTCTTATCGTTGAAGATGAAATCAAAATTGCTGAAATTCTCAGCGATTACCTATCGCAAGCCGGTTTTAGCGTCAGCCATAAAGACAGAGGAGATGGCGTAGTCGCCTTAGTCAAGAGCACACCACCAGATCTTATTCTGCTCGATGTGATGTTACCAGGCGTAGACGGGCTCGAAATCTGCAAAGAGATTCGTAAATTTTCCACCGTACCAATAATCATGATTAGTGCGCGAGTGGAAGAGCTAGATCGTTTGCTAGGGCTAGAACTAGGCGCCGACGACTATATCTGCAAACCATTTAGCCCACGAGAAGTAGTGGCGAGAGTAAAGATTGTCTACCGCAGGCAAAGACCAGCCCAAACGGAAGAACCGCAAACTAAGCTATTTTCAGTAGATGAAGACCAGGGTCGCATCACTTTTAAAAATTCACCAATTGAGTTAACGCGCACAGAATTCCGCCTGCTCAGCTTACTGATTAGTCGCCCTGGACGCATTTTCACCCGTGATCAACTGCTCGATTTTTGCGCTCAACTAGATCAACAAGCCACCGACAGAGTAATAGACAGCCATATTAAAAATCTGCGCAAAAAGCTCGCCCGTATCGCCCCAGAGCTAGAAGTAATACACGCAGTGTACGGTGTCGGCTATCGTTTCGAGATATCGGCAAAAGAGAAAGATATCTAAGCAGTTTTCTCCCAAATATTTCGAAGCAATATTTTGAAGCAATATTTCGCCTCAATCACTTGCCACTATATGCGATATCAGAGCTCAGTCGCCTCAAAACTCCTTGAAGACAAGAATGCAAAACGACAATCAAGAACCTCTCCCCCGTTGTCAAATGCTTAAATCGCAACTTGAAAACCCCAATTACACGACCTTGGAAAGCCTCGACTATATATAATCCGCCTAACCCGGTGCAAGCTGGCTGCAAAATCAGTGCAAATTCGCTGCAAATTAGCTGCAATCTTACGCCCGTAATGCCATTGAGCAATAAGCCAACAGACCTAGAGCTAAAAAGAGGACAGTTAATCCATGAAGACACTGATTAAGAATGGTCGCGTCATCACTGCTGTCGATGACTACTACGCCGACGTTCTAGTCGAAGACGAACGGATTGTTCTCATCGGTGAGTCGCTGGCCTATCTTGAGCCCAATGTCGACAAAATTATCGATGCCAAAGATCGCTATGTCATCCCTGGGGGCATCGACGCTCATACCCACATGGACATGCCCTTCGGCGGTACAACCTCAGCCGATGACTTTGAAACCGGTACATTTGCTGCAGCGCACGGCGGAACCACCACAATTATCGACTTTGCCATCCAGGCCAAAGGCCAGTCACTTTACACAGCCCTCGACACCTGGCACGAGAAAGCAGCCGGCAAAGCAGCCATAGACTATGGCTTCCACATGATTACAACTGACTTGCCACGTGAACGCATCAGCGAAATGAAAAAGCTGATTCACGACGAAGGAGTCACTAGCTTCAAAATGTTCATGGCCTATCCAGGGGTTCTACTGGTTGACGATGCCACAATCTTCAGGGGCATGAGTGCCGCAGGCGAAGAAGGCGGCCTGATTTGTATGCATGCTGAAAACGGTATCGTCATTGATGAAATTGTTCGCTATGCCATCGAAAAAGGCCATACAGCGCCAAAGTATCACGCCCTGACCAGACCGACCCAGGCCGAAGCTGAAGGGGTCAACCGCGCTATCAGACTGGCCGAAATGGCTGGCTCTCCTGTCTATATTGTGCACTTGAGCTGCCATGACGCCCTTAAGCGCGTCAAAGAAGCCAGAGATGAAGGCATTCCAGCCTTTGCAGAAACCTGCCCCCAGTATCTTTTCCTTGACTATACAGCCTACGAAAAAGCTGGCTTTGAGGGCGCTAAATATGTAATGACACCAGCTCTGCGCGAAAAGTGGAATCAAGACGAACTCTGGACAGGGTTGCGCATGAATGACCTTCAGGTAGTCTCCACAGACCACTGCCCCTTCTGCTTCAAAGACCAAAAGCAATTGGGCAAAGACGACTTCAGCAAGATTCCTAACGGCGGGCCGGGCGTTGAGCATCGCATGAACCTGATTTTCAATGGCGGCGTAGTGGGCAATCGCATTACTTTGAATAGATTTGTTGAGATCACGTCCACAGCAGCGGCAAAAATCTTTGGACTTTTCCCCAGAAAGGGTACTATTGCCGTTGGCTCAGATGCTGACATCGTCATTTTCGACCCTAACAAGAAAGTGACTATTAGCGCAGAGACTCATCATATGCGCGTCGATTACAGCTGCTATGAGGGAATGGAAGTTCAGGGAGTAGCAGAAACAGTGCTTTCTCGAGGCAAAGTAGTAATCGAAAATTGCAAATATGTTGGTCGCAAGGGTGACGGCAAATTCCAGAAACGCTCAAGAGTGCAACATCACATCAAAGAATCAGCATATGCAAAGTTGAATCACTAAACAGCAAAATTAGGGTGCATAGCCATAGCAAGCTTGATAGAATCTACTATCTATAGAATCTAAAATCTATGAACAACGGGGACAAGACACTGGAAACTAAGATTGGGCAACTAAGCAAGACTAGGACGGACGACATGGGTTACGCCAAAGAATTCACGAAGATGGTGACCGAAGAGAGAAACTCTCGCACCAATGACCTAGATATTCTCGACACAAAAGAATTGGTCAATCGTGTACAGAAGGAAGACTTTGAAGTTGCGCAGGCAGTAGAAAAGGTCAATCCCGAAATCGCTCAAGCCGTTGACTTAATTGTCGACAAGCTCAAAGCCGGTGGTCGCCTAATTTATTTCGGAGCCGGCACAAGCGGCCGCCTGGGCGTGCTAGACGCCACCGAATGCCACCCCACCTTTGGTGTTGACCGCCAAATGGTCCAAGCCTGTATCGCTGGCGGCAAAGAGGCAATGTTTGTCTCCTTCGAAAACGCCGAAGATTCAAGAGAGCTAGGTGAGCAAGACGCTATTAATGTCAAAATCACAGCCAAAGACGCCGTAGTAGGCATCACAGCCAGTGGTCGCACCCCTTATGTTATCGCCGCTCTTGAAATGGCGAAAAAAGAAGGAGCCGCGACAATCGGGCTCGTCAATAACTTTGAGTCTCCCCTGAACAAAGTTTGTGATGTAGTTATAGCCCCAGTCGTGGGCCCAGAAGCACTAACTGGCTCCACCAGAATGAAAGCAGGTACTGCCCAAAAAATGGTACTCAACTTGCTTTCAACCTGCACTATGGTAAGACTCGGCAAAGTCTATGAAAACTTGATGGTTGACCTAAAACCAACCAACGAGAAGTTAAGAGAGCGCGCCGTATCAATTATTGCTCTCATTTGCGATGTGCAAAGACCAATAGCAGAAGGCGCCTTGGTGGCTTCTAACGGTCAAGCTAAAACCGCAATCTTGATGCTCAAACGCAAAATCGGAAGAGTGCAAGCTGAAGAGCTAATCTCAAAATCCGGCAGCTCATTGCGCAAGTCATTAGTGGCCGAAGTAGAGCACTCTTAGAAGTTGCAAGCATTTAGCAATCGCAGGCACTTTTGCTGTGCTTGACTATACGACTGAACAATTGGCGTAAATTTTGAGAGTGGGCCAGCATTTCTTCCTGAAGTAAATGCTGGCCCTTTCCTATTGCACTGTCACAACTCTGGTAATAGAGAGCCTCATTTTCGAGGGCCGTAATAGCAAACTTTGCAGCGCCACCAAAACTAAAAGAATTGACCTTCTCGTCCTTCTCTTCCTTCTCTTCCTTCTCTTCGTTCAGCGCCGAGTCGACTAAGCAATGGCGCAAGACTGTGGCAGCCACTCTCGGGTCAAGCCAAACCATGCCATTGAAAACATGACGAATTACGTCCGCAAGCTTTTCACCGCTTATATCTTTATGACAGAAAGCATCAGCACCGACAGCCAGAGCCGCAAAAATTGTTTGTTCACTGGTCTGGCTGGTAACGAATAGTATGCGGCACCCGGGCTCAGCGGCCTTGATCAGAGCAGCAGCTTCGATACCATCAGTTCCAGGCAGACCAATGTCCATCAGGATTACCTCAGGCCGCAGCTCTTGCGCTTTCGCTACAGCAGTTAGGCCATCGGCAGCATAATCACAAAGCACCAGATCAGGAATATCCTTTAGCGTCAGTTCCTGAGCCAATCGAACGATCTCATTGTCTTCGACAAGCAGAATTCTAATGGCTTCCTTAGGCACGTCGATATCCTTTAAATTAGATCTGCTTATCCAATTTACTAACACACAGTCTCCAAGCATCATAAGTTCACCGGCTTGGCAAATTAGTGGCTTGCACAAGCAAAAAGGAGCCTTCGCGTGAAGGCTCCTTTTTTGAATGCAAAAGAAAGAAAGTCGCTAAAAGTCTCTAAATGACTAGAGTCTAGCTTGATGGCAGAATCTGAGGTAGCTCTATACTGGGCCAGCCCTAGATTACGCCAGCTCTATACGGCAGCAGCACTTTCTGCCTTAGCAGCTTCGGCTTTATGAGCATTCAAAGCTTCTTGCAATTTAGTTTCATCGGATTTGGACAAGTTTGTCTTGAGAACTTTTCCGCCAGTACCTTGCAAATCTTCTAGTACTTTGTCTGTGGTCATTTGGCGAATCAGCACGCAAAGAGCTGAGGTACCAGGCTTAATGGTTTGACCTAGCTCAATCATGAAATCGTCTTTGATGCCAAGATCTTCAAGAGCCCCAGTAATCATGCCAGTAGCAGCGCCCAAAGCCATGCCAAACATTGGCACTAAGAACAAACAACCAATCAAAGTGCCCCAGAATCCACCCTCAAGAGCTCCGGCTGCAGTAGTGTTGACAATCTGATGCAGCTTAACTTTGCCCTTCAAATCACGCACAACAACCACGGCATCTTCCAAATCGACCAGGTACTCTCTTTCAAGCCTTGCCAACTTCACTCTCATTTCTTGAGCTTTGTACATGTCGTCATAGCCAATTATTACTAACGTTTCCATATCTCTCTCCTTAGCTGATTGAATACTGCCCAATGTCGGGTGCTGGCTAGAAAGCCAATAAAGCATGCCTTGTCTTATCACGACCAAAGAACGCATACATTAGATTGAGTGGAAGAGTTGATTAAGAATAGACCAAGCCCTAATGTTGCAGGCGGGAGGCACTCTTCTCAGCCGTCCGCATGATTGCATCGCAACGGTCCTCAGCTTCCTTTGTGATAGCGTCTTTTTCTTCAGTGCGCAAATCGATATAGCGAGTACCATCAGACTTTCGGTACCATTGATTACCGGTAAATTTACCATTGGCAATGCGCTCTTTGGCCTCAGCGCGAATAGCTTTGCACTCTTCATTGGCCTGCTTTAAGATTTCTTCTGCGCGAGCCCGGTCTGCCGCTATTATGGCTTGAGCAGCGGCTTCCTTTACATCTGGCTTAGCCTCGGCTTTTGTCGATTTTTCACCATCAGCAAGCGCGGCTGAACCTGACGAGCGAGAAGCATCAGTAGATAATGGAGCTACGCCGGTTAGCCTTTGCAAAGCATCGAGACAATACTTAGTGGTAGCACTATTGGGCTGACATCGCAAACAAGCCTGATACTCTCTGATGGCGTTAGCAGACTGGCCGGAACTCAAATAAGTATTGGCCAAATAGTAATGCACTAGCCAATTTTGCGGATAAGTCTTAGCGGCCTTCTCAAAGCTTGTTCGAGCCTGGCCATAGCTCTTTGCTTTGTAAAATTCACAGCCTTGCTCGAAGTCTGCAGCCTGGGCTGGCCAGCTGAACAATACTGATGCAATAACCAGCGCAATAATCAGGGCAATATTCAGCGCATCAAGCAGTGCAGCAGCCAGCGCCGCCCTGCCCCATAAAATTGCAATATTCTTCTTGAGCATTTGAACCGTACAGAAGACTTGAGATTTAGCTTTTACTATCTTACGAGAAAAAAATGCACTTTGGTGACCCAATTTGCTAGGTAATCGCCACATCACTTTCAAGCAAATGATCTTGAAATTCTCGATACCAGGCGAGTATTCCACCGCTGAGGTTGAGCACTTGCTCATAACCTTTACTGCGCAACAATTGCGCGGCACGACGACTACGAATACCAGAGCGGCAATAAACAACTAACGGAAGCTCGCTTGAAATTTCGCCATAGCGGCTCTCTAGCTCGTCCACGGCGATCAGCCTGCTACCACGAAAACGCATAGCTCGATTTTCTTGCAAGGTTCGCACATCAAGCAATAGCAGTTTTTCCGCTGAATCAAGTCTTTGCCGCAACTGAGCCGGAGATATTGAGGTAGAGGGAGAAGCAGAGGCACTTTGACAAGTTTCAACGGGCTCTCTTGTGACAAGAGGTCCCACAGAATCTAAGCCCGAATCTAAGCCCGACTCTAGACCAGAATCCAGACCAGAGCTTAGGCGAGAGTCTTCTTCCCTCAGGCGCGAACGGAGCGCAGCGGCAATATCACGCGACTGACCTGAGCCATTTGAACAAAAAAGACTGCAGCTAGCTGTTAATTTGAGCAGCCGAAAATCAAGAGCTAGAGCGTCATAAAGCAGCAATCGGCCAACCAAACTCTCACCAATTCCCAGCAAAAGCTTGAGCGCTTCTGTCGCCTGTAGGCTACCGATTACTCCAGCTAGAACTCCGACCACTCCAGCTTCAGCACAATTGGCTACGGCTGCATTTTCTTCAGGGAAAAGGCAGCGGTAACAGGGTCCACCTGGTTGGCAAAAAACACTGACCTGGCCCTCAAAGCGATAAATAGAGCCATAAACGAAAGGCCGCCCCAGTAACATGCAAGCATCGTTAATGGCATAGCGAGTGGCAAAATTGTCGCTACAGTCGACCACCAGGTCATAGGCAGAAATAAGCTCTTCGGCACTGGCAGGGCCCAGACGCTCGTGATGAATTTCCACTACAGTGCCCGAGTTAGAAGCCTTGAGCCGGCGCGCGGCAGCCTCAACCTTAGCCAGACCCAGGTCGCCTTCGCTAAACAATATTTGTCTGTGCAAATTTGACAGCTCAACAACATCGTCATCAACAATACCAATGGTGCCCACACCGGCTGCGGCAAGATAAGCAGCGACTGGTGAGCCCAGCCCCCCGGCGCCGACTATCAAAACACGAGCCGTCTTTAGGGCTAACTGACCAGCTTCGCCAACCTCCTCAAGAAGAATATGGCGACTATATCTCTCATTTTCGCTGGCACTGAGCATGAGATCTCTAAAGCACCCGATGGCGACAGTCAGCGCAAAAGACTCTCAATCCATGGGGGCGAAAAAATCGAATCTCATTCCATTGACGCGAATAGCTTAAATACATACGATCGTCGGCAATGCCACGATAGGCAATGTGTACTATGCCTTTGCAGCAAACTAGCTCTTCTTCGACAGTACTATCAGCGGAAATACTAGCTGTGGCAGCGTTATCCGCTGCCTGAGCTGGCTTTGCCGTCTTCTTTCGAGCTAAGGCACGAGCACTGGCAACAAAATCTCTCAACGCTTTTTTATCATCAGTCATGGACAAATTCTAACTGATCTCAGGCGTTGTCTGGCCTAAGGGGCAGAAGAATAACAAAGGTTGAACCCTTTCCCACCACCGATTCGACTTCAACTGTGCCATGATGCCGGGCCACAATTTCACGCACAATAGCCAAGCCCAGACCGGTACCGCCAGGATTGCCACTCTCTCTCGTGCGGGCTTTGTCAGCACGATAAAAACGCTCAAAAATTCGCGGCAAATCAGCTGGATCAATGCCGCCACCGCTATCTTGAATGCGAATCTCTAACCGTTCACCCCCCATGCTGCGCACATTTATGTTAATAAAACCATTGGCTGGAGTGTATTTCACCGCATTGGTCAGAATGTTGAGCAAGGCTCTTTGCAATTGGTTGGCATTGCCTACAAGCACCAAGTCTTGACCACCACTCTCAAGGGTAATCTGGGTTGAAATAGCCAACTCTTTCTTTTCGGCCTGTGGCCTGACTTGATCAACAGCATCGCTGATCACCTGCGAAATATTGACCTCGCTCTGCCAGTTAGTTTCACTGCCGCTATCTAGCTTGGAAATATCAAGCAAGTCTTGAATTAAATTGGTCTGCCGATCTACTAACCGCTCCAATGAACCAAGAAACTGCACCCGTAGCTTCGGATCTTCAGCCGCACCAGCCTGCAATGCTTCCACCACTGAACCAATAGCCATAGTTGGTGTTTTTAGCTCGTGGGATGCATTAGAAATAAACTCTTGGCGCACTCGCTCTTGCTCACGTAACCGGCCGATCATCTGGTTAAACGACAAACAAAGCTCACCAATTTCATCACGGCGGCGTACAGGCAAGAAGGCTGAAAAGTCACCAGAGATAGAAATCTGCTTCGCCAGAGCACTCATTTCACGCACTGGTCTATTTACTCTACGAGCCAGCCAGAGACTGATGAGTACAGTAACTACACCGGTAGCCAAAATAATCTCAAGGAAGACGAAAAGGTCTTTCTTCAGTCTTCTCTCAATTTCGGTCAAAGGCACGCCTACCCGAATTACCCCAGTGGTAGTACCAGAAGAACGCACAGGGCAGGCTACATACATCCAGTTTTTCAAGCTGTCAGGATCGCTTCTGGTTGTCTTGGAAATAACACCAGCAAGAGCTTCATTGATTTCTTGTTCTTTAGACAAGTTCTCAACCGGTCCGGGTTCTGATGAGTCAGCTAAGAGCCGACCATCTTTATCGACTACTACGATTGCGACACCAAGTCTAGTGGCACGACGATCGACAGCGGATTGAATACGTTTTCGTGCCTTGGGCGAATCTAATTCCAGGTCATTGTCAATCTCCAAACCCAAGTTAACAGCTTCGACCTCAAGGGTATTCTGCAGGTCAGTCAAAGACTCTTTGCGAATCGCCACCAGGGCCCAAAAACTAACAGCCGCCAGGGCGATAGTAATCACCAAGAGGTAAGTTATGAGCAGTTGGTTAGCCAAACTGCGAAATAGCCACCTATATAAGATGCGGTCAAGAAGGTTCAATATGGTCCCCAGAAACTCAAAGAAAACAAAACCGAGCTTGGTTTGCTCTTAAGTGTAAAGTCTAACCTCGTTTTTACAAGAGCTAATAACAATCCTGAGATGCCGAATTTGCTTAAGGTTAACGGTCTTACACAGACCCTTTTAAGGGCTCTTGACTAGGCAAGGGTGGGCTAGGCATTCTCGCAATATGTGGGAAACTACTTCACAGTCACTATAATCTTTTTGATGGCTCACCAGCTTCAAAAATCTATTTAGTGCTCTGATTCAGAGGAGGTCCTGTTTAGAAATGTCCGTTGCAAACGTTACCGATTCCACCTTCGAACAGGAAGTGTTGAAAGCTGATATTCCAGTTCTCGTCGACTTCTGGGCTCCTTGGTGTGGACCATGCAAGGCCGTAGCCCCTGTAGTTGAGGACCTTTCTAAGGAGTACGAGGGAAGACTCAAAGTAGTCAAACTGAATACAGACGAAAACCCCAAAACCGCCCATGCATATAAGATTCGTGGCATTCCAAGCCTTTTCCTGTTCAAAGCTGGACAGGTATGTGAAGAGGTAGTTGGCGCAGTGCCAAAATCTACACTTGCCAAGGCAATTGAACAACACGTATAGATCCAGCACGTTTAGAGCAGGTTGGGCACGATTTAGAGCCCATTCTTCCGTTTTTTGAACATACATCAGCCGGAGATAGTCGGCGGATTTGAAAGGAGAAGCTAATGGAATTTTACTCATGGAGTCGCCGCAGCAAGACTAGCGTGGCTCTTTCAGCAGCGCTATTGCTCGGAATCGGCCTGGTTGGCACAACCACCGAGGCTTCCGCTCACAAAAGCAAGCGTCATCACAGACATCATCATTACTACAGCCATGATGCAGCTAACGTTGCCATGAAAACCCCTGAGTGCTCAACCACAGTTACTGCTTTGAAAAAAGCTGGCGCTGTTGGCCTACTTCGCATTCACGGACCAATCACAGTATTTGCTCCATCAAATGCTGGTTGGGCCAAGATGACCAAAGAAAACCGCGAAGGCCTAATGAATGATCCTAAGCGTTTGGCTGAAGTATTGAAGTACCACGTAGTCAAAGGCAAATACTCTGCTGCTGACCTCGCTGACAAACGTTCACTCAAGACCGTTCAAGGTGAATCTTTGATGGTTGACAACAAGTCTGGCACCGTAGTGGTCGATGGCTGTATCGTCACCACCGCTGACGTTCCTTGCGACAATGGCGTTATCCACATCATCGATGCTGTGGCTATCCCAGAACGCGGTAAATGATCTTAGGGCCCAGGCCTGACAGAAACTAATAGAACAGGGTGGGCATTGCTCACCCTGTTTTGCTTTAAGCCAAAGTCAATAATCGAGGCAGAATGGCAAGATCAGGGTAATCACTTATTGTGATTCCGTAATGGGAATGTGTAAAACTTCTAAGGCTATGCCAATATATATGTATTGCGGTCTAGAGGCCCAACAACGAACTAACGAGGTTGGAGATGAAAGAAGCGGTTATAGGATTTGTCATTGCCCTGTTGGTGAGCTGCACGCTCGCCGGCTTCGACAATCCGCTTTCGCCGACAGGTTGGACCTTTGCCAACGCTCCGGTGGCTGATGTAGTCACTGACGTCAATGCTGGCACCTTCCAAGGCGAAGTACTCGACTCACAGCTACCAGTGCTCGTTGAGTTCTATAAGCAAAACGACCCCCACTGCCTGACCATGAGCCCAATCCTCAATAAGCTCGCCACCGACTCCCAAGGCTATGTTCGGGTAGTAAAAGTAGACGTGGATAGCAACGAAACCCTAACTGAGCGCTACGATGTGCAAGGGGTACCTGGATACGTCTTATTCAAAGAAGGCAAAGCAATCAACGGTATCAAAGGCGAAATGACCCAGCCCGAGCTAACCAAGTGGGTCAAGCAAGAATTAGATATGCCAACGGATTAAAAACTATGGTCAAGTACGCTGTCGCCTTCTTTGTGGCGATGATTCTCTCTTCTACCTTCGTTAACTACAAGTTTCCGCCCAGTCGGATGCCCGCTGGTGTGGCAGATGTAATCAGCTCTAGCCTTGGAGTTTGGAAGCGCAGAGAAGGCTTGATACCGGAAGTAAAAATTGTCGATTCATATCGCAAACTGCGCTATATCGGCGACGTTAACAACAAAAATGAGAACAGAGATGCTGATGCGCCTGGCATGGGCAACAATTAGGAGAAGCGGAGAATCATGAAAACCTGGGCTCGTTGGACACTACTTATACTCTGGACTGCTGGATTGATTTTCACGGCCCAATACTGGAACCCGTTTGCATCACTGCCCGCCTTCCTCAAATACTCAGTGATAACCCTAGTGGTGGCCGTTCTTTACGGTGCCTTCTTCATTATCATTCAGTTCTACATCATGCTTTCGGTGATCTTCCCGCTCCCTCCTAGAGCTGACAGCAAAGCACCAAAGAGCATTTGGAAGCGTTGGTTCAAATTTCTCTTCAAAGATTCACCGATCAATCCAAATGCACCAAAGCTACTTAGTGAGCTAACCGGCAATGATAGAGCGAAGCAAGAAATTCGTGAAGTCATCGACATCATTCAAAAAGCGAAGCATTACGAAGACTCTGGTGCTCAAGTACCAAAGGGAATGCTTTTCATCGGACCTCCTGGGGTAGGCAAGACTCTTTTCGCAAGAGCAATAGCAAATGAAGCTGGAGTGCCCTTCTATGTTGTAGATGGTGGTGGCATAGCCGGCATCTTCATGGGACTAGGAGTTCTCAAACTAAAAACACTTTTTCGCAAATTGAAGCAGCATGACCGCGCCATTCTGTTTATCGATGAAATTGATTCCATGGCCACAAGACGGCAGCAAGACAAAGGTTTCGGCGGCGTTGCCGACATGAATATGACCCTCAATACTTTGCTTACCGAAATGGATGGTTTCTCTGGTTCGAAAATTATGGTTATTGGTGCCACCAATAATGATGCCATGCTCGATCCGGCACTCCTGCGCGCAGGGCGCATGGATAGACGCATCTACTTCCAAATGCCCAATCCTGATGAGCGCAAAGGTTTATTCCAATATTACGTTTCGAAAGTAAGCAGCGATGAGAATATTGACTACGACCAAGTATCAATGCTCACTGCTAACTACTCACCAGCTGAAATTGCCAATGTTGTCAACGAAGCTGCCTTGATATCAAGACGGCCAGGAAATCCAAACAAAGTCGACACCAGCATGATTCTACATGCCTTAGACAAAGTTTCAGTGGGCCTCGAGCGTTCACTTACAAATTCTGGTGTTGAATTAATTAGCCATGATCCGACGATCAAATTCGCCGATGTGATTGGTGTAGACGACCTCAAGCAAGAATTGGTTGAAATTGTCGATTTCCTGAAAAAAGGCGATGAGCTGCGGAAGATTGGGGCCACGATCCCCAAAGGTGTACTACTTGTTGGCCCGCCTGGAGTAGGTAAATCGATGCTGGCAAAGGCAATTGCCAACGAGGCTGGTGTGCCCTTCTATGGCCTGTCTGCTGGCTACCTAAACAACATCGGGCAGGGTGCTGAACGCATTAAGGCTCTCTACACACAAGCGCGACAGAGCCCAGCTGCGATTGTTTTCATCGACGAAATCGACGCCATAGGCTCTAATAGGGATGCTGCGGGACAAGCTGATCCACTCGGGCAATCTCGCAACAACTCCATGAATCAACTTCTGGTTGAACTCGATGGCCTCGGTCGCAGCAATGTGATCACCATTGGCGCCACCAATATGCAGGACGACTTTGATCCAGCTTTTTACCGTTCTGGCAGATTTGATCGCAAAGTTTTCATTGGCGTACCCGATGCCGAATCAAGAAGCCTAATATTCGAAAAATATCTAAAACAGATAAGCCTTGCTTCTCTGCCAGACCTTAAAAAGCTCGGTAAGCTCTCCTTCAACTTCTCGGGTGCCGATATCGCAGCCACCTGCAACGAAGCTGCCATCCTAGCCATTCGTAAAGGCAAGAGCCAGGTAACTGAGGAAGAATTAGAAGAAGCAATCGATAAAGTAATGGTGACAGCAGGTCACAAGCTCAATGTGGCCGGTATGAATCTCTCTAGGGTACCCGATCTAGATGTAAAACTAGATGACCTCAAAGGTGTAGAAGAAGCAAAAGCAGAAGCAGCCGAAGTGGTGGCACTGCTAAAGAACATAAAGCTTGTTGAGAAAATTGGTCTGAAACCAACTAAAGGCATTCTTCTAGTAGGCCCGCCCGGAACCGGCAAGACCATGCTCGCCAAAGCAATCGCAAATGAGGCTGGCATAGCGTTCTACTCGCTTTCTGGTGGCGATTTTCAATCGATGTGGGCTGGTGTAGGCTCAAACCGTGTAAAGGCAGTCTATGAACGGGCACGTCGCAGTGGTAAGCCAGCTATTGTGTTTATCGATGAAATTGATGCCATTGGCGGCCAGAGAGGTATTGAGCGCGGTGGCGGCGCAGTGCAAGACTCAAACAAAACCCTAAACTCTTTGCTCGTGGAAATGGATGGTTTTGGCAAGAACAACATTCTAACAATTGGCGCCACCAACAGCATGCACATGCTGGACGCTGCACTTCTGCGACCAGGTCGCTTCGATCGTCACATCGACGTGCCTTTGCCGAATCTAGAAGGGCGAGAAGCAATTCTCAACAAATATCTTGAAAAGTTCAAGCTTGCTGCTGACGTTCAGACCATGGAAATAGCTCGCATGACCTTTTTACAGGCCGGTGCAGATCTGGCCAACATGGTAAACGAAGCAGGTCTATTTGCCATTCGTGCAGGCAGAACTGAAATTAACCAATCAGATCTTGTACGCGCAATACAACGCGTAAGCTTTGGCGCTAGCCGAAGTCAACATATCGGTATTAAAGAATTGTTTGAAACAGCTTTCCATGAAGCCGGTCATACAATTGTTTCTTACTTCCGCAATCGCAAAGAACGCATCCAAGTGGTAACAATTGTTCCTACTGGCCGCGCTCTTGGCTATATGTGGTCCGTAGAGAAAGAAGATCGCTTTGTTTCCGGTCAAAATAAACAAGACTACCTCGTCGATATTGAAGTATCGCTAGGCGGTTATGTAGCCGAGTCGTTGTACATGAACACCACTACCAGTGGTGTGTCCCAGGATCTAATCAACGTGGGCAATACTGCTAGACGCATGGTTAAAAACTGGGGCATGGGCTCGTTTGCGTTCAACACCCAACATGCTCATGGCGACGCTCGCGGGCACGGTCAATACGAGGGCTGGGGTACAGCTTCACCCGAAACTGAACGCGAGATAGAGTTGGAAATTAAGCAAATCGTCGACACTTCACTTGAGAATGTACGCAAACTTCTTCAAGAAAAGCGCAAAGAGCTTGATCTCATTGCTCATGCACTAGTGGAAAAAGAAACTTTGTTCTACAAAGACTTGGTCAACATTCTTGAACCCGGTAGAAGTGATGCCGATATCAACAGTGAAATCGACACGCTTGCTGAAAGAAAGCTGGTAGGAACTCCTCCTATAGTCAATCTAGAATTCCTTCCCGGTCTCACGCAAATAGGCCAAGGCAGTGGTCCCAACAATGCTGAAAACAACAGAGTGACAGATCTGGTACAGCCAGAAAACAAAGATCCAGAAAACTTCAGACCAGAAAACTAGAGAGAACAAAATTGTCCGCAAAACTAAGTAGACAAATTGCAAGAAAGGCAGCCCTCGTGGCTGTCTTTCTTGTTAGCCAAACTGGCCTTATAGCAGTAGGGCCTGACACCTGCATAAAGCCACAAGCAGCCGAAGGCAAAGACTTCTCATTTACCGATGTCGCCAATCATCCGGCCAATCCCTACAAGGTCACTTCAGCCGCAGCCTATCCAGCTTTAACCAAGAGCTTTGTTAACGACACCACGAGCAAAGCAGACTGGGTAGGTGGAGATGCCGCCTACAGCATTCCACTGAGCCCTAAACGCACCCTATGGCTCTTTGGTGACAGTTTTATTGGTCAAGTAAAGAACAACAAACGCTCGAACTGTTCAATGGTGCACAACGCCGTGGCAATTGAAGACACTAGTCAAGGCAGCCCAGGAAAATTTACTTATTACTCAGGCCAGAAGCCAATCAATCAGAAGCCAGAAAATAACGGCTTTTTCAAGTGCCTCGATAAAGGCGATTACTACTGGCCTGCTGACGGCTACATCAGCAATGGCAAGCTCAACATTTTCCTGCATACGGTGCGCACAGACCTTAAATTACCAGCACCATTTCAATTTGAACTGCGAACAGATCATTTGGCGACCGTAGACAATCCCCAAGATACACCAGACAAATGGCGTTATAAAATCAAAGCGCTCCATACTAGCGCCAAGCGCACATTGTACGGAGTGGCTTGCCGTGCCGACAACAAGCATATTTACTTCTTCTGCTCTAATGGCAGTGTCGCTCTCGATCTTTTCAAACATCCAACTATAGTGGCTCGTCTTCCTCTGGCAAAGGCCGAACCATTCAACTTAAACAAACTTGAGTGGTGGTCGCAAAAATGGGAGCCATCCTACGAACTACCGGAAACACTATTCGACGATGGCGCCTCTGAAATGTCAGTAACAAAGGTTCCAGGCCTGGCTGGCTACTTCGCTTTCTATATTCCACCAGACAAAAAAGCTATCGTCATGCGCCACGCGAACGAGATGCAGGGCCCCTGGAGCGAAAGAGCCGTGGTTTATCAATTTCCAGCAACCACACCTAGTACATCAGACTGGCTTTATTACAGTGCCAAAGCTCACCCGCAATATTTAACTGATGCGGCAAAAAACAAAGGCGAAATAATTTTGACCTACTGCACCAATAGCAGCAACTTCGCCAAACTTACTAGCAATGCCAAACTCTACGTTCCTCAAGCTCTAAAAGTTTCAATAGCCAAAGCTAGTTTGCATAAATAGCTTTCATTGAATTTTTGTCGCGCTCAGACAAGATAGCGGCATAGGGCGGATGGGCCAGGGGGAACATAATATCGTGCGGATTGCTGGAATGATTGAGACCCAGGGCATGGCCGACTTCGTGCAAGACACAGGCCTCAAGCTTAACTAAGTTGTAGCGCTCATCCCAAAATATTTCGATACGCGACCACTTAACGATATCGTCGCTACTATCATCCCACTGCAATGCGGTCTCACCAGCCTTATCGCCTATTGCACCATGCTTTGAGCCACGCATTACTCGCACCAATTTGCAAACTATGTCGGCCGAGCGTTGATCTGAGACTATCTTAAAAGTAGTTTTGCCACCAGAAGCTATTTGCCATCTCTCAAAGGCCCGCACCACATCTTGACGAAAAGGCTCTTTCAATTCTTTCAACTCAGGATCTGACCAAATCGCTACCCGCAAAGGAAACGCCGTTTTCTTCCAGCCGTGCTTGTCCGAGAAATCGTTAGAGAAAACATACTGCGGAGAATTAGCATCACCCAGCGAATGATAGTAACTAAGCCTCTCCATCGCCAATTGCACTCGATATTGATCAATCTCAGAGACTGGTTGTCGACTGAGTATTTGTTTGTAAACCAAGATAGCATCAGCAAATTTACCAGTGTGCTCATAGACTTCAGCCATGCCAAAACGGCCTGAGTTACTTTTAGGATTAAGCAAAGTACAAGCCAAGAAATTTTCCTCAGCCTTGCGAAAGCGCCCAGCATCCATCATTGCTCGACCTAATTTAAAGTGCGCCGAGAAACTATGGGGATCTTCTCGCACAGCTTGTTCCAATTCTTCAGTTGTTTGCCCCGACGCCGCTTGAGTCGGAAGGGCAGTATAAGCCGAGAGTACAACGAGAACTGAAGCGAGAAAAGAGAATTTTGCTTTTGCTGCATTGATAAATTGACTGATCATATTTCATATCTTAGCGGCAGCCATTAAAAAAGGGGCGCCGAGCGCCCCTTTTAATTTCGACTTGTTATTCAAGCAAAGCTTTTGCAACGTCTATCCAATGTTAGGCGTTTCAAAATTCTCCAATGGATTGCTTCCTTGAACCAGGCGGCGATCTCTGGCAGCTTTCTGTTTAGCTTGATACTCAGCATCAGCCTTGGCTTGAGCAGAAACAGCCGTCACGGCGAAGTCATCACCAGGGGAAGGAACATCATTACCAGCTACAACAGGAGCAGCGGCACTGTCAGTAGGAGTGGTAGATGCCTTCAGGTTAGGATTACGGCCTGCCGGTTCAGCTGGAGCAGGCTCAACCTTGCCCTTAGTGGCATCAACTGGGTTGGGAACCACGGTTGCATCAGCTGGAGTTCCAGCTTTAACTGGATTTCCACTTCCGTCTTTAACTACATTGCCACTGCCGTCTCTGAGCAAACCATCAGCGGGGGGCGGTTTAACCTCACCTTCGCCACTACGTGTGCCATTAAACAAAGCCGGATCGCCTTTGTCTCCAGGAGCTACAGCTTTAGGATCTTTTGCCGCATCAGTTGCCGGTGCAACATCTCCCTCTCCACTACGTTTACCGTCAAACAAAGCAGGGTCGCCGTTATCGGCAGGCTTAGCAGCAGCCGCTTTTTTCATTTCTTCGACTTTGGCGTCGAATTGCTTGAGCATTTCTTCGGTACGAGCCTTAACAGCTTCATCTGTCATCACCCGCACTTGGTCACCGGGATGAAGCATCTTGGTTGGGTCAAGACGACCTTCCCAGCCATTGCCCTTAGCCACATGATCAGAAAGTGCCACCACCAAACTTTCATTTGTATGGCTGCCGTCTTTCTCTTGGCGAAGTACATCACGAGCAATACGGTCCCAACCTTGGCCAGGGCGTACTGTATACATAGACCGAGCTTGGAAGTGCTCTGCTGCACTCTTAGCAAAGGCTTCTCTAGTTTTGGCGAGGTCGCCATCAAGCTTGATCTCAGGCATGACCAACTCTGGAATTGGCTTAGGCGCTTCGAATGGCTTAGCGGCTGGTGCAACTTCTCTTGTCGCAGCTCTTTCTTGACGCTCGGGAGGCGCGGCATTATCTTTCAAAGCGCGGGTTGTTGGTCTACCGTCGTCTTTCTCGGCTGGTACAGCTGCTCTTTGTCTGCTGCGATCACCAGTTCCGCCCTTGTCATCAAGAGCATTAGGATCATTGATTTTGACAGCACCATCAGCTGCTGTTCTATTGTCAGCAGCAGCAACTCGACGCTGAGCTGGCGCTGGTTCGCCCGGATACTCGATCTCAGCTTGTTGATCGGCAGCAGAAACAGGTCTGACACCACCTCTATCGGTCACCGCAGCTTGTCTGCGTCCAGCCACATCACCAGTGGCATGGGCAGCGTACATCTGATCAAGACTGGTGCCTTGCAACTCAGCCATACGCTTCAAATTAAGGTACTGATGAGTCTGTTTTTCGCTGTCGCCATGACCAGTGTGTCGCTCAAATTCACCACGCAAGGATACACCAAGAGGTTTATCCCACTGAGTATCTAACAGTTTGGCAGCATCCAAATTGCGCTGGGTGTAGCCTAAATCACCACGGGCTTGGCCCTGGTCAAAGTTTTCAATAAATTTGCGCACGTCACGACGGGAAATGTCACCATCGGGATTGACACCCCGTTGAATGTCGAGCACAGCGCCTAGAGAAGTTCTTGGATCACCGTTATTTTGCATGAGAGCATCAATCACAAAGCCCTTCTGGTCAGCTTGGCGCTGAGCCAATTCTTGAGCTTGGGTCTGCTGAACGTCGCGACGAACTGGCTGCCTATCAGCTGGAGCATTATCTTGGGCTTGGTCATCAGCCGAAACCGCTCTGACAGCGCTACCATCGCGAACAGGCTGGCCAGAAGCAACTCTCCTACCGGTGTTCATATCAGGGCTAACGTTAGCGGCATACAACTGGTCAAGAGTCGTACCCTGCAATTCGGCCATGCGCTTAAGGTCAATACGGTCGTGGGTGACCATATCGCGGCTACCACCATGACCACCGCCATTATTGCGCTCAAACTGACCACGAAGTGAAACACCCAGAGGAGCATTCCACTGCGAATCTAAAAGCTTGGCTGCATCTAAATTGGCTTGTGTATAGCCAAGGTCTCCGCGGGCTTTGCCCACTTCAAAGTTGTCCACAAACTTACGAATGTCACGGCGAGAAATCTCACCATCTGGATTGACGCCTCTTTGAACGTCGAGAACAGCAGCCAGTGAAGTACGGGGATCACCGTCATTCTTCATCAAGGCGCTTACAACATTGTTTTTCTGATCAAGCTGTCGCTGAGCCAACTCTTGCCTTTGCGCGGCCTCGTGGCTCTCTGTAATAGGCTTTTCACGAGACTCTACTAGCTTTCTAAAATTCTTCTGCGAGAATGAATCATCAGCATCTCTGCTACCAATGAACGGCTGGATGCTGTCTGATTTATTGAGGGTTTCATACTGATTCTGCAAACGTTGCATCATCGCCCGCTCAAACCCTGACACAGCAGTGGGGTTGCGAGGATTCATCTCTTGTTTGTCGACTTCGCCATCACCAGATGTGTCGAAGCGTCCCATGTTGTCGCGACTCCAGCGCAGCATGTGGTCATCAATATGGCCAGTTTTTTCTAAACCTGCCGCCACTTTCTTGCCCAGTTCATCAAACTTGGCCGGGTCGTTAGCATATTTTTTCTGATCTTGAGCAAGCTCAGTCATCAGCGCTTTATAAGCAAACTCTCCACCCTGGGAGAAATCGCTGCCAGCTTTTACTGCCTTTTCAACATCTTTGTTGAATGTATCATCGCCTTTTTGGGCCATTGGAATGATCCTCTGAATCTCAGTAACTGATAAAGGATGGACTAAATTATGTACGCGGGGGGCGCATCAACTTATTTATTCCCAGCTTTTAGGCGTTTAGAACCGCCCTAGTGGAGACTTTCATAGATTGACAACACCAGTCTGACAGGCCACAGGCAATGTGTCATGGGGAAAAACACGTAGTTAAGTGCTGAAATTTATTAAAATGGAACGATGGAAGAGCCAATTTCGCAATCTAATCTATTAACTGAACTCGAACCCTACCAACCGAGCGACGAACGTGACGGCTGGGAGCGTGCTGTTTTTCTCTCAACCTCGATGGCAGCGCTATCTTCTAACATTTTGGCTTCCTACGTGCGCTACTGCCTCGATGGCGCCAAAGCTAATTCGGTGGCGGAGCCCTTTGCTGTGGTCGACGCAGACTACACCCGCACAACCAAAGAAATACTTACTCTTGGCCTCTGGTTGATGATTTGCGAAGAATGCGGCCCCAAAGTTCCTGAATGGTTTCAAAGCTATCTATATACAGCCTTCCAGGTAGCCGACGAATTATGCCAAGAGCCAACTGTAACTGCCATTTTTGAGACCTACCCCATGGACAACGGCCCCATAGCCGTCGCCCAGACACTTTCAATGATTGTTTGCCACAGGCTCGGCCTTGGCGCGACTAAAGCTGAAGCAGCCCTGGCCCTGGGCGACTTTATTCTCAATTGTCGCGAACGACGTGAGGATCTGCTCAAATTCTCTCTAACCGAGTCAATTATGGCCCTTGATGCCTGGGTGGCAGACATGAAGCCCCAAGCAATTTAGACTCGCGCTCTAAGGATTAAAAGCAAACAAGAAGGTGGTAACGAAGTTAAAGCCAGCGTGACCAATTATTGTTGTGGTCGTATTGGTAAAGCGTTTAACGATTCCCATACAGCATGACCACAGCGAAACTTGCAAAATAAGCATCGGTGCATTAGCAAATTGAGCATGCAAGATGCCATGCAAGAATGCTGCTGGCAATATTCCCAGCACCGGTTGAATGGCACCTCTAATCAGAGTTTCTTCCCCTATGCCAGCACAAATCGCCGTGGCCAGGGCGAGAAAGACCGAGGCGCCAAAACCAGCGGGGCCGCCCCCGGCAACGCCAGCAGAAAAAGTATTGGCGTTGTAGGCCGAGATTTTAGTGGCCATATCACCCGACTGGTGAGTATATAAAGCCCAAACCAGGTCATAAAGGAAGCTGAAAACCACCAAACTCAAGCCAATACCTACTTGAACACCAGTGGGCTTGACCCAGGCCATACGCTGAAACATGGCTTTCCATTTGCGCGTAATCATTATGCCGGTGCCGCAAATCGAGACTACGACAAGACCGATGAAGTTGTACCAGAAGAGCTGGTCTAAAGGCACTGGGACAAAAGGAAGAGGTATCTGGGGGAATTGAAAGCCGCTAGATAAATTGGTATTGGCCAGATACATGCCAAAAGTGGCGATATAGCAAAAAGCACCCACCATATGAGGAACAGACTGGGGTTGGAATATTTGAATATTAACCATGGCCGCCATCATTGTCATTTTGTGGCGAGCTGGTCCGGTGAGAAAACGCAGGGAGACAATGCCATCTAATAAAGTAAGAATGCGCGATAACACCTTTCGCGCTGGTAAAAATAGCAGCAGCAGACAGGCTACACCCATAGAGCCACTCACCTGGTAGCCCCAAGAAGGTGAATCAGTGGCGCTTCCCGCAATATAGGCCAGACCAGCAGAGAAGAAGAAACAACCGATGAATATACGCAGCAGCCATTCTAGCCACTTCTTTGTTCTTGCTCCGTGAGCCATTAGACCGAGCATCGAACACATGAAGATTGTGATTACGTCTGACAACTCCACACCCTCTTGAAACTCAAATAATCTGTCGGTATCTCTTTAATGGATACTAACCCCTTTTAATCTTTTCAGGACATGATAGTATATTGTCAAGGTCCGAAAGTGTGGGTATCTTCTATCATAGGGGTAAATATCCGAATAAGCCTGCAATCTGGGTACATCATATTAAGGATGTAGGTTACTGGCTGGAATCAAAAATCAAATTTTTTGAGCAGCTTTCCTAAAGCTGTGGTCCAATAAGTAAAAGAAACAAGTGCAATATCGACTTGTAAGCCTGTTTTAAAGTTCGCCTGTTTTGAAGTTCGGAGGAATAAACACTAAAGATGAAGAAGCGTCTACTATCAGCGGCTGTTCTGGCCACCACTCTAGGATTCGGACTTTTAACTACGGCCAGCTTTGCTAATGGCCCGCTCATGATTGGCCCTGCTCCAGTACCTGTAACCCCAGGCGTGCATGCAGTGGTCAACACCGTACCTGTGCAAACCAAAGTGCTCAGCACTTACAGACAGGTAAGAGCGTTCTGGCTATCACGCGCACTAGTTAGATAAATAACTAAGCGTTTAGCTCTGCTTCTGTAGGCTAGTTCCAACCTTTAGAAAGTCGTCCCTCGGGACGGCTTTCTTGCTTTTGAACGAGGGACGAGTGGGGGATAGTCATAGCGAATGTTGCCTGACATCTCAACAGCTTCAAATTTTGCCAGACTTCCTCTGCCAGTTATAGCTCCGATATATTCACCTTCTAGCAATCGACGGCGTCGGCGTAGTGCCATTTCAGCTAAATCATCCTTGCCAACAGCCTCATAGATTTCGGCTAACTTCAAGAGAGGCAGTGCTAAGTCAGCGCTCTCCCCAACAACCCTGGCACGCAGCAGCAAGGACCTACAAAAAATTGCTTCAGCACCGGCCCAGTCTTTATCCTCAATCAAAAGTTGGCCATAGGCGTTGAGAAATACGCTGTAGGTGAGGGCATCGACATCACTATGACGAAAATGGTCCAAGGCTAGCCGGCAAGACTTTAACGCCTCTTCTCTCATTCCGAGAGCGCTAAGTGAGAGAGCTAAATTGGAATAAACTTTAGCCCGCATGGCAGGGGCAACAACCTTAGGGTGGAGGAAAAGAGCTCGCTTGTATGACTCTATGGCCTCAGCGTCTCTTTGCTGGCAGTGCAATGTAACACCTAAGCAATTGTGCACATCAGCAAGCCGAGACAAACTGAGCTGAAAGCCAGCGGGATCATCAATGATTTCTCTAAACCTTTGCTCTGCCGCAGAGTAGCGACGCTCGAGAAGAAGCTCCTTTGCCTGCTCTAGGCGATCTTCGAATTTGCGATCAAAGACTCCTGCTGAACAGAGATCAATCTTTTCTCTTTCAAGGCTGTGAGAACCGTGAGCAAACTCAGATGAAAGCAAAATATTGCGAGACAGAACAAGTGAGATGCAAATCGAGAGTGCAGAATAGCTCATTCGCCCTAGCCTAATTCTCGCAAAACGAAACGCAAAGAATACCCGACGAAAAGCCTCGCACCGCTGGCGACACCATCGCAACACTTCCGACAAGCACCCAGAAGGTAGCAAGCTACCACAATTTGCACGAAGGATTGTGCAAATTTTGTGCAATTGAAAAACCGCAGAACATTAGGCTTAAACTTAACCATCGTGCGAACCTATGAGTTAAGATAATAAACAAACCTTGGCGATGGGAATCAAGAACATGTCTCGCATTTTGGTTGTTGAAGATGAAGATGGACTTTCCGGAGCAATTCAGGAATGGCTTCAAGACGAACACTATGTTGTGACGGTGGCGAGCGATGGCCTAGAGGCGCTCAAGAAGCTGCGGCATGATTCCTTTGAACTTGTTCTTTTAGACTGGATGCTTCCCAACTTAAGTGGTCTTGAAATATGTAAAAGATTCAGAGCCACGGGTGGAATCACACCAATTTTGATGATCACAGCGAAGAGTACTCTCTCCGCGAAAGAAGAAGGTTTAGATAGTGGCGCAGATGATTATCTGACAAAGCCATTTAGCATGAGGGAATTGTCAGCGAGAGTAAGAGCCCTCCTGCGCAGACCAAAGACCAAACCGGAAATGATTATAGAAGCAGGAGGCATCCGCCTCGATAGGAAATCACTAAAAGTGACGAAAGGCGATCAGCTCTTGAGACTCCTGCCAAAGGAGTTTATTCTACTGGAAGTCTTGTTGAAACATAGCGGCACTGTTCTGAGCACAGAGGAGTTGGTAGATCATGTCTGGGGAAGCAATTCAGACATTACACCAGATACGGTGCGCTCACACGTGAAATCGCTGCGCAAAAAAATTGACTCAGAAGGATCGCCATCGCTAATTAAAACTATCCACGGCATGGGCTATAAAATCGAGGCAGACTGAGGATGTTTAGAAACTTTCGCTGGCAAATCGCGACATGGTTCTTCGCCCTATCTTCATTCGTCTACATTGCTTTTTCGATTGCCGGAGGCGCCTATTTCTTCAACAGCATATCGAACTCCATGGACCACGAACTGCAAGTTGTAGCCTCACAAATAGGTCATGCTATCGACCTAAGCGCCAGCAAGCCAACCTTTCGCGACTGGCTTAGGGTAGTAGAGACAGAGCCAGCACGTTCCGTAATGGCCATGCAGCTATTCGATAGCAAGGGGCAATTGCTTGAACACTACGGCCCACCAGGAATTCCCACGTTGATAACGGACACGAAAGAAGCGACTGGTCACGGCGACACGTATCGCATTCGCTACTGCAAACTTACACACAAAGGCTCTGTAGTCGGATATCTACAGCTGCAGCTTTCAACGGCAAAGAGAGCCGAACTAACCAAAGAATTTCTACTAACAATGGCTTACATGGGACCTTTCGTCTTGATCGGCTTTGGCCTCTGTGGTTATTTTGTCTCAGGTATGGCCGCCAAGCCAATAGAACAACTAGTGGGCACCCTCCAACGACTGGTTGCAGACGCCGGCCACGAACTCAACACACCAGCCAGCATCGTGCAAGCGCGAGCACAGTCACTCGAGCGAAAACTAGCAAAACACGGTCAAGAAGAGAACGACCTGAAGATTATTGCCAATTCCGCTGAGCGCATGGGATATATAGTCAAAAACCTCATGCTACTAGCAGAACTCGACAGCAAAGACAACCACTCCAACCACTTGTTCAATCAGAAATCGCAAACCAAATCAACAACAAACTTAAGACAACAGATAATGACCGTCTTTAGCGACTTCAAAGAACGTTTCAGAGAAAAGAAAATCGAGCTAGAAATTGACACAATTGAAGATGCAGTAGTAGGCACGGACAGCCAATCACTCCAATGCATACTAACGAACTTACTAGAAAACGCCCTCAAGTATACCGAGCCGGACGGCAAAGTATCTATCTCTTGCATACTCTCGGCTGATGAAGCTCGAATCACTGTCAATGATACTGGTATTGGAATCCCGGCAGAGGATCTCAATAAAATCTACGATCGGTTTTATCGAGTAGACAGGTCTCGCAACCGCTCTTCAGGAGGGGCTGGACTCGGCCTTTCAATTGTCAAAGCGATAGTAGAGCGTGATGGTGGCTCCG
The DNA here is from genome assembly GCA_913063055.1 of uncultured bacterium. Lineage (GTDB taxonomy): Bacteria > Cyanobacteriota > Vampirovibrionia > Obscuribacterales > Obscuribacteraceae. The sequence goes on from CAJXZK010000018.1 coordinate 25,590, forward strand.
TAACTGTCAAAAGCATTCTTGGCACAGGCAGCCAATTTACAGTGGCTCTACCCATAGACAAGCCCATGACCATTGCACAAAAATTGCACACAAGTTTATAGCAGCTTTACTACACTAGATTCAATGTAAGTGCTGCTCGAAATCAGCTGTCCATTGCTCCCCGGAGCGGGTGAATCCAGTGCGCTCAAAGACAACCAGACAGATTCTAAGCGCTATTGTTTTGCTAATTTCTCTGCCTAACCAAGCTTTGGGCGAAAGCAACATCAAGCTTAGACCAGAAATACAACTAAACGAAACTTCGCTGACTCTAGTTGGTGCAGTGCAGCTAGCAGCAAACAAGTATCCCCAAATTCTCAAGCAGCAAGCAGAGTTAGAGGCAGCCAAACGCAATGTTACACTGCAAAAAGTAAAAGAGTACAATCCAACAGCCCTACTTTCATACCAACAAGTAGACGCAACACACAATCGCTTGACTCAAACTCTCTTCGGCTCCGCTGTTCTTCCGACGACTCCGGGTCCGGGGCCAGACAATGTCAGATTTGGTGCTGACGCTTTTAGCGCAGCAGGCTTCATTATTGACTGGGCGCCAATTGATTTCGGTTTACACAAAGCGCGCATCAATTACTCGAAAGCAGAGATGCATTTCGCATCCGCCAACTATGACCTTACAGTCCTAGATGTGACAGTACAAGCAGCGGCGACCTTCCTAGATGCCTTGATAATGAAAGAGCAAGTCGGAGTAGCCATTGCTAACGTGCAACGTTTCGCCGACTTTAGCAAAGTAGTTCACGCCCAAGTAGACGCTGGCTTAAAGGCAGGAGCAGACGCTTCCTTAGCAGACTCACAGCTGGCCAATGCAAAAAATGACCTAATTCGAGCTCGACTAAACTACGAACTAGCTTTAGCAGAACTAGCATTTAGAGTGGGCATAGGCGGGACCAGTATTGAGATCAATCCAGGCGGCATTAGCAAATTGACTCAACCGGATGACCCACAAAAGACCGCACCAACATTTACGAATCATCCTCTCACCCTTGCGAAACAGTCACTAGTAAATGTCAGAATGGCAAATCGCAAAATATTGGAAAAAGAATACTATCCAAAATTTCGTTGGCTCGGCGGAGTTAACTTGAGAGGCACGACCTTCAAAACGAATAGAGGAGACGTAGAAGCACCAGGCATCAGCGGCCTCTTTCCCACTATTCCCAACTGGAATGTTGGCTTAGTTATCGATTTTCCCTTCTTCGAAATAATACGAATTCAGGCAGAGAAAAAGGTAGTCGACCAACAAATAAATTCAGCTCAACAGTCGTACGCCCTAGCACTGCAGCAGCTCAAAGCAGAAGACGTACAGGCCAGAGCTAGGGTGAAAGCCTCTCTTGAACTGGCGGCCAATATGCCTATTCAGGTAGAAGCAGCAAATCTTGCAGCACAGCAAGCTCAGGCGCGCTACCAAGCTGGGTTAGCGACAGTGGCACAGGTCGCAGAAGCCAATCAGATATTGGCAGATTCAAGGGTCAAAGAAGCAGTAACAAATGTCGGAGTGTGGAAAGCGCTACTTGCCAACGCCGCTGTGCACGGCAATCTCAAGCCCTTTTTAGGGGCCGCCGCTCAAGCTACAAACAGTATGTACAAAACAGGAACTGAATAGATGTGGCTAATCAAGCTAGCCATGGGTCGACCGATCACTATCATGGTCTTCGTCATCACGGCATTAATAGCGGCAGTTCTTGCTGTCAAAGGCATGAAGGTTGACATTTTCCCCAACCTAAATATGCCAGTAATCTACGTAATTCAGCCTTACGGCGGAATGGACCCCGCCCAATTTGAGGCCTTCGTTGTCGCCCACTACGAGAATCACTTTCTTTACGTCTCTGGGGTAGACCACATTGAGTCTAAGGCAATCCAAAATACCGCGGTATTAAAAGTGGTGTTCAAAGCCGATACAGATATGGCTGAAGCCATGTCTAACATTGTGGCTCAGGTCGAGCGCTCTCGAGCAAAAATGCCACCGGGAACGGTTACACCATTCATTCTCCGCTTCGACGCTGGCAACGTGCCAGTCGGCTATGTGGTCTTAGCTAGCAAGACTGAACCAGTAAGCAAAATAGAAGCCATTGCCGATGAGCGTATCAGACCAATCATATCAACAATACCAGGCGCAACTACGACCCATCCATTTGGTGGCAACGTCCGTACCATTGTCATCACAGTCAATCCTCAGCGCCTAAGGGCCTTGCACCTTAGTTCAGAAGAGGTAGTCAATGCGGTAACTAGCGGCAATATGATTACACCTTCAGGTTTGGTGAGATCGGGTGACACACAAAGAATAGCTAATCTCAATTCGACGGTATTAGACATTCATCAACTCGAAAAAATCCCACTTAAATTAGGTCCAGGGGCTAGTCTCACCCTCGGTGATATTGCCACGGTAGTTGACGATATGGATATCGCCACTGGCTACGCCCTAGTAGACGGCAGAAGAACTGTGTTTATGACTATTTCAAAGCTCGCTGACGCATCTACTCTTGACGTGGTGCAACGAGTCAAAGCGGCTCTACCGCAGATGAGAGCAGTCATTCCTAAAGACATCAGCGTAAGCTTTGACTTTGATCAATCTATTTATGTTACGGAAGCGATCACGGGGCTAGTATATGAAAGCCTAATTGGTGCTCTTCTCACTGGCGGCGTAGTGCTGCTATTTCTGCAAGATATTCGCAGTGCCTTAATTGTCGTAGTGACAATTCCAATTGCATTAGCCATCGCAATAGTAGGACTGTTCGGCGCCGGTCAAACAATTAACATCATGACTCTAGGTGGGCTATCACTGGCCGTAGGCGTCTTAGTGGACGAAGCTACGGTGGCAATAGAAAACATCCACACTCATCTTGACCGAGGCGAATTACTCTTTAAGGGAATAGCCGATGCCAGCTGCGAAGTAATCACGCCACAACTACTGGCGGTGCTGTCAGTCATTGCGGTATTCCTGCCGTCATTCTTTATGGAAGGCACCACCAAAGCGCTTTTCGTACCGCTTTCCCTGGCAGTTGGCTTTGCCATGGTGGCTTCATACGTTCTATCTAATACCCTAGTGCCCGTGCTCTCTGGCTGGCTTCTGCACACAAGTAAAACAGGTAAACACCAGAAGAATATTATAGCCACAACTATTATAAAAATCCGTCGGCAATACGCCCACACCTTAGTGCGTCTATTTAGATGGCGGGCGCTCTTGCTGGCGGCCTATTTAATTGCCACCCCGCTAATTCTTTTGGTGGTGGGCCCACAACTTAAGACAGAAGTCTTCCCTGCGGGCAACCCATCGAGTTTTCAGCTGCGACTGCTGGCACCAGTCGGTACGCGCATAGAGCTAACAGAACGCTATACGAAGAGAATGCTCGATATCATACAAAAGGAAGCTGGTCCAGACAATGTAGAAATTTCAATCTGCTATGTTGGTACTCAACCCCCTAATTTCGCAGTCAGCAATGTCTACATCTGGACCTGCGGTCCACAAGAAGCACTGCTGCTAGTGTCGTTAAAGCATGGGGCAAAGATCAAGCTTAGCGACTTCAAAGAGCGATTACGCCGAGAAGCCACCAAAGAGATACCGCAGATTGCCCTTTCGTTTGAGTCGGGCGACATCGTCAATAAAATCATGAACTTGGGCGCACCAACACCAATTCAGATAGACATCACGGGTTCAAGCCTGAGCCAAGACCAAGAATATGCCAACAAAATCTTAAATGAACTAAAGCATGTGGCCGCAATTCGAGATGCCATGATTGTGCAACCATTGGCCTATCCCACCATCGATGTCACCGTTGACAGGACTCGCGCAGGGCAACTAGGTCTTACCACTGCTGACGTTAGTAAAGCTCTTGTGCCAGCGGTCTACTCAAGTAGGTTCCTTCGTCAAATCTGGTGGCGCGACCCTCACCACGGCCATTCTTACCAGGTTCAAGTGCAGTATCCTGCAGCGAATATGGAGTCAATAAAAGACGTTGAAATGATTCCAATAAGAAGTGGAGACGCTGATAGCCCGCGCCTTGGTGACGTAGCTCAAGTAAACTTCGGCACAATGGTGGGAGAATACGACCGCTATAATTTAAGACGGATGCTCAGCATCACAGCAAACATTGCCAATGACGACCTCGGTAACGCTGCTCGCGAAGTGAACAAAGCAATAAGCAGAGCAGGTAAACCTCCCCGTGGCCTAAACGTTGATGTTAGAGGGCAGGTACCGATTCTAAAAAGCACAATGGCCGGCCTCGGCAACGGCCTAGCGCTGGCTGTAATAGCAATTTTGCTTATGCTGATTGCCTACTTCCAACGAGTGAAATTGGCCCTAGTGGTGATGTCAGTCATACCAGCAATTTTGCTAGGCGTAGCCCTGAGCATAAAGTTCACAGCCGTGACTCTGAATGTACAGTCATTTATGGGCACAATTATGGCCGTAGGCATCGGCATAGCCAACGCCATCTTGATCGTTTCCTTCTCTGAATCGAGAAGGCAAAGCGGCCAGCCATCTGGCTCAGCGGCGGTACGTGGCGCCGCAAGTAGATTGCGACCAGTACTAATGACTAGTATCGCCATGATCGCTGGTATGGCGCCAATGGCGTTAGGCCTGGCTGAAGGTGGTGAACGCACAGCGCCACTAGGCGTTGCTGTCATCGGCGGTCTTACTTTCTCATTAGTAGCGGTGCTTTTCTTACTACCGGTGATTTTCTCGATGGTACAAAACACAGCATCAAGAAAAGTTCCGAGCATGCTCTTCGACGAAGAGCAATTACAGAAGGGAACATTAGAATGAAAATATCCCCCCGTCTAACTGTCACACTGTGCCTCACAATCGCACTATGCGGCTGCTCAAGCAATGACAATAGTGAGAAAAATGAATCTCATAGCTCGGGTACTAAGCACACAGAAGTAGCCACAGTAGAAACTATTCAAGTCGCAGCCAAGCATCTCGAAAGCACAGTGCGCATACCGGCCGAGCTAATCGCATTTCGCGACGTAGCAATTCACCCCAAAGTTCAAGGCTTCATCAAAAGCGTAGCCGTAGACCGCGGCTCAACGGTTAAAATGGGTCAAGTGTTAGTTGAGATTGTGGCCCCAGAGCTAGATGCCAACTATCAAGAAAGCAGAGCAAAATTCGAAACCGCTCGCTCGGCCTTGCTTCAAGCCCAGTCAAATGTCGCCAATTTTGTCGCTCAACAGGAAGAAGCCCAAGCCAAGGTGGAAGCAGAGGAAGCGAATTACAAGCGCATTCAGTTTGCCGCAAGAACACCCGGAGCAATCGCGCCTGTTGATTTAGAAGCAGCAGAAAAGACACTACAAGGTTCTAAGGCACACGTGAGAGCAGCAGAGCAGGCCGTGATTGGTGCAAAGTCTGAACTGGAAGTGCAAAAAGGTCGCATAAGATCTGCCAAACAAGCCCTGATCTCAATCGGTGAAACAAAGGCCTATCTTACTGTTAAAGCCCCCTTTGATGGCACCATTACTGAGCGCAACGTCCACGAAGGCAGCCTGGTTAGTTCAACCGCTTCTAGCACACCGATGCTGCGCCTTCAAGAAACGGCAAAACTGCGCTTGCTTGTACCAGTGCCAGAAGCAGATATCTCCTGCATCAGGCAGGGCGAAGAAATGAAATTCACCGTTCCAGCCTTCGTTGGAAAAAGCTTTACTGGCACTATTGCTCGCATCAGCCATGGCCTAGAAAGAAAAACCAGAACGATGATAATCGAACTAGATGTACCCAATCGCTCAAAGGAGCTAGAGCCCGGAATGTACGCCGAAGTTGTATGGCAAATGCGCCGTCCATACGCTACTTTTTTTGTTCCAGCTACAGCGGTAGTGAGTGCCAATGACAAAACCTTTGTCATCAGAGTGAAGAACAATAAAGCCGAGGCCATAACGATTTCTCGCGGCCAGACCATGGGTAAGGAAGTCGAGATAGTCGGGGAGATTGAACCCGGGGATCAAGTAGTCTTACAGGCAAGCGAGGAAATTAAGCCCGGATCTGTAGTGCACCCGAAACTTATTTCTCTACGCGAAGTTAGTAGCAGTGAAGGCCATAGTGAAGAATAAATTCCCAAAACGACTTTACCACCCCAACTAGCTCAAATGACTAGAAAGTCAATTCGCCGTGGAGCTGCCGCCACAGATAATTGTCAACAAGCGAAGAAAGGCAAAAGAAGCCTACTTACCTATGCGAATAACTATTTCGTCGGGACCAGCCAGATTGAGACGCTCACGAGCCAGTCTCTCAATGCCTGTTGAAGAACGATAACTGGAAAGCCCGTCGCGCAGCTCTTTGTTGATTTCTTCGGCCTGGCGCCGACCGTCTTTTAAGGCATTAGCCTGCTGATGGAGATAAACCTGACGCTGGCAGGAACCAACTATTGAACGACCGGCCTGATAGATTGCTATAGAAGTAATCAGCATGATTACAAGCTGGCGGCCAAGCTGTCCTGAAATACTGAAGCGCGAAAGAATGCCTGGTTTACCCGCAGGCTTGTGTGCCGGCACAACAGGCGCCTGGCTAACAGGCGTAGAAACTGCTTTGAGACTTGGCTTACTGTCGTTCACGTTCTAGATTACTTCCGCCGTGGTTTGCTTAGGTTTTGCCGATGGTATGGCGTCAACTTCGAACCCCTTTAAAATTTCGTCGATTTGGCTCTTGAAGTCAACCATTAATGAATCAATTAATTGTTCAGATCTACCCTCACCAGATACACGAATGACTGGCTCAGTTCCACTTGGACGAATTAAAAGCCAATTGTCAGCATCGTGATAGAGCTTCAAACCATCAGCCCTATCAACTTTGTAGAGCGGTTCACCAATTAGTTTAGAAATTGGATGATCAGCCAGATGAGCAAGCAAAAGTTTCTGAGTTTGTTTGGTTAAATGCAAATCACCGCGCCGCTGGAAAAACTTGACGCCAATTTCGTTTTCTAAATCTTGCCAAATTTGCGCCAGTGGCTTCTTCTCATAGGCCAGCATTTCAATCACCAACAAATTAGCAAGAATGCCGTCTTTCTCAGGGATATGACCCTTAATCGAGACACCACCAGACTCTTCTCCACCAATCAAAACGTTTTCTGTGCGCATCTTTTCGCCGATATACTTGAAGCCCACCGGTGTTTCAATCAATGGCAATTTGTAATGGTCTGCTACATGGTTGAGCATATGACTGGTAGCTACAGTACGCACAATGGCACCACTCATACCGTGATTTTTTACAAGATGCCGGGTCAGTAAGCACAGTAACTGATTAGGCGAAAAGAAAGTGCCCTGGCCGTCAATGATGGCAAAGCGATCGGCGTCACCATCAGTTGCTATACCAATATCAAAAGTACCGGCTTTGATCTTGGCCACAAGCTCTTTTAAATAAGGAGGAGTGGGCTCGGGCATACCTCCACCAAAAAGTGGGTCGCGAAAATCATGCAAAGCCTCAAGTTCGACGCCGGCTTCGACTAAAATTTTGTCGATATAACCGCGACTGGTACTATAAAGCGCATCAAAAGCCACTTTCAAGCCCGAGGCAGAAATCTTCTTTAGATTTACGAGCTTTTTCACCGCCTCCATATATGGTGCGCTGGCATCAAACCTTTGCAGACTTTCGTTGGAGCGTTCAATTTGCTCGGGGCAATGTTTGAGATTGTCGACTATTTTAGCGGTGATGTCGTTCGTGGCTGGGCCTGCATATGGTGGAATGTACTTGACGCCGCAGTATTCAGGGGGATTGTGACTAGCAGTAAATTGCAGGGCACCACAAGTGCTCTCAGCTTGGGTGGCCCAGGCAATACAAGGTGTGGGAATATCGCGACTGGCGACTCTGACATTGAGGCCCATGGCCATAAGCACTCGGGCGGCACGCTCTGCAAACTGATCAGCCATAAAACGAGTATCAAAGCCAATTAAGACCGGAATATCTTTGTTGGCAGAGCCCTCTATATAAGTCTCGGTTAGATAATGACCAATGGCGTAGCTAACCTTCTCGACATTGGCGAAAGTAAACTTGTCTGCGATTATTGCCCGCCAACCATCAGTACCAAATTTTATATCGCTGGTTGCCGTCATCGCTTCCTCTAGTCACCATACCAAATATTTTTGCCCATTACAAAGCGGCAAGATAGTTAAAAACGTACTCGCGTAAAGCTTCCCAGGCTGTTCCAGCCTGCCGCTTACCACGATGAGCTGGTGGCACGGGCTTGCTACCGGGTGGCAGAACATTCTTGGGCTTGAGCTGCTCTAATTCACTATCTGAATTGAAATCAATGATTGAACCATCCCGGCCATAAAAGCGGTAGGTGCCTGAATCTTCAGCACGACTAAAGTCTGACTCAACAAAATTGCTGGCCCTAGTAGTAGTCGAAGAAGCGGCAGCAGATGTTGAAGCAGTGACAGAATTTCCGCTAGCACCAGCACCTTGAGTTGAGGTCGTAGCATGATTGAGAGCGGCAGATTCTAAAGCTTGAACCTTACGGAACCTTGTGGTCATGCGGAATCCATCAGAACAGAAAAGAGCAGTCATGGCAATCCAATCACCATTAGCATCGGGCAAAAGTCTACGCTCAGTATGAACCGAGCGAATTAAGTCGATACTCCAGAACTGTCCATCTTCGCGGGTAATACTGACACAACCACGGGCGTCCACTTGCATTGACTCGCCCTGAGCTTTGACTCTGCCACGACCATCGCGCACCAAGACGCCAGGTCCATCTACTTCGCCCTGGGAGTGCACCACTCCACTGGGATCGTGACGAACAAACGAGCAGAGATGCCCTTTCTCATCGTAGCCGAGGACAACACAAACTCCGCGGTCAGAGACAATTTCTTGCACTCGACCAATATCATCTTTGACAACTTTGGCACCACTAGGAAAAGTCTCAACGCTGCCGCGGCCGCTGCTACTTTCTTTGATTTCCACCCGGGGGCGCATTTTTATCGATGCCGTAATACCAGATTCAGGGCTATCAGCAACTCTCTTATTAGTCAAAGAGCGACTATTGCGAATACCGCGCAGGAAGGCACCCGGTCCGCCGGCCCCATGTTGACCAGCGACCTCCCGCCGACCGCGCTCAAAGTGAAGACTATCGTCATCAGCTTCAAAGTCGGTTTTGGGCCAATAGCCTTCGAGGGAAGTCTGCTCTAAACCATCGACATCTTCTGAGTCTGGGAAATTGCCGGAATTGAGCCAAGCCTCAAGCATCTGCGCGCCAGTAGAACTAGAGCCAACTGCTGCCATTGAGCCTTGATCGAGCAACTGCCTTTCGCCTTGCGATGCAGTCTTAGACAAATAATTTAAAAGGCGACCATACTTGAGATTTTCACTGGCAAACAAGTCATCTTTAGCCACCGCTGGGTTTTGCTCTAGAGGCCGATAGAACGTCGAACCGCTACTCGTAGTCGAAGCAAAGCGCGCGTTGCCCTGTGCTCTAACTGTATGGCGGGGGTGATTGTTCTCTAGCATGATCGTTAACACGCACTAATCTAGCCATGATTGAGCCACAATATTTAGGGCTATCCCTCAAGCGCCAGCAATTGTAGCACTTTTGGCACAAATCAAGGGGTAAATTACGCAAGCAGTAAAGCTGTAACAAACCAGCCGCAATAGCTGTCAGAGACGCAATTTCGCCCTAAAGCTATTTGTCGTAGCGGGGAACTTGGGTATCTAGCCAGCCCCGAACCTGCAACGACTCAGCCATACGGATGCCCGACATGCGCTCGTCATACATGGCCACACAGAACTGACCAATGTCAATTTTTCCTTGACTGAGTAGAAACTCGGCAAGATGCAAGGATTTCATCTCGTTTTCGTTGACATAGCCAGCGCTGAGAACCAGATCGGATACAGGCACTTCAGGGAAGCTGCGCATTTGATTGGTCAAGGCTTGAACTTCAGCTGATCCAATAATTTGAGCGGCCTTGAGCAACTCAATAAGCATTGGCAAGGGCTGCTGTACGATTGGCTGAGTAGTCACCATCATTGGCTGTGGTGGACGCTCTTCGGTTAGCTCCATGAGCTCGAAAGTGCCGTCTTCGGGGATGTGCTTCTTGTCGACTAGTTGGGCCCGACCGACAATCAAATCATGACTTAAGCGCAAACGCGGTTTACGCAGGATAAAACCAGCATCAAGAATGCGGTAATACTCAAGACGTTGCTCTTTTGGGAGACACTCGCGCAAGAACTTTTTAGCTACGCGGAAGTAAGCCGCCACCACCACCGACGGGGTAACGTCCCGGTCGATGTTCAACAAAGTGTAGAGGTCGCGAGGCATCTCGGTCTGATTTGGTCTTAAATCAGGTACCAAGTCAGGGAAAAGCTGATACAGCTCGCTACAAGATTTGACTTGTCCCTTGAAATCATTTTCAGCCCAACTCGTGCGCAAAGCTGAGCAGAGAATTTGACTCTCTAACTCAATACGATTGGCGCCACCTGCATCAGCCATCCCTAAGCCCTAACCTTTAATTTCAGTTCTTCTCAACTTCAAATGTAAGTTCTGTGTGTCCGACTCTCACTTTATCGCCGGCAGAAAGTACCTGTCTTTTGACCACAGGATGTCCGTTGAGCAAAGTACCATTGGTTGAACCAAGATCTTCAATCCAGAAATCGCCTTCTTCATAGGTAATCCAGGCATGGTGTCTAGAGGTGAATGTGTCGTCAGGAATAACTACCTGATTAGAAGGGTCACGACCGATTTTCACCTTCGCAGTGCGCAAGGTATATTTCTGACCGGTTTTAACGACAACTATCACTACAGACAAGCCCATTGGCTCTTCAGGAGGCTTGGCGTCACTCTGCTTGAGATAATCGAGCTGGAGACTCTTCAAGTCAAGGTCTGTGACCGTGGCGCAATAGACGCAGCGAGTCCCCACTGGCGTAGGACGCCCGCAGCTGGGACAAGGCTCTGTATTATCTGGCATGCGGCTCCTAATTTCGCTCTGAAAGCGCTTGGCTACTCAATCAAAATCGCTTTCACTAACACTCGATTATTATACGCACCCACTTTCACATAGAACATATGGAATCATGGAAGCTTTGCTTCAGGGTTTACTTGACTTGCCCAGCTTAACTAGCCAAATAACAAGCAAACTTTTTAAAAGCCTGCAAATACGGGCAATTGCGCCCTAAAAAGTTCAAAACAAGCTCTAACTCTTTACAGCAACGTAGCAAAAATCAATTTTAAATTCTATCGGAATGCTAAGCGCTTGCAGCTTGAGCAACATCAGTATCGTCTTTCTGACCGTCTTCGCCATCAGCCTTACGCGTGCGGAAGCAATAGGTGCAATAGACCGGCTTATAGCCTTTAGGTTGAAAAGGAACTCGAGTAGGCGAACCGCACTCGGCACAGGCGACTTCAGCTGTACGACCAGGATCATCCCCATTTCGTTGCACACGCATCAAGATTCGACAGTTAGGACATCGCTTGGGCTCATTTACCAAACCCTTAGCGCTAAAGAACTCTTGCTCTCCCGCTGAGAAGACAAAAGCCTTGTTGCAGTCCCGACAGTTAATGTCCTTATCCTGGAAAACCATAGCGTGCCACCTGTGATATAGGGGTTTCCTTAGCAGAGCCTCAAAAAAAGCACTGCATATACAGCGCATGACCCTATGGGGGTCAATATAGCCATGCTATCACGACTAATCGAACAAGGGATATCACAATAGGCCAATCTGTGGGAATCACCATAGAAATATGGCATTACCCTTTGTTACCGAAACGAATAAAATCAAGACAAGAAGCCGAAAAGCTAACGTTGGCGCGAGTATGCACTGACGGAAAGAGGCACAGGCTCTCCACTATAGAAGGCTGCGGCGGCAACCATAACGGCATTATCAGTACAAAGAGCAGGCGCCGGGCGGAAAAACTCAATGTCAGCAAGGCTTTCGAAGCGCTTACGCAGATCGCTATTGGCAGCCACACCGCCCGCTAGCACAACTTTAGAAACTCCTTTAGAGCGGGCCACAGCAATGGTCTTGCGAAACAGAACTCGATTAACGGCATCCTGAAAAGAGGCGGCAAGATCCTCTACGGGCAGCTCGGCCCCCTTAAGGTTTTCCACAGTGCGCAACACTGCTGTCTTCAGCCCACTAAAGCTGAAATCACTGCCAGACACAACACCTTCCGGGAAGTGAAAGGCCCTGGGGTTTCCCTTAGCCGCGGCTTTATCGACTGCCGGTCCACCGGGGTAACCCAAGCCCAACAGCCTTGCGACTTTATCGTAGGCCTCGCCCGAAGCGTCATCAAGGGTTTGCCCGATAATGCTAGCCCTTCGATACGACTCGAAATGCATTATTTGGGTGTGCCCTCCACTGACAACAAGGGCAACAAAGGGGGGTTCTAAAGTTGTGTCTATATAGTTGGCACAGACACTGTCTCTTATACACATCTGACGCTGCCGACGAATAGAGAGGTGTAGATCTCGGTGGTCGCCGTATCATT
>CAJXZK010000019.1 GCA_913063055.1 uncultured bacterium
CCCACCAGAAGCGGCGCCCGAAGCACGGCTGCCAAAGGCATTTTGCATATCTTTGCGCAAATCTCTACCGCTGAATGAACGGCCATCTTCGCCATCACTGCGGGCTACAGGCTGGCGCGAAGGCTGCTTGGGCGCAGGAAAACTGATATCGTCATCCTCATCATCAAGCCAATCAGTGCCTGGTGGTGCTTGTTTAGCGACATCAACTCGAGTCTTCTCTTTAAGAGCATCAACTCTTTCACTCAAATCAGTAAATTTAGATGGTTTGCCGAACACTTTAGTTTCAAGACGATTCAAGCGATCGGCTACTGGATCAGAAGCATAATCACGCTTAAAGATGCTTTGCTCAAGGGCAGTCACGGCCGGGTATTTACTTTCACCGCTCAAGACTTGACCGCCAGGTTTTTTACTCTGACTGCGTTCTTCGCTCAAATCTAAATCACTGTCATTGTTATTGACTGGTTTAGCTGTAGAGCTGCCACTGCGCCCAGGAGAAGAAGAAGAAGAAGAAGAACCTTCACTCTTGTCACTATCTTCGCTAGCAACAGCGCCAAGATTAGGCACTGTGTCAGCCAGATTTTTCAAGCGGGTCTCGCTAGCACCAGTTCGCGCTTCACCAAAAATCATTTTTTCAAGGCGCTCAAGGCGAACCGCCTCTTCGTCTTTAGGATAAGTATGTTTGAAAAACTTCACTTCAAGCTGACTGAGCCGTACATCAGAGCTCACCGAAGCCATGGCCGAGTGGCTGAAGTTGAAGCCAGTGATAGCGCCGGAACCGCAACCTAAATCAAGCGGCAAAGAAAAAGCCAGTGCTAATGACAGCCCAGCAACCAGGCGATCCAACCTAAGCCTTTCTAATCTAAGACTTGCTAGGCTAAAGGAGCGGCCGAGCAAATTTGTCTCAAGTTTGGCGGCAGTATTGGTCACGTTCATTGCTCTCGGAATTGAGTTCTTGCTCTTGCGAGCGCCTGTTTCACTGTCAGCTATCCAAGTAGAGCCATCTTACCATGCTTTCCAAGACCCAGCGCCACTTTCCACCCTCATCGCTTGGTCCTTCAGCCTTGTCAAGGCAGTCAACGGCGCCAACAACTAAATTAGGACGACCAGCAAGGTAGCCTTGTTCCCCGCCCCTTGAAATGCCCCAAACGGAAGCAACCTTAGAAGCCTGCCATTACAGTCATAATTTTCACGATAGTTAGAGTTTCGAGAGCTTTCTTCGCTATTCTGTAACGTACTAATAATTACAGCGAAAGAGGCCCCATGCCAGCCAGTCAAAACCTTTCAAAATCTAACACTGCCAGCCCCAAAATCGCCCTCGATGGCTACAATTTGACCATTGAAGATGTCGAAACCATTGCCAACAAGCAAGGCAAAGTTGAGCTTTCAGCGGCGGCCTTAGAGCAATTACAGAAGTCGCGCGAAATAGTTGAAGGATATTTACAAAGAGGAGACGTGGTCTACGGAATCACCACCGGCTTTGGCAAATTTAAAGACATCTATATCGCACCCGAGCAAACAGAACAGCTACAACGCAATTTTCTTTTCTCACACGCCTGCGGCATGGGCGAACTATTTGACAGCAATACCGTAAGGGCAATTACCTTGTTGCGCGCCAACGCTCTGGCGAAAGGCTTCTCTGGCATTCGGCCAGAGGTTGTAAATCTACTAGTAGAGCTACTAAACCACGAAATTCATCCAATCATTCCGCAGCAAGGTTCAGTTGGTGCCAGCGGAGACTTAGCGCCACTGTCGCATCTAGCCCTGGTGCTGATTGCCGAAGGCAGTGCTGAATATAAAGGCAAAGTTTTAAGTGGAAAAGAGGCGCTGGCAGCCGCTGGACTCAGACCCGTTGTTCTAAAGGCCAAAGAAGGCCTGGCCCTCACCAATGGCACCCAGGTGATGAGCGCTCTTGGATGCTTAGTAGTAAGTGAAGCTGATCGCCTGGCAAAAATGGCAGACATTATTGGAGCCATGAGCTTAGAAGCTCAACTGGGATCACAAAAGGCATTTCTGGCCCCCGTGCATGACGTTCGACCTCACCCAGGACAACGCGCTTCAGCTAGCAATCTCCTCAAGCTCCTGGCTGAGAGCGAATTGATGGAAAGTCATAAAGACTGTCCCATGGTGCAAGACGCTTATTCGCTGCGCTGTATGCCCCAAGTGCACGGCGCATCAAGGCAGGCTTTCAAGCACGCTCGCGAAGTGCTAGCAATTGAAATCAACTCAGCCACCGACAATCCCCTAGTCTTTCCGGACCAAGTTATCTCTGGTGGCAACTTCCACGGACAGCCACTAGCACTGGTGCTCGATTATGTCGGTATAGCCCTGGCCGAACTAGCCAATATCTCCGAACGCCGCACCGAACGCCTGGTCAATCCAGCCCTGTCAAATGGGCTGCCTGCCTTCCTTACGAGAAATGGTGGTTTGAACTCCGGCTATATGATTGCCCAATATACCGCAGCAGCAATTGTCTCTGAAAACAAAGTACTGGCACATCCAGCTTCGGTTGATTCAATTCCAACTTCGGCCAATCAAGAAGATCATGTGTCCATGGGCACCATCTCTGCTCGCAAGGCCAGAACAATCATGCACAACCTGCGCCGAGTGTTGGCTATCGAACTGTTATGTGCTGCCCAGGGCCTCGATATGCGCTGCGGTGTAATCGACTCTGTGCCTGATATTGGTCACGTCAGTAAAGGCAGCGGCAAATTTACTCCCGGTTCCGATACAGAACACGGCATGAAAGCCGGTCTTGGCGTAGAAGCCGCTTACCGCTTTGTCCGCAACCACATTCCCTTTCTTGAAGAAGACAGAGAAATGCATTTAGATATGGCCAGAGCAGAAGAAATCATTGCCTCTGGTGAGCTTCTAGCTGTGGTTGAGAATGCCATTGGTCCACTAGAGTAAATAAAAAAGAAAAATCAGCTCGCCATAAACCGGCTAGAAATAGCGGTCAAATCGAAGGGCGTGTCTTCAGCAAGAAACTTAGTGGTAGCCAATTCTGCACTACTAGCTAACTGACCACGGGCCTCAGCGTGCAAAAGCAATAAGTCATAGAGACTCGGCTTGTTGAGATCAACCATTGACTTGAGCGACAATTGAATGCCATTCAAATTGCCGGCAATATTGTTGTACCAGTTAGGATTGCGAGTCAATGAAATATCAACCCAAATTACCTGCCGCTCTACTAAATCAAAAATAGCCGGAATGGAAACCCTAGTATTGCCGCTAACATCTAATTTGTCTTGCACAGTTTTGGCTTCAAAAACCTCACCAGACTCCGGCTGTTCGCGGGCCATCCAACCAGCAAAGCACTCAGGCAAATCGCAAAATGGTTGCGCGGTATAACTCAATAGCGACATCACCACATAGCGACCATGATGTTTGAGCACTTTATCAATAGAAATATCAATAAATTCGCTAGCACCTTCTGGAGCGTCAACAATATCGCCACTGTGACAACCGCCAAAATTCTTCAGATTGTAATAAGTGAGTGCATCAATAAAGGCAAAATTCTCATCAAACACAGCCGCTGACAAATCAATATCGGTGCGGTAGAGGCCGTTTTTCCACCAGGTGAAAAAACGCAGAACATTAGTATCAGGCAAAGCCAACCTACTGCCGCGCGAGGTTGTACGAAGAGCTTTAGAAGCAGACCTTTGCGCAAACGGCACCATGAAATTCTTCAACTCTGGGTCGACCCAGCAAGTACCCAGAGAAGGAAGCTTAGCGAAGCGCTCAAGCAAGGCTTTACGACAGAGTCCGGCGGCCAACTCACAAACGAGAGGCGGCAATCCCGGTAAGCAGTCAGGTATTGCCTGCGCTTTCGCCAGCTGCGACTTAGGGAAGAAAACCCGCAGTGGCCGCGGCTGCGCCCGGTTCTTAAAATGGTGCAAGACCTGCAACAGTACTGGTGTAGAAACCTTGTCGACAACTTTAGCGAAAGCGAATGCAACATCCTCCTGGTGGGTACCAGCAATACGCAGCAAGTGATCTAAACGCCGAGCAAAATCTCCCGGTCTTGTTTTCAGCATAGCCACAGCAGCAGTAACATCGCTCAGCTCTAGGGCCTTCTCTAAGCGACTATTGAAAGTATTGGAGGGCAGGCCATTTCTCAAGATGTTGAAGGCTTCAAATGAACGTGGATATTGGTCTTTAAATTCACCCGGATGCAGTTTCTCACCAAGCCGAATCCATCGCTCTTTCCATCTCAGCATATCTTCAATTAAATTAGAACGACTCTCAAGCAAACTCAAAAGCAAGCGACGCACGCTACGCTTATAGGTCTTGAACTTGGCGGGCTCGGCTAAAGAGACGTCTCCGCCGCTCAAGGCAACAGCCAAACGCAGTACATCGGTAGCAGTATCGACATACTTGGCCACCAGATTAGCACTATCAGCGGTGCGCTCTATTAGCTGCGCTAAAATAAAAGCTTTATTCTCGCGGTGAGCTATTTGAGCGGGCAAGAACCGCTCAATATCGCCATCGAAGAAATCTATATAAGCAACAATATCTTCTTTATCGGCAACAGAAATAGAACTATTAACAGAAAGCAACTGTCTAAATTGCAGCTCAAACTGCTCTAAGGTGGAAAGGGCAAGCGGCCGCAAATCAGGAGTTTCGGCAAGCGGTGCCCGTTGCGGAACAGGAATTAGACCAAAGAGCTTCTTTGGCTTAGCAGGCAAATATTTGCCACCACTAAAATAGTGCACCATGGCATTGAGATAAAGCTCCGCCTCACTCATATCCATCACTTGCTTAGGAAAGTCCGGATACATCGGCGTCAATTTTTGGTGAGCACCTTTCTCTTTTGCTAAGCAGTCGAATAACTGTTTCTTCAAGTCAGCAAGTTCACTTAAACTAAGATGCTTGCAGGCGGCAATTAAATCAGCCGACATGCCAAACCCTAAAGCCTCTATAGTCTTCACGACTGTGGCCACATAGTGGCTAGGCAAAACCTCATTAGTAGAGGCCGGATTAAGTAAAACCTTCTTACAGCGCCGAACGAAAATCTTGTTGGCCAATTCAAGTTTTTGCGGCGAATATTCTTGCACCATGGCCTCGCACAACTGGCATAAAAAGAAGCCGCAGAAAGCGAAGACTCTAAATCATAGGTTTAGAAGGAAGAACCTTCATAGCCGCGGCACTAAGTTCTATGCCCGCTGGCCCCAACGCTCAAACCATCAAGAATCAACCGCTATTGCTATCTATTTGGGCAGACTAACTTTTCCAGTTCCAGAGCAAAGGGGACAGGGTCCTTTATTAATTGGTCGACCATTAACGTACTCAATTACTTCACCCATATGGTCGTTACTCCAATATTCAGAGCCGCCTTTGCCCGCGGGGTCAAGATAAGGAAAAACCATCCAAACGAGGCGGTCGGGCTTGCCAGGCACGTCCATTTTGCGCCAGCCCGGCGTTGAAGGTTTGAGACAATTACCCGGACAAATCCCCTTCATGTAGCTGTTTAAGGTAGCTGCTAGCCTCTGAGCGCGATTCTTGACCGAAATCAGCTTGCCTGTCTCACTAACTTTTTTGTATTGCTCAAGGGCTTTCTGATATTGATGCATTTCGTAGAAACAGTAACCTAAAAGTATGCCAGCTTCGCCGTCATCCAGAGGCGATTGAGCAGCCACAGCAAGGCTAGCTGCGGCGGCCGGATACTTCTTCTCCTGAAAGAGTTTGGCCCCCTTCTGATAGGTAGTCTTGAAAGCAACTTTTTCAGCGTCTTTTGGGGCGTTATTTTGCGGCTCAGCAGTCTGGGCTGACGCCGGTAAAAGAGA
Source organism: uncultured bacterium (assembly GCA_913063055.1). Taxonomy (GTDB): domain Bacteria; phylum Cyanobacteriota; class Vampirovibrionia; order Obscuribacterales; family Obscuribacteraceae. Next base: position 5,784 of record CAJXZK010000019.1, read on the forward strand.
AGCAAACGGCAATAGCAGCAAAGTAGAGACTGCCAGTACCAATGCCAGTAGCAATGCTATGAACTTCAAATTATTGCCATTGAAAATGATTGATAAAAGAGGTGTCGCGGAAAGCGAAGACTCTAAATTGGAAATTTTAGAAGGAAGAACCTTCATAGCCGCGACTACAAATCTATACCCACTTCTAACACGAAGAACGACTTTAACAATTATTTTCCCAGAGCCATAAGCTGACGCAGTTCGCCCCCAAAGATCTCGCGGGTCAAACGCACTTGCCGTGCGCCCCGGGAGAAGTTCCATCACTAGCCAGCACCTTAAATGGCTTAAGAACAGCTTCGCCAATAAGCTTGATCATCTGCCACTGGAACAGTGGCTTCTGCAGCCATCAATGCTATTTTTTCTCCAGCCACGGCTGCCCGCCTCGGAACGTCCTGTTAACTGCATACTTGTTCACTGCAGACATGTTCACATGAGGGGCGACCAGAGTCACCGGTAAAAATACACAGCGGGCAACCCACGACCTAATCATCGAGCATCAGGTCTAAGCGTCTCTTATAGTTGTTGAGAAAATCACGGGTGACCGAGAAATGCTCAAGATTCTCATACTTATCTTCTCGCACGCCGGTTTCATCAAAAACAAGAATCTTGCTCGATGGATAGGCTAACAAAATGGGGGAATGAGTAGCGATAATAAACTGCGAACCATCCTGCACCAAGTCGTGAATACGCACGAGAGCAGCCAACTGGCGCGATGGAGAAAGAGCGGCTTCTGGTTCATCTAAAAGGTAAATGCCTTTTCCTCTAAACTTATTTACCAAAGTAGCCATAAAAGACTCGCCATGCGACTGGCGATGCAGCGACTTGCCGCCATAAGAATCGAGATAACCAACTTCGTCCATATAAGTAGCCAGGTTATAAAAGCTCTCAGCCCGCAAAAAATAACCATCCTTAGGATGAGCATGACTCTTCTTTGCTTTCAAAAAGTCTTGCAATCCAGATGAGCCGCCAGCATCATCGATCTGTACATTTTTAGTGCCCCCTTGAGCACTAAAGCCAAGAAGCAGAGCAATGGCCTCAAGAGCTGTAGACTTACCTGATCCATTTTCGCCAACAAAAAAAGTGACATCCTCATGAAATTCCATGTTGTCTAAGTCAGCAATAGCCGGAATAGAAAATGGATAGGACTCAATGTCGAAGCCATCGCGCATCTGTATTGAGCGAATATAAGGCTTGTCTTTGGAAAAGCTTTTGTTTACCACCAGTAAACGGCCCAAACTAGCTCGCCATTGAAAACGAGCGCTACTGGTAGTTGTTTCTCATCGAAATAGACATCAACTTCAGTTGTAGGAGCGGCAGCACTGGTTTCTTTGGCTTGCTCAAACTTTGACAAGAGTACAGCCAAATGCTCAACGGCGAGTTTACTAGCTGGATCGACTTTGAGGTTTTGAATATTGGCAGCGCCCGAGTTAAGTGGTGTCAGATCAAGCTTGTATCCTGGCGAACTGACTGAATTCCAAAAAAGAAACTGTTTACTGATGCCAGTCACTGACATCTTTGTTGGAGAGGCCGATTTAAGAACAGCCACAGCTCGCTGCTTGACAAGGAGCACCGAACTTAAACCCCGCCCCACATAGAGCGCTGCCGCGATAGGGAAAATTAGCAGCCAAAGAAATTGGATATTTAGAAGGAGAGCAGCTATCGGCATTAGAAAAACAAGAAAGGCAAAGGCTGCCATCTGGGCAATATGACTCTTCGCCTCTTTGAGATATCGGGGAAGCAAGAGATCGAAATCTGCCGTTGTAGTCGGTGTCATTTTTAATAACCAATAGTAAAAGCGGGCTAGTTAGATTTAGTCTACGGTATACCCTCGCTAAGGATGAAACAAACTTCAAGGTAAATACCCACAACGGTTGATGCCAGTTTTTCCGCCAAGCAACATACTCAAAGCTGTATATTCTGCAAATTCAGAAGCAAAATTTATGAACAGTGGCTGTGACAATAAGATGACCTGCCCAATAACCCACACCCTCGATTTGATTAGTGCCAAATGGACAGTGGAGATATTGCGGGAACTAGCGCTCAAACCAGTGCGCACCAGAGAATTTCTTACCTTTATTCCGGGACTGAGCATGAAATCGCTGCAAGAGCGCCTCAAAGCACTGCTTGCCGCGGGCATGATTACTCGCACCGTATTTGAACAGAAGTTGCCCAAAGTTGTGCACACCATTACCCCCCGAGGACAGCGCCTCTTTTTAGTAATGAGCGAACTCAAAGCCATTGCCAGCGAAATCAGTGAGAGCGAGCAACTGTGCCAATGTCCACTTGAAGGTTTCAGTAAAGATGAGATGGACTGCCCTAAGCGCCGCCCGCTAACGCCACGACAAATGCGGCAAGAACAGGCTACACAGGATTAGGCTATACAAGAATAGACTTAAGCTATCAGCCTTAAGCAAGCCACTATGTGTGCCTTTGTGACGAGCATTAAAAAAACATTTTAGTAACCACCGGCGCTGGTATCAGCCAGCACTGTGCGTTTTTCATAACCTCTAACAAAGGCCGAAGTGCAATAGAAGCCCTGGTCACCTTGAGGTAACCAGTTTTTGTCAAACTTTGGCACTGCTAGACTCCGTTACAAGACTCTAAGAGCAGGATCAAAGCAGCGACTCTAATGACTAATTCGACAAATCAGACAAATCCACTATTAATTCAAGGGGGCATGGGCGTTGGTGTCTCCAACTGGCGACTAGCCCAGGCCGTTTCTAAAGAAGGCCAGCTGGGAGTGGTCTCAGGAACAATGCTCGATACCGTTTTCGCCAGACGACTGCAAGATGGGGACGAAGGCGGTCACATGCAGCGCGCCTGCCAACATTTCCCAGTCAAAGAACTGGTAGATAGAGTATGGCAGCGCTACTATCGAGAGAGCGGCAAGCCAGCCGAGGCACCATATTTAAATGTGCCTATGATCGGAGTTCAACCAACTCTTGCCTCGCTTGAATTAATTGTTTTGGCAAATTTTGCCGAGGTCTATCTAGCAAAGGAAGGCCATCAGGGCAAGGTCGGTATCAACTACCTAGAAAAGATACAGCTGCCAACGCTGCCTTCACTCTATGGAGCAATGCTTGCAGGAGTTGACTATGTCTTGATGGGAGCCGGTATTCCCAAAGCCATTCCCGGTATATTAGATGGTCTGAGCGAACACAAAGAAGTATCGCTCAAACTGAATATTCAGAGCACTGCTTCAAGCGAGGGTGGCAACGACACCACCTATCTAACATTCAATCCCAGAGATATCCTGCTCAACGGCAAGACTCTCAAACGTCCAGACTTTTTGGCCATAGTCTCGTCCCACACATTAGCAGCTAATATTGCTAAAAAGGCATCAGGAAAAGTAAACGGCTTCGTCATCGAAAACCACACCGCTGGCGGTCACAATGCCCCGCCCCGGGGAGCCTTGCAACTCTCCTGCGAGGGAGAGCCAATATACACAAAGCGCGATGAAGCAGACTTAGAAGAACTGAAGAAACTAGGGCTTCCATTTTGGCTCGCCGGCATGTACGGCAGTGCAGAAAAGTTGCAAGAAGCCCTAGCACTTGGTGCAGCCGGTGTGCAGGTTGGCACGCCCTTTGCTTTCTGCCAGGAATCAGGAATTACAGAAGAAATAAAAACAAGCACACTACAAAAAGTCTTAGATCAGACAGTCACTATATTTACAGATCCCTGTGCTTCAGCCTCTGGCTATCCCTTCAAAATCACCAACGTCGATAATTCGCTTTCAGAGTCAGCCGTCTACCAGGCTAGAGAAAGAGTCTGCGACCTTGGCTATTTGCGCTCGGCCTACACCCGCAATGACGGCTCCATCGCCTTCCGCTGCCCCGGTGAAGGAGAAGCTGACTATGTCAAAAAAGGCGGCTTAGCGGATGACACAGTTAATCGCAAATGTCTCTGCAATGCCCTTCTATCGAATATCGGTCTGGGCCAGACTCGCTCCAATGGCTACGAGGAACCACCACTAGTTACAGCCGGTGATCACATTGCCGCACTGAGCCAATTTCTCAGCCCCGGTGAAAGCAGTTATTCAGCAAGAGCAGTGATTGAGCTTATACTGGGCAAGCAGCTGGTCAAAGCCTGACACTACCAGTAGTGCCAAAAAAAAACAAATCAAAACAAATCACAGCAGCAATTACTCTAAGAAGCTTTTCGCGCATCACGCTTAGAAGAAGAAGAAGAAGAAGAAGAAGATGATGATGATGCAGCAGCATGGTCGCGCCAGAGTAAGAGCCCTCGACCAGCTGCTCCCTGGAGGAATTTTTGCAGACGCGTTCGTGCCAAAGCGTCACGAGCAGAATCTATAGCATCAGCAGAAACCACCAACAGAACGTTGTCATCGGCAGCACTAGTCACTTCTTTAAAGCTGGCTGGACGCAAGACGTTGACACCAAAAGCAGAGGACCAGCCCCCCAGAGAAAATCGCTCGGGCTCAATTGCCATCACAGCGGTATCACGACTGTCAAGCAAAACTTCTACAGGCATGGCGAGAAGGGCACCAACTCGAAAAATACTGGCAACGGTTTCTTCGTCAGCAAGGTCTCGAGTAATAAAAATCTGCATTTTCGACCAGCGCTTTGCCACATCGCGCACCACCAACAACGGACAAGGACAGACCTTAGCCAGCTCCTCAAATAATACTCTCCGACGGGAATTAGAAGTTCTGGCATGATAGCCAAGAACCACAAGATCATAGTCAACAGCTCGCTTAGAGATCTCGCAAGCGGGATCTCCTTCGTCTATGAAAGTATCAAAAGACTGAAGTTGGCCGCCTGCCTGACTCGCGTATGAAAGCATTAAGGCTTCAGCAATACCACGCATGATTTGAGTGATGCGCTCTTTAGCATCAATGTATGGCCCGCTGCCAATAAATCCGGCCAAATCATAAGACAAAAAACGCCAAACATCAGCACTGTCAACGACATGCTGAGCGTCAACCTTTGAATTGGTCAAGCTTGCCAGCTGCCAAGCCAGCTGTGCAGCAGCGCGAGACGCTTGAGAACCATCAAGAGCCAACAAGTACGAGCCAGTATTCATGACCAAACCTCCCCAGCGCAAAAAACACTGGAAGCTGAAAATTCCCGAATAGAAAGAAGCCTACTGGGGGAAATGTAATGACACTATTTCCAGCTTGAGGTGAATTGATTCTTTAGACATCAACAAAAAGGTGGATTAAAAAAAGTAACCACTCTTCGTTTGTAAGTAATTAGATAGCGCGCATGCTCTGTACACAAATTACCTGTGCACTATTGCCATTGGCTTCAGCGTATTGCTGGCTGCGAGCGGCTCTCTCACTGGCAAGGAAGGCATACATTGTTGCTGCCATTTCTTCAGGGGTAGCACCACTTTGCTTGCGTCGCAATTTCTCAGAAAGAAAACTAACTAGATTTTGATTGTCATTCATTACCCTAGTATCCCTAGTATCTCGAGTATCCTTAATTTCTTGTCTTGGCACGATAAGAAGCTTTCGACTTGGGCTTATCTTTCTTGCCTGCTGCTTTCTTCTTACCCGCCTTATTTGGCTTAGCTACTTTTTTCTTTGTGGTTTCGAGATTAGATTTTGAATTTGATTTAGCTCTAGACTCACGAACGGGCACCAGCCTTACTTCACCAACTTTGCGCGAAGCGGCCACTTTACTACTGCCGACTTTCGCAGCCGCCCGGACCCGCCTACGCTGCCTTGCTTTAGCAACACTGAACTCGTCGATCACCATATCTGAAACTAGATTTGAATCTGAATCAGTAGCTTGCGGCACTATAGAGACTGTCAATACTTCCTCTACGGTCACCGGTTCGATCGCTATCACGTCTTGCTTGATTAACTCTTGCTCTTCGGCTAAGGCCTGCATTTCTGCCAAGCGACCAGAACCAATATCAATTAATACTGATTCAAGAGCATCAATCATGAAATTGATTTGCGACTCAGTGATGATTAGTGGCGGTTCGATTCTAAATGTGCAGTTGGAATTAAGAGTCGATGCAACAATCACGCCTCTATGGAAAAGCTCAACCTGTACGGCTTCACGCAAATCTTTGCTAGTGAACTCAAGACCAATTAGCAAACCTTTGCCGCGTACATCAAAAATGCGCTCAGGATAACGTTCTTTCAATTCGTTCAATTTACGCATGAAATAATTGCCCATCAAAGCAGCGCGAGCAGGCAGGTGCTCATCAAGCAAAACTTCAATACAGACAGATGCAGCGGAACAAGCTAAAGGATTGCCACCAAAAGTCGAATTATGAATGGTTGGGTTTGGCTCAAGCACTTTCCAGATTTTGGCCGAAGCCATGAAGCAGCCAATCGGCATTACACCGCCGCCGAGAGCCTTAGCCAAACATAGAATGTCTGGCACAACACTTTCGTGCTCGCAGGCAAACATGCGACCAGTACGGCCCATACCAGTTTGCACTTCATCGAGAATAAGAAGAATGCCGTGCTTCTCAGTAAGTTGACGTACTTTTCTTAAATAGCCTTCTGATGGAACGTTGATTCCACCCTCACCTTGAATAGGTTCGAGAATTACAGCTGCGGTATTTTCGTTGATGGCAGCTTCCATAGCTTCGATATTGCCAAACTCAACATGGCTAAAGCCATTCAGTAAGGGAGCGAATGGTTTACGGAAAACGTCACGGCCAGTGGCAGAAAGCGCCCCCATGCTAACACCGTGATAAGCGTTTTTAGTAGAGATTATCTCGGTCTTGCCGGTGTAAAGACGGGCTAACTTGATCGCCCCTTCCACAGCTTCACTACCGCTATTGCAGAAGAACGAATATTGCAAATCACCAGGAGTGATGGCAGCTAATTGACTAGCCAGGTGTGCAGACCAGGGATTAATCAACTCTTGGCTGTGCAAACAGACCTGGTCAAGCTGCATCTTCACAGCTTCGATTACCCGAGGGTGACGGTGACCAACGTTGAATATGCCGTATCCACCTAAACAATCTAGATAGCGACGACCTTTGTTGTCGTAGGTGTATACACCTTCATCTCTGAACTCTACGGCCCCTTCGGCACCACTAAGCTTTTGCGAATAAGCATTATTGAGGTGATTAATTGAATTGCTCAATGCACTAGAAGCAATCTCCTGGTAATGATTGGAGTTTCGCTCCACCAGCGGAAATTGTTTAGTCTGAGTTTCGTTTTTATAAACTGCCATGATTTATACACTTGGTTGCAGCTATGAACGCGAGGCACTACCAGCAGTGCAAACGCCTGCCGAAATGCGGTTCAAAGCCTTAAGGTTTTGACTTAACTGTTATTGTTATCAGTTTGAGATTGATCTTTGGTTCGCCTGATTCACTGCGACAAAGGCAATGATCGAAATGGTGTTCGGCAAACCGAGCAAGGAGTTATTAAGCCCGCTAATGAAAAGAATATTTCAGGGCTCTTGCCTTGGATACTTTAGAAAGTACTGGTGTTACAGCACGCATAATTCCGGACCGATTTCTGTCTGAGTCTTACCGGGGCACCGGGTTTTCGAAAAGTAGCGGCCTATCTCAGTGCTGCCTGGAGAAAAATCCGCTCTCAATCGCGGTCTCCATTACTTTTTTACTGACCCTTATACATTCAATGTACACCAGAAGCCGACATCGAGACAATGTGCACTCTGTACAAAAACGTCAGCAAGAATTTAGCCACACTGTCTAAGAAATAGCGGGAACTCATGACAACCGGCCGGCGAAGGCTTGCCCCTGGCCCATTTCTTGCGGTTCAAACAGTAAGTTTTCAGCTATTTCATTATTTGCCGGTATTTTGCCAGATAATTAGCGCTTACAGCGTTAAGCGTCCATTTCCACTAAAGCCGCATAAGAGGAACAACCTTTCGCAAAGGGGCGTCTTGGACCATAATTAGGTACTGTTCTAATAAAATCTGCCAATTAAAAGAGCTTCTATATTAGGTACTTTCAGCAATGCCGCATTCAAAATTTTCTTCAAGTAGTCGCAAGGCACATTCACTCTTGCTTTCAAGCCTCCTTGCAAGCCTGCCCTGCGTCACCACTCTTGTAAGTCAGGGGCTAACCAATGCGGCATTAGCCCAAACTAACGGCCCTGTAGCCCAGGTAATGCCCAAGCAATTCTTAGAGCGCTACTATCAAGGTGTCACCTATTTCAAAGCCGGTGACTTAGACAAAGCCCTAGCTGCCTTCAGGGCCGTTGTTATCAGCGCCCCTTACGACCCCATGGTTCACCTCAGCCTAGCGGCGGTCTTGCACCAATCTGGCGATCTCGAAAATGCCATCGCTGAATATCGCCGGGCATTAAGCCTGCGCCCAGCCGATGCCTTTGCCCGCATGAGTTTAGGTGGTTTGTTGCAATCACAAGGTCAGCTACAAGAAGCCGTTATCGAATACGACCAGGCAATTAAGCTGCGACCGGACGTAGTGTTATTCCGCCTTCCTCTCGGTATCGCTTTGCGCATTGCCGGCAACAAAGACGAGGCTATTCACGAATTGGCCCTGGTGGTGGCCGCCTATCCAGAGAACTTAAAGGCGCTCTCGCAACTGGCTGCAACCTACCAAGATAAAGGCCAATACAAAGAGGCCGTTAAGGAATATCGCAAAATTCTGGTACACCAACCGCAGAATTTCTCAATTCAATTCAACACTGGGGCCTGCCTGTTGGCAATGAAAGACTACGATCCTTCCATCGAAGCTCTAACAAAAGCCGTACAGCTAGACGGCTCAGTTCCGGAAGCCCATGCTCTTTTGGGCGCAGCGCAATCAGGACGAGGCAATTACAGTGAAGCTGTCAAAGAGCTGCGTGCAGCCATAGCCCTCAAGGCAGACCGAGCCGAATGGTTCAGCCAACTAGGGGAGGCACTGAATAAGCAAAAAGATACCAAAGGGGCAATTGAAGCCTATCGCCAAGCGCAAATTCTCGACCCTAAAGATGTTAACAGCGGCTACACCTTAGGTTACCTCCTGCAAAACAACGGCGACCTTGATGAAGCAGCTAGCTCGTTCGAGCACGTGGTGAGCTTGAGCCCTAACTTCGCTAATGCCCACTACAACCTGGGTATCATCAAGCAAAAGAAAGGCGAACTTGATACTGCCGAACACGAATTCAAACAAGTACTGTCAATAAACCCCAGCGACGGTCAGGCCATGATTAATCTGGGCCGCACCTTTATCCTAAAAAACGACCCGGGACAAGCAGCAGGCTTTTACCGCCAGGGCCTGAGCTTAGAGCCAAATGACCCGGCCGCCTTTGAAGAATTGGCCGGTGCTCTAATAAAGATGAAAGACCTGGTGGGGGCACGTTCAGCCCTAGAAAGTGCCCTCAATCTAGTACCAGACGACCGCACCGCTATCTTAGCTATGGCCAACCTGGAAAGCCTTGAAGGCACGCCCGGTAAAGCAGAAGCGCGCCTGCGCAACCTAGTTGAGCGCTACCCAAACGATCTCTCCTTGCTTAATTTGTTAGCTGATAATTTAGCCGAGCAAGGCAAGCAAGTTCTGGCAATTGATACCTACCAGCGTATTATTCAGCTGAATCCAAGCTCAGCAGAGGCATATAACGATCTTGGCCTGGCCTTGCAAAAGAAAGAAGATATTAGCAGCGCCACTAACATGTTCAAAAAAGCAATTAGCCTCGACCCGGCCTTTGTCGAACCGCATATTAACCTGGGCAATATCTACCTCACCAGCCGCATTTACAGTGACGCCAGCGCCCAATACCAAAAGGCCCTGGAACTAAAAGCCGATAACCCACTGGCACACTACAATCTGGGCCTCACCTACACCGGCCTCGATAATCCAGAAGGGGCCATGGCAGAGTACAACCTCGCGATTAAATATGACCCGCAATTTGCCAATGCCTACTACGCTATGGGCCTGCTCTACCAAAACAAAAACGAGATCGATCTAGCCGTTCCCGCCTTTGAAAAGTACCTAAGTCTTGACCCCACTGGCCCTTATAGCGATTCTGTTAAGACCACCCTAGAAAGACTGAAACCAGGCAGCACAGCAGCACCGTCTGGTGTAGGCAATTCAAACGGTGTTGCCCCTGGCGCCGGTTCAATGTAATCGCAGATTTAGACCCGATTTTAAGACCGCAATAGTGAGAGAGCGGCTTTGCTGTGGCATAAGACAGTAAGTGGCCGATATTATTGAGGCGGGAATCTATGATTGGCAAAGAAATTTCGCAACCGAACATAGAGCAGCAGTTAGAATTCGAGCCATTCATACCAACCTTCGATTACATCAAGCTTAACGACTACGGACGCCCCCTGGTGGGAGCGGCGGTTTTTGGCCTAGCCTTATCCTGCCTGGTTAGCACCTTAGCAATTTTCGTGGGCGGTCCAATCTTGGCCGCCATGATTTTCGTGCTATGCCTGATCATCTATTCAATTCAATTTCCGATAGCCATACTTTTTTCAGCGATTCTCCACCACGGCTTGCTCATGCACCGTATGCGCAAGTATGGTCCAGTCTGGTACCTGAGACAGCGTGAACTCGACTTGCCCCAAGCTGAAGCTTTTGAACTTTGTCTAGCAGCCTGCACTCAATTTGAACGCGGCCGAATTACTAGCTACGACGAGAAGAAAGGCATAATCCACTTACAAATTAAAGGCAATTTCTGGGTCACCGTAGATCGCACTGTAGCCTTAATAGTAAAAGAGAAAGGGCCCCACTCATCTCTTCTCTATATTGACTCAAAGGTAAAACTGACAAGATTTCGCAGCAAGTTAATTCAACTAACCTGGGGCGCCAAATGGCATCCAATCGTATTTCGCACCGACCGCAATTTGAATTACAAGGTGATGAATACCATCACAAACTTCATTGACTCAGTGCCCAACTGGGATCATCGCCATGTTAGTGTGCAAGAAAAATTAGAAAATCTAGACCAGACGAAAGCAGAAAATCTTGCCACCACCGATGGTGACATGCAGGCAGCTTAGTTTCTTGAAATACAATCCTGAGCTTGTGGCAGTTTTAGTTAGGCGCAGAGATCGCTGAAAAGTTCCCGTTCTTAGCGATAGGCGACAAATTGTCTCATTATCGGCGCATCAGCACCTCGATGTGTTATCTATATCGCCTTGACTGCGCATAGAAAACAGCACGAGGAAAGGATGTAACTTTATGGCCACAAAAAAGAATTCGCCAGCGAAAAGCACTGGTGCTGCTAACAATGAAAAGACAGAACAACTGAGCAATTTCACCTCTATAGACGATGGCGCATTTCTCACATCCAATCAAGGGCTACGCAAAAGCGATGATCAGAACACACTGAAAGCAGGGTCGCGTAGTCCTAGCCTTTTAGAAGATCACCTGATGCGCGAGAAGCTTACTCATTTCGATCATGAGCGTATCCCAGAAAGAGTTGTTCATGCGCGCGGCACTGCAGCTCATGGATTTTTCGAAGCTTATGATGGTGCAGCAAAATATTGCAAAGCCAACTTTCTTAAACCTGGCGTTAAAACTCCAGTCTTTACGCGCTTCTCGACAGTAGCGGGCTCGAGAGGTTCAAGCGATCTAGCTAGAGACGTGCGTGGCTTTGCCGTCAAGTTTTACACCCAAGAAGGTGTCTTTGACTTGGTTGGCAATAATATGCCAGTCTTCTTTATCCAAGACGGAATAAAATTCCCAGACCTCATTCATGCAGTAAAGCCAGAGCCACACAACGAAATTCCTCAAGCTCAATCAGCCCACGATACATTTTGGGATTTTGCCTCCTTGTCTACTGAGACTACTCACATGCTCATGTGGGTAATGTCTGACAGAGCCATTCCCCGCAGTTTAAGAATGATGGAAGGCTTCGGTGTGCATACTTTCCGCTTAATCGACGAGTCTGGAATCTCTCGCTTTGCCAAGCTCCATTGGAGACCAAGTATCGGCACACATTCAATATTCTGGGACGAAGCTTTGAAAATCTCAGGCAAAGACCCTGATTTTCACCGGCGGGACCTCTGGGAAGCCATCGAAAGTGGGGCATTTCCCCAGTGGGAACTAAGTGTGCAACTGATCGAAGAAAAGGACGAATTCAATTTTGATTTCGACCTGCTTGACCCAACCAAACTTGTGCCAGAAGAATTGGTGCCCCGTATACCGCTGGGCAAAATGACATTGAACCGCAACCCTGACAATTTCTTTGCTGAAACAGAACAGGTTGCCTTCTGTATCAGCCACATCGTTCCCGGCATTGATTTTAGCAATGACCCCTTACTGCAAGCACGACTATTCTCTTATCTAGATACTCAACTAAAGCGTCTAGGCGGACCCAATTTCCACGAACTGCCAATCAACAAATCGATTGCTGCAGTCAATAACAATAGCCGCGATGGCCACATGCGGCAGACCATCAATGCTGGCAAAACTAGCTACCAACCTAACACAGTTGGGGGAGGCTGTCCTTTCCAGGCTGGCGCCGCTGATGGCGGGTTTGCCAGCTTTGCTGCCAAGGTCGAGGGCGTCAAGCTACGGGATCGTAGCGAAAGCTTCTTTGACCATTTCAGTCAAGCCTCTCTTTTTTATAATAGTCAGACAAAAGTCGAGAAAGAACATATTTCGCAGGCATTTCAGTTTGAATTGAGTCATGTAGAAACGCCTGCAATCAGAGAAAGAGTTATCGCTGTTTTACAGCATGTCGACACAGAGCTAGCGAAATCAGTGGCTGATGGCCTCGGTATTAAGAGTCCAGTAAAAATCGAAGGCTATTTAAACCAAGCTGTACCAGCCGATGTTGACCCAAAGACCTATCAATCGACTGCCAATAGAACAAAGGCAACTGAGTCACCAGCTCTCAGCATTTTAGCTAACACTATCGCAGTTGTAGCGACGCGCAAAGTGGCCGTGTTATTGGCCGCTGGCTTCACGGAAGAGACTGTCGCGCCTCTGATCAAGCAATTGAAAGCAGCTGGAGCAGTGCCTAAAATAGTGGCACCCACAGGTGGCGAAGTCAGAAGCGATAAAGATAATGCCTTCAAGGTAGACTTCACACTGGCTTCTGTCGGTTCAGTATTATTCGATGCAGTTTATGTTGCTGGTGGAACAAAAACTGCAACCATACTGACTAAACTTGCACCAGCAAAATTGTTTATCAACGAAGCCTACAAGCATTGCAAAGCGATCGCGGGCTGTGATGAAGGGGCAGAGCTGATCAAGCATGCTTTAGAAAAAGCGGGGCTTGATCTAAAAAATGAAGCCATTTGCTCAGTCGAAAATGGAGTACTTCTGGCCACGGCATCCAATGCCAAAAGCGCAGATGAATTGGCGACAAAATTCATCAAATGCATAGCTAAACATAGAACCTGGGATCGACTGCACTTCGACGAAATAGCCGTTTAGGAGCAAAAAAATACTGAGCAAGAGATTGGCTTAACCCGAGCGCATCATCTCAGAGTGCTCGCCCACAGCCTTTTGTTCTACCATTTGCTTCAAAGTTGGATAATTCGTTAATTGCGGATCTTCTTTCATAATGGCAATGGCAGCATTTCGGGCTTCTTCTAAAATTTTGGCATCTTTAACAAGGTCAGCCAAAACCAAGTCTGGTAGGCCGCTTTGGCGGTAGCCTAAAAATTCACCAGGGCCACGTATTTCGAGGTCTTTCTCGGCCACAACAAAACCATCATTAGTGATTGTCAGAATTTCTAGGCGCTCACGGGTTGCTTGTGACTTTTGCTCTGACACCAGATAGCAATAAGATTGATCCGCACCTCGACCGACCCGGCCACGAAGCTGGTGCAGTTGAGCCAATCCGAAGCGATCAGCATTTTCGATTACCATCACCGAAGCATTAGGGACATCTACGCCAACTTCAATAACTGTCGTTGAAACAAGGATATGAAACTCGCCCGAACGAAACGCATCCATTACTTCATCTTTTTCTTGAGCCTTAAGCTTGCCGTGCATCAAGCCCAGGCGCAGGTCTTTAAACTCGCCTGTGCGCAGCTTTTCATACTCAGCCGTGGCCGCTTTTGCCGCCAGGGTCTCAGATTCATCAATCAAAGGAAAAACAATATATGCCTGGCGTCCTTTTTCAATTTCCTTATGGACGGCTTCCCACATCTTGGCTTTTTGAGCTGGTTTGAGCAAGAACGTTTCTATGGGTTTACGACCAGGGGGCAATTCATCAATCTCAGAGACATCAAGATCACCGTGCATAGTCAGAGCCAAAGTACGAGGAATTGGCGTAGCAGTCATTGTCAGAAGCTCTGGGCTTTGACTCTTCGCTTTTAGGCGCGCCCGCTGTTTAACACCAAAGCGGTGCTGTTCGTCAATGACAATCAAACCAAGATTCTTAAATTCAACGTCGTCTTCTAGCAAGGCATGGGTGCCAACAGCAATGTGAGCTTGCCCAGACAATATTTCTTGACGCACAGCGCGGCGTTCTTTCACTCCGTGCTTACCGAGTACCAGAGCGCACTTGAGACCCAGGGGGGTAACCAGGCGTTGAAACTGGCGGAAGTGTTGTTCGGCTAAGATTTCGGTTGGTGCCATCATGGCTCCCTGGAAGCCATTCTCAATTGCCACCATTAAGGCAAGCAGTGCAACAATGGTTTTTCCTGAGCCCACATCGCCCTGTACTAGCCTGTGCATTGGTTTATTTGATGCAAGATCCCGAGCGATTTCTTGAAAAATACGCTCTTGTGCTCCGGTCAATTTAAACGGCAATGATCCACGTAACTGCTCAACATAGCCATCAGGAGAGGAGGTATATTTGATTGAAAGAGCATCTTCTTGCGACTCATATTGATAGCGGCGATGTGCCATCTGCAGTTGGATGGCAAACAATTCGTCGAAGACTAACCGTCTTCGAGCCGCATCTTTGGTTTCAGGATCTTCAGGAAAATGGATATGAGTAAAAGCCTCACTCATACCAATTAAGTTGTATGTTTCTTTCAGGTGCTCTGGCAGCAAATCAGCAATACCGCTTCCATAGGTAGCAATAGCATTATGTATAACGCTGCGCAAATGACGTAGTGATAAGCCTTCGGTCAGAGCATAGACTGGCACAAGCCTGCCAGCATGGATACTCTGTGGCACCCCCTCAAAGCCAGCTTCGCGATCCTCTTCAATATGACCGCTGACGAGCTGCTCACCACCAGCCAAGCTAAGAATTTCCACCTCGGCGTTCTTCAGTTTAAATTTGTGCGAATAATCGTCAATCTCAACCACACCAGACGCCAGCACCTGAGCGCCTTTAGGGAATTGGCCTTTGAGTCGCTCAAGGAGGTATTTGTTACCCTTACCACCGACAAAACGAGTAACCAGCAGACTACCAGTGCCATCAGAAATGACCACATTTAAAATTGACATATTGCCGCGCTTTGATTGATAAGCGCCAACCGAGCGAATTGTACCGAAGATACTAACTTCTTCGCCCACTGTCAGGTCTTTGATAAACTCGCGATTTTGAAAATCGAGGTGCCGCCGCGGGTAGTGGCGCAACAATTGATCAACGGTTGTGATACCCAGATTAGAGAGCAACAGCGCGAGCTTAGGACCAACACCTTTGACAAATTGAACTGGAATTTCGCAAGGATGCTTGCCCACCAATTTCTGACCCGCCTGCTGATGGGCCAGACTAGTGACTGGGGTGCTGACTGGGGCACGTCCAGCCGGGCTAGACGATGATTTACCAACAGCCGCCTGACCCTGGGGGGCTTTGCTTATTGGTTTACTACCTGACTTACTGGTTGAACTACTAGTCGATTTACCAGTTGAACTACTAGTTGAATTACCGGCGGCGGACTTGCTTACAGCAGAACCAGAGGAAAAATCGCTTGAACGAAAAGAGCCCGGGGCCGCTGTGCCCGGGCTGCGCGCGTAAGCACTGGGCTCACGAGCAGCATCAGAAGCAGACAACGACTGGTCGTTTGGCACACCATCAACGTTGTCCCAGTAAGGTGCAATTAGTTCCTCTGCCCGTCGAACAATTGAAATACGGGTAGAAACATCAACATTAGGATACTGACGAAACAAACTGCGCACAGTCACCCAGATGGTGTCATAGGGGAAGCGTCGCACGAGACGATCAGCCGTAGCCCTCATAAATTGAGAGAAGGTCGAGCGCTTACCTTGAAAATCAGCATAGCGAGCTTTGCGCTCCACGGCAATGGCAAGGCGCAAACCCTTAAGTTCAGCTTCTTTTGTAGGCCGAGTTCCGACTATATTCGCCACAGATTAATTGCCACAGATAACTTCTTGCCTCTGAAGCAAATTCTACTTCAGAAAGCAGCCAAGGTTACTGTAAGCGGTTGAGAATTAGCTTTGAAATCGCTTTGAGAGTAGCGAATACACCTAAGCCTTCAGAAGCAACAGCTTCGAAACTTGGTACGCCACGGATATTCATATCTTTTTCTAAGCGTTCAATCGGCATGGCATTGGCCAAGTCGCGCTTGTTGTATTGCAAGACCCAAGGAATGCTATCGAGGGTAAGGCCATATTCAGCCAAGTTCTCAACCATGTTCTGGAGAGACTCAACGTTGTCCTTAGCTCTCATGACATCGGAGTCGCCTACGAAAATAATGCCATCAACGCCGTTCAAAATAAGTTTACGGCTGGCGTTGTACTCAACTTGGCCGGGAACGGTGTAAAGAGAAAATCTAGTTTTAAAACCTTGTACGCTGCCCAAATCGAGGGGCAAGAAGTCAAAGAAGAGCGTTCTTTCAGTTTCGGTAGCGAGACTGATCAATTCGCCTCTAGTAGTAGGGGCCAGTTGGCTGTGGATATACTTCAAGTTCGTTGTCTTGCCACCAAGGCCGGTGCCATAATAAACGATTTTGCAGTTAATCTCTCGAGCTGCGTAGTTTACGAGTGCCATTACCTGTTTCCTGCTTCCCCTTGCCGTCTGGCTCGGTCAATTTGAGCCTTGGCTCTCTCATACCCATCAGCCACTTATTTTCAAGCGCCTTTGAGTAAACACTGAAATTTGATAAGACCTTACACAATACTGTACTGACTGAAGATACTAAATCATTACTAAAAAGTACCCTAAATCGGCAAACTAAACCAATCTTGTAAACCGGCTTTTGTGTAGTTCGAGTAAAGGATAGGACATAACTGATTGATCTTCATCGCTTGGCAACTTCGATTAATCAGTCTGATAACACTGTAGTACAGCGCTCTCACAGTAAGCCTATCATGATTTTTAGCGCAGGTAAGATCTCCGGCAACTATCTATAACAGAATGTACCCATTCATCCTGAACTATTACAAACTTAGCATTTGGAGGGTTGACCATATATTCAACGTGGTACAGGTGCTACAATTCCTCCTTTGCTTGTGTTCTTGAATCTACCGGGCCTCAAGGGGCTGTACGGCAGATTTCGCGACTGAATTAAGACGGGAATTATTTTATGGCTAAGCGTTGTGACGTATGCGGCAAAGGACCCCAGACCGGTGTTCAATACACCTTCTTGCGTTCGCACTGGAACCCGCACGGTAAGAGACGTTGGCTGCCAAACCTCCAACCTTTCAAGGCCTTGGTAGGCAAGACTGTTAAGCGCATGAAAGTGTGCACATCTTGCATCAAAGCCGGCAAAGTTAAGAGAGCAGTCTAACTACTCAGTATCCATTTGATTTAACTAGCTTTCCCTCGGGGGAGCTAGTTTTGTCTTGCTATATCTAGTGATTTAAAATCTCGGCTTAGCTCTCGCGGGCCAAATCTAACAAGCCTTCTTTCTCGACAAGATAGAGCTCATTGCAGAACTGACAGCGACCTTCCGCCTGCCCGTCTTCTTCTGCCATAGAAATAATTTCGCTGCTGGGCAATACCTTCAGGGCCTCAACAAAACGCTCGCGTGAGCACTTGCAGACAAATGATAAAGGCTTCACATCGGTCAATGGCGTAATTTCAAAGCCGGTGAGGATACGCTGCAAAATTTCTTCGAGAGTCATGCCTCTCTTCATCAAAAAGGTGAAAGTGCCAAAAGTAGAGATATTGTTCTCAATCCGGCAAATAGTTTCTTCAGTATGGTCTGGCAAAAGTTGAATTATCAGACCGCCAGCCGCTTCCACTCCGTTTTTACTGAGATGGGTACCAACCACAACTAGCGACCCAGTCTGGTCTGAATTGACCAAGAAATGGTTTACGTCTTCACCCACTTCACCAGAAGCAAGCTCAACAGTGGAGGTATGAGGCTGACCAAAACCAGGATCAATTGTCACGTGGAGATAACCGGTAGAGCCAATGGCCGAACCCACGTCAAAATTGCCTAATGAGTTAAGAGGAAGTTCAATATCTGGGTGCTCAACAAAACCGCGGACAGTGCCTCGGGGCGATGCATCAACCATGACTTTGCCGAGGGGGCCATTGCCCTGAAACTTAAGAGCGACCTGACCATCTTTGGCCAAGATTTGTGAAAGCAGTACACCGGCAGTGAGAGCGCGGCCCAAGGCAGCAGCGGCTGTAAATGATAGGTTGTGCCTTAAGCGAGCATCTTCGGAGAGATGAGTCGTAGTAGCAATAACGGCACGCAGTGTGCCATCTGACGATATTGCTTTTAGTACGCCATCTTTCATCTAAATCTCGTTGAATTCTGCGCCCATAGTTTTTGCAGATCTCTCAAACTAAGCCCTTATTAGCATATTACAAAAATTAAAGAGTTTTGTCACCACTGCCATCCAGAACTAGTCAGCACTCTAGGCCGTCCGCCCAGATCGCTCCAAAGTTGAAGCTCGCCCCAACCAGCCAATTCAAATAACTCTTTGACCGCATCGGCCTGACCATCACCAAACTCAACTATTAGCGCCGCATGAGCGGTGGCTTCCAGGCTCGGCAGATGCTTAGCGAAATTGCGATAGAAGCCCATTCCATCAGGACCTCCGCCGACCAGGGCCAAGCGTGGCTCATGGGCAATCACTTCTGGTGCGAGAGTAGAGGCAACGGCCAGGGGAACATAGGGAGGATTGGAGAGAATGAGATCAAAGTGTTTGCTCGAGCCGAGCTTGGCCAAGCCCTCTAGGTAGTCTTCTTCAATTAAAGTAAGACGCTCAGCCACACCGTGGCAAATCGCATTGATGCGACAGAAATGGGCTGCCTGCGGAGAAATTTCAAATGCAGTTGCTACTAATTGGGGAAATTGCTTGAGCAAACTAATTACGATAGCCCCCGAACCAGCCCCCACTTCAAGTAAACTGACCGGGCTCTTGCTCTTGATATAATCGCCAGCCGCCACGACCAGAGTTTCGGTATCGGCCCGAGGAATCAAAACCCCTGGTCCCACAGCAAACTTAAGCCCGCAGAAATATGTCTCACCTAATACATACTGCAAAGGCACCCGTCGGCGCCTTTGCTCTAGTATTTCAGCCAGGGTACCAGCGTGCGCAACTGACAAGACCGCCTTGGCATTAAGCAAAAGCTCATGGGCGGCCATTTTAGTCACGTGCTGTAGAGCAAGTTCAGCCTCTCGGCGAGCTTCTTCTCGCTCAATACCCAAGTCAACTAGAGCCGTGACAAAATGAGCGCGGGCCGCTTCATAACTGCAGTTAGGGGGCCAATTGTCAGGCCCAATATTATCCAAACCTAGTTAAGTTCGTCGTCGCGCAGCTGCTCGCGCATCAGCTCTTGCTGATGAGAAAGAATACTCGCTTCGATGAGCTTGTCTAAATCGCCTTCCAGAACCGGTTGCAATGAGAAGTTTTGATTGAGACGATGGTCAGTGACACGATTGTCTTTAAAGTTATAAGTGCGAATTTTCTCTGAGCGTTCGCCAGTGCCAACCTGCGATTTACGCTGATCGTAAATCTCTTTGTTTTGCTCATCAAGCTTGATCTTGTGGAGCTTGGCCCGCAAAATCTGCTTGCCCCGCTCTTTGTTTTGCAGCTGACTACGCTCCTCGGAGCAGGCCACGAAAATACCTGACGGCTTGTGGACGATGCGCACAGCCGTTTCTACTTTGTTAACGTTCTGTCCGCCAGCGCCGCCTGACCGCATTGTTGTGATTTCTAGATCACGCTCATCTAATTCAAATTCGACTTCTTCTACTTCAGGCATAACAGCTACAGTGGCTGTGGATGTATGCACACGCCCCTGGGCCTCGGTAGCAGGAACACGCTGCACCCGGTGCACTCCTGATTCAAACTTGAACTTGCTGTAGGCGCCGTCGCCTTTAAAAGCAACTATTACTTCTTTGTAGCCGCCCAGTTCGCCCTCGCTGGCGCTAGCAATCTCAGGCTTAAAGCCAACTTTATCGGCGTATCTCAAATACATGCGCAACAGATCGCCAGCAAAAATCGAAGCCTCATCGCCACCGGTGCCGGCGCGAATTTCAAGCATGATGTTCTTGTCGTCATTAGGATCTTTGGGCAAGAGCAAGACTTTCAGTTGTTCGGTCAGATCAATGTGCTTGGCTTTCAGTGTCTCCACTTCAGCTTCAACCATCTCGCGCATTTCTTTTTCAGTTTCGCCGCGCAAAATCTCTTGTGCTTCAGCAATTTCTTTTTCAGTATCTTGCCACTGATGAAACACTTCCACGGTGCCGTGGAGTTGGTGACGCAATTTGGCTAAGCGCTGATAGTTCTCCTGATCATTGACAATGTCTGGATCGGAGAGCTTTGACTCTAGCTCTTGAAAGGTGTACTCAATTTCTTTGAGTTTTTCGACAAAATGCTCCATAGCACCCTTCTAGGCTGACGCTAACTTACTAATTATCGTTCTGCCGCTAAGCAATTAAAAATCGGAGAGGGAGGGATTCGAACCCTCGCTGCGTTTTAGCGCAGACAGTCTTTCCAGGACTGCACAATCGACCACTCTGACACCTCTCCAAATGGCCGTGCCAATTATAATACGGCCGGGTTTCCATGACCCCGCTCTGAAGCAGATTGGTACTTAACTCTAAGAAGTCTTAACTAATTGACTCTTCAAACGCTTAGCTCCGCCCTTAATGAGAGGCAAGAAATCTTCGGCTTTTAGGCTGGCACCGCCAACAAGGGCGCCATCGATGTGCTCTTGTTCCATTTGCTCATCAATAGTAGAGGCCTTAACAGAGCCGCCATAAAGAATTGAAACACCCGCACCAATATTAGTTCCACTATATAAACTATCGATTTCAGCCCGAATCAAACCACAAACTCGGTTAGCTTCTGGAGTCTCACAAGTCTTGCCGGTACCAATTGCCCAAACCGGCTCATAGGCCACCACTACCTTGGCGGCATCACTAGCTGCGATTCCGGCCAAACCTTTTACTACTTGTTCTTTTACAACTGAGTCAGTAAGCCCTTGTTCTCTTTGCTCAAGCAATTCGCCCACACACATAACTGGAACTAAACCATGTGCTAGAGCCGCTTTTACTTTCAAGTTAACTGACTCATTGGTTTCGCCAAAAAATTGTCTTCTTTCGGAATGACCAATCAATACATATTGCACAGCCATGGCTGTCAACATCGGTGGCGCTATCTCACCGGTAAATGCACCGCTATCGCGGTAATCCATGTTCTGAGCGCCCACCTTGCAAGGACTACCCTTAACTTGGTTTAAGACCTCTGACAGACAAACGAAGGTTGGACATAAGACTATTTCAGGAAGTGCCTCACCTTTAAATTGAGACGCCACCCCCTCGACAATTGCTTTAGCCAGACTAGTAGCCTCAGCTGGGGTCTTATTCATCTTCCAGTTGCCAGCAATTATTGTCTTACGGCCACCCTGACTACTCATAGATTATTCTCCTCGCTGACCTTATAGATCATTAGAAACAGATGATTCATTCTACATGCCAATCAACTAGAATCACTTATTAGTCAAGCATATTGAAGGCGATTACACTGAAGGCGATTACTATGTCTGAACCCGTATCTGAAGTAAAACCGGCCGACTCGAAAGAGGCCAGGCGCCTGGCTATTCTTAGCTCAAGAGGGCGAAGAGAAGAAGGCGAGGGCTACGAAGAAAAGCCACTGCGACTGCCAGAATGGGTGAAGCGCTCAGTGCTCAACACTGAAGAAAATCGCGAAACCAGGACAATCTTAAAAGAACAAAAGCTCAACACTATTTGCGAAAGTGGCCGCTGCCCTAACAAAGGTGAGTGCTGGGCCAAAGGCACAGCTACATTTATGTTGATGGGCGCTCTTTGCACCCGCACCTGCCGCTTCTGTGCAGTCAACAAAGGCACCCCCTCTCCATTAGATGAAGACGAACCCGCCCGCATCGCCGAAGCCTCAAAGCAAATGGGTCTAAGGCATGTGGTCTTGACCTCGGTCAACCGCGATGATTTACCAGACCAGGGTGCCAATCACTTTGCCCGCACGATCACGGCCATTAAGGACGCCATCCCTGGCGTGGCAGTGGAAGTACTCACTCCTGATTTCCAGGGCCGACAAGAATGTCTTGAGATCGTACTGGCCGCCGAACCAGTGGTTTACAACCACAACGTTGAGACTGTACCGCGGCTCTACAAGCAAGTTAGACCGGGCTCCAAATATGACCGCTCTCTCAATATTCTAAAAATGGCAAAAGAAATTGCCCCCAATATTCCAACCAAATCGGGCTTGATGCTTGGCTGCGGCGAGACCTTTGAAGAAGTCAAGGAAGTGCTGCGCGATCTGCGCGCTGTCAATTGCGATTTTCTTACCCTTGGTCAGTACTTAAGACCAACCCGCGATCAGCTTCCTGTCAAGCGCTATGTTGAACCGGCAGAATTTGACGAACTTGGTCAGTACGCCTGGAGTATTGGCTTTAAAATGGTGCATTCTGGGCCATTGGTACGCAGTTCATATCACGCAGAAGAGCTTGCCAACCAACTTTGATTCACCATTTTCTCTATGGCTCTTTCGCAAATGGAGGTAGGGCAATAAGCGACGATACAAGCTTTGCTCCTCCCAGCGCCCCGGAAGATAATTCGGAGCTGGCTCAAGCACGCCGTTTACTAGACAAAGGGCAGCTAGAGCAATGCCGCGCAGTTATTGCTAATTACTGGCTGCAAAATCCATACGAGCAAGGCGCTGTAATGCTCTTTAGCGACTTAGTCAAAGCACTGGGTCGAGAAGAAGTGGCAGCCAAGCTTGATAATTTTGCCGCAAAACTGAGCGGTTCACTCTCACCATACAAACATCACCAAGAAATATTCGAAGCTGGCTATGCCCTGGTTGAAATTTGCCAACACGAACTGGCAGCCATGTTGCTCAAAGAATTGCAGCGAGAGCTGCCCGATGACCCGCTAGTAAACTACGAACTGGGCTTCTCGTTGATGTCACTGAAGCGCTTTAAAGAAGCGCGCAAGTATTTTGCTTTAGCCGTAAACGCCAAAGAAGACTTTGATGCCATGCTCAATTTATGCGTTTGCGAAACCTTAGAGCGAAATCTAGAAGGGGCTCGCCGACTAATTGCTGAGCTAACTCCTCTAGCCCAAAGTGAGGAAGAGAAATTAGAACTGGCCCACCGC
Source organism: uncultured bacterium (assembly GCA_913063055.1). Lineage (GTDB taxonomy): Bacteria > Cyanobacteriota > Vampirovibrionia > Obscuribacterales > Obscuribacteraceae. The sequence goes on from CAJXZK010000019.1 coordinate 29,150, forward strand.
AAAATTGTGCTCGCTCGCTTAGAGAGTCTCGGCAGCAAGAAACAACTAAATAGTCGCGATTGGTTATACGCTCTCTATGGCAGCATTTTACTGAGACCAGGTCTAAAAAGTTTAAAGAGTTTCGCCCCAGCCTCAGGCAAGACTGAAGCGGCTGAATTAAAAGATGACGTCAGCCAAGTAGCCTCGATGCTAGTGATTTTGCGAGGGCTGCTCAGCGGTCTAGCTCTTGAAACTGAAGGAGTAGAATACTATTCGCTGCGCTCCAGGCCCATAAGCAATGCCCTTAGTCAGCTAATGGAAGTTGACTACGATGCCTATCGCGGTCCGGACAGACCAGACCAAGTAATTCTATTGATGTGCTGGACAACAGACATTCTTGGGCCCCATGCCGCCTTCATCGAAAACTCCATGAAGCGCTCTCTATTTGCTTACGGTCTCAGCCCAGTAGCGCCACTACCAATAGTGCCAGACATAATTGGCTGTTTAGCCTATGACGTAGTTATGCCGTGGGAAAGCAAACACCAAGAGCCCTCCAATAAAGACATCGCTTTAATTACCGAGCAAATATACGCCAGGGCCTGTGATCTTGAATCAGATCCAACTCTACTGCGCGAAACTCAAGAAGCGGTTGACTACTATCTAGAAAAGCGGCATCTGCTAGTGCTAAATAATCCAGAAGCCTTCCCCAATCGCCCTGAGTACACAGCAGAATTACCTGAATTGCCTGACTCGCCAGAAATCTAATGAATATTCTCACCAAGTTTATTCATGCCACTTCTTACGTCACCATTATTCCCATGGCAAGATTATTGCCAGCAAGTTCTGTCAATGAAGAAAGCTTGAACGGCTTAGCGGTCTACTTACCGGCTGTAGGACTGCTGATCGGGTCAATATTAGCTGCCACTTGTTTGACCTTAGAGACTCTCCACACCGCCAATTTCTTATTGGCTACACTGATCACAATTTTATGGCTAACCCTTACTGGCGGCCTGCATTTTGATGGTTTGATGGACACAGCCGATGGTATTTTTTCGCACCGCAGCAAAGAGCGCATGCTAGAAATCATGCAAGACAGTCGTGTCGGTAACTTTGCTGTAATGGTAGGGGTGGCTGCCTTTGCCTTAAAAATTGCAGCCTTGACGGCCCTACCAGCCCGCGCCCTTCCCCTTTTTCTACTCTTTGCCCCCTGCTTTGCCCGCCTGGCTGAAACCTTTGCTATCGGGGCCTTTCCTTATGCTCGAGCCGAAGGCAAAGGCAAAATTTGGCACGATACCATGCGATTTCCCCAAGAAGTTTTCGTGGCAACAGTTCTGCCTTTAGGCTTATTAGCAGGGGTAATGGTACTTTCACACGGCACCTTATTGCTGCCGCTAGCGCTCTACTTCGCCATCGCCTGTGGTGTGGGCCTGAGCAGTGCCGCTTATCTCAACAGCCGCCTTGGTGGCCAGACTGGCGATACCTACGGGGCCGTAGTAGAGCTAACAGAAACAATTTCCTTGACTCTACTGGCTCTGCTCATCAGATAACTCTTTTGGCGTATCTGTGCTCTCTCTGGCAGCAGCCACACCAGGAATCTTGTAGAAGAAGAAAGCAAAGATTGCTACCAACAGCAAGGCATACCACTGCTTAAGGGGAGCTACTGGCAAGAACATAAAAGAGACATAGTACAAGTTGCAACACCACCAGGTAGCCAGGCGCAAAAACTTCACCCGAACGGCTTCCACCCCCCAGAGATAACCCTGGCCAGCAATGATAGCAAGCAATCCAAGACCACAAAAATCGTAGAAGAGAAAATGGGGTAAAACCAGCGGCAAAACAAATAAGCCCTCTAGCATTACTAGTGCTAAAGCCGCTCGCTGGGCTCGCACCTCTGCCACAGTGGGTGCGCCGTCACTATTAGATTGGGTCGACACACTAAGCTTGGCGCCATTAAGTATGGCAGTAGCACGCCAGAGAGCAAACAAACCAATCAAGGCCGCCAAGCCATAGGCCACTAACTTTGTTGCCCCATGTCCAGGAAAAGTCTGGACTATCACCGCCGGTAGTGACACCACCATATAGGCGGGAAATTGATAGCCAGCCTTGGCAAAGATGGTATCGGACATTTTAAAACTATTGAGCCATTCCACAAACAGATTGGGGCCGAGGGCAAATACGGTGGCTAAACCAAACACCAATAAACCGAGAGCAAAGCCAATGGTGGCCTTCGGTCGCTTACTAAAAAACAATGCCCCACAAACAAGTAGAACTGTCGGCAAGAACTGAGGCTTGAGTACAAGCGCCCCCCAGGCCAGCCCACCAGCCACTTCTTTGCCGCGACTGAGCAGAGCATAGCCTAGTGCCAGAGGCAAAAGTCCGACCACAATACCAAGGTGACCAATTAGTAAGGTATGAAAAATCGGACAAAACAGGGCGAGCATTGAAAAATACTCGAGAGCCTGAAAACGATCGCCACGACTAGAGAGCCAAGCCACCAGGGCCAGCACAAAGATTGAGAAAACTTGCCAGGCAATCAGAGCATGCTGTGCCGAGAGGAAAGAAAAGGGCACAAAGAATAGAGCCATCAAGGGGCTGTACATGTAAACAGCCACATACTGCTTAGGTAAAAAAGTAAGCAGTTGGTGCACATATAGGTTGAATGGGGCTTCAACAAAAGAACTGGCACTGGGTGGCGGATAAATATTTTGAGCCAGACCCTGGACCACCATTTTGCCCACAGGATAGAAAGTCATGACAAAATCAGAACCTTGCATAATCACTGGTTGCGACACAGCAATAAGGAGCGGCATAAACAGAAGAAAAACAGCCAGTATTTTTAGCAAAAGTGGAACGAGCTGCACCGACTACTACCTTTTTAATCTTTAGAATGCCCAATTAATATGCCAGAGCGAAGTTCAAGTTTACCTATAATTCGGCCGACCATATCCATTGTTTTTCCCGCTTACCAGGAAGAGAAGCGAATTGGCATGACAATGGAGAGCTGGGCCAGCTATCTAGACGCCCATCACCCGGGTTCTGAAGTGGTGGTGGTCACCGACGGTTGCAGCGATAACACCGCCAAAGTTGCCTTTGAAACTTTCAAAAGTGAGACCTGCAGCCTGCGCCTGATTGAAATTAGTGAAAACCAGGGTAAAGGCAATGCGGTCAAAGTGGGAGTAATGGAAGCTCAAGGCACTGTCATAGTCTTTACAGACTCAGACTTGTCATACGAACCACAATTACTAGACCAGTTTCTTGAAAAAATTGAAGAAGGGGCCGACTTAGTTATTGCCCAGCGCCGCAAGAAAACGCAATATCCTGGTTTGGGCCGCCGCATACTGGCAATGCTCTCCCGATTTCTGGTGGGCAACTTTGTCGTACCCGGCATCCGAGACACCCAGGCGGGTTTCAAAGTATTCAAGAAAGAAAGCGCCCATCAGCTCTTTCCCCTGGCAAGAACCAAACGTTTTCTCTTTGACCTGGAAATACTCGTGATCGCTAAAGAACATCACTGCAAAATTGAAAAGGTCTATGTTGATTGGCAAGACCGTGACGGATCGACAGTGCGTATCTTCATTGATACTTTACGTTCCCTTAGAGACCTGGTCTTGATTTATACTCGCATGTTATTCGGTGCCTATAAATAGAAAGAGAGTACTCCTTGAGCAAAGCAGGCCAGAAAGGCAAAAAAGACAAGAACGCCACCAGCCCAGAGCGGCTCGTTTTGGCCCTAATTGAGAATGCCCACTTTGCTGAGGCACTAGTGCTACTGGAAGAACTTAAAGACCAAGAAGAACAAAAAGAAGACAAGACAAAAGCTGGCCTAGACAAAACTGTGTGGCTATACGCCAGCGCCTTAGCTAGCTTTGGTGCCGCAGGAGCTAATGCAAGAGCAGAAGACCTAGAAAAAGCTAACACTTTTCTTCACCAGGCTTTTGCTGCTAACAACTTTGTTCTTCCTCTAATGGTGTCACGGGTAAATGAGGTTTCAAGCAAAACTGCCAGCAAAGCTAAGAAAGCAAGTGCAGCAAAAGCTCTTCTTCCTCCAGCACAACACCAGGCTAGCAAATATATCGATCTCTGGTTTGGTAGCTGGCTACAAACTGAAAATGCCTTTGATTGGCTCGGCAACCAGTTTGTTGAATGGACCAAAGCAACAAAACTTGAGCGGCTAAAAGCCCAGCAAGAGAAGATGCTAGCCAATAGCAAAAAACTAGACATCGATTTCTTCTTAAATTAGTGTCAATTCAAAACAGTTATAACTTCTTTCAGAACTTCGCTAAGAAGGCTTCTCTAGCAGCTTTGAGAGCAGCTTTAACAGTATTTTGATCGGCAAATGCTTGCTCAACATCAGCAGTGGTGGCATGTTTCAAATCAACCAGAATCTCACCAAGAAGCTTCTTGCTGCCGCCCTTCTGTACGGCAAATGCCTCGCCAATATGCTCTTCAGTGATTTTCCCACCAGCCTTGAGGAATTGTCCTAACTGGGGCGTAAACTTAAACTGCAAATCAGAACCAGCAAGCTTAATTAGATGATCTTGATCCAGCACTGTCACTTTGGCACCGCCCAGGTCACTAACTCCTTTCAGAGTGGGATTCAGTGCTGCCAGTCTTTCCGCTTCAGCTTTGGTGGCAGCTTCGGTAAACCTCTCACCGGTTGTCGCCGCACGGGATTGCAGTGTCTTTGCGGCTAATTGGTCAAGGCCTTGGCCGGCCTCACCAACAGCTTCGCGAGGCAATTTAAATAAATCAGTCAAGCCTGCTTCATACTTTTTAGTGGTGGCAGCCAGGGCTTCCGGCGTGGTTAACGAAGAACCTTTTTCCAAAAGTGGTCGAGCCACATCAGGGATAACAGCACCATCAATAGTTTTACGCTGCAGAGCAGGACTTTCAAAAGCAGCCTTAGCACCTTTGAGTTCGGCCGCACCAGCTTCGGCACCAGCCTTGGCTTCCGAAGAAATGATTCTAAAATCAGCTTTGCCTTTGAGCAGAGCATACGCTCCAACCACTGCCACTCCAGCCACAACAGCGGCTTCAACTGGATGCTCTTTCACCATTGTCACAGTCTTGTCGGCGCCAGACTTAACTTTGGATGCTGCTCCGTCATAAGCAGCTTCAAACCAATTTGTCGGTTGACTATGGTGCTCAGGGGCAACCTTATGATCAAATTTCTCGATGGGCATTAACGTTTACCTTAAGCGGAGGGGGTGCAGTGAACGCTTTCAGGGGGGGTGAAATTGAATACTAGCTTGCCAAGAGGCCGGTGTCATCCGTGGAAGTACGAAGCCGAAAAAGGAACTATTTCACCGGGTCGCTAGTCAGATGGTGAGCACTCGGAGTCAAAATCACGATAATGCTTAATTCCAGACCAATGTTTAACTTTAAAACAGGCCAAAACGTCGCTCAAAGCCTACTTGTCGTTGCTCTTTTTGCTGCGGCCTTAACAGCAACGCCCCCAGCGACAGCCCAGACAGCGAACAACAAAGTCACTAAAGACCTGGGCAAAAGTACCAGCGAACTAAACTCTCACGCCATTCCCCTAAAACCAATTAGCAGCAAGCAAAAGCAAGAAAATAGCGAAGCAGCACAAGCAATAAACAAAGTACCGGGGATTCACATAGAAGGCAAAGATCTACAGCCCCCAGCCGAAGACCCCGAAATCAAGGGCTTTCATCCAATCAAAAGGCTGATGGCGCCGGTGATTCGCCTGGGTAAGGGAACAGTGCAACTGCAACAGCAAGTAATGAAACTGGAGGGTCCGATTGGGGGCCTCGAGCCAGCTATGAATAGCCTGGCAATAAAATTGCATAACGTCGGTAGCAGATTAGGCACACTAGATAAACACTTGGTCTGTATGGAAGACCATATAGTCAATCTTGACACTCAGATGACTGGCATTCGCAATGATTTAGGCCTGATGGAAGCCGATGTCGAGGGCCTCAGCGGCCCCCTACAATCGGTTCTGCAACCGCTCACCAATGTTCATGGACCACTGGAAGAAATGACCGCTGCCCTGGGCGACATGAAAAGCATGATCACCATGGCACTATTTGCCATCATCGCCCTGACAGTGGGCATCGTCTTCGGCACTCCTCTAGCAGCGGTGTTCATTTATAAGCACCGCCGCAAAATCTTTCCTTATATGAAAGAGCATGAATTTCCAGTTCTATAAAGCGTCGAGCTAAACAACGGCCCAAGGTGCTGCCTTATGGGGTCTGCGCACTTCTTTTAATTGGCAATTGCCAATATGGCCGTGCTCAAGCTGGAGAATTCTAGCGATGGCATACCACACTCCACCATGAGCAACAATCAAGACCGGCCCAGGATGGGCTAAAGCTTTCTGCAAACCATGACTTACCCTGGTACCAAATTCAATCTGCGCTTCGCCGCCCGGTGGATCTGAACCAGGCAAGAACAAGTCGGGAAGGTCACTCCAGGAGCGCCGCTCCCAATCACCCAGGTGCCATTCTCTAAGATCATCAACGGTGACAGTCTCGGCTTGCAAGACATGATTGAGCGATTGAGCTGTTTGCAGCGCTCGAAGCATGGGGCTAACACAAATAGTCTTGACCCCGATGCAGGCCCTCAAGGCCTCACTCTCAGCTAACTGACGAGCCTGAGCCATACCGGTCTCATTGAGCTCAACATCCCAACCAGAGCCCGCAGCAAGATTGCTTAAGTTGGCCTGGGTTTGTCCATGGCGAACGAAATAGAACTTTTCTTCCTCTGACACCAGATGGCTCCTCAAACAACAGCACTCATAGTACGCCAAGTCCGCCATCTCTAATAATCGCCCGAGCCAGGAGAGGTAAAGCAGTCAACGGCAATTTTGACACTCATTCGCAATAAAACCCTTGGCGCCGACAGTCAAAACTAAACAGACGAAAGAATATTTGACAATCACTTGCAATAAGAATAAAGCTGAGATATGCTGACCTTATTGTTGAGAGTAATTCTCAATAAGACCGCTTCCCTGTCACCTGAAGGACCTTTTAGCCTCAGGCCCACAGAGAAAAACAAATTTAAAAAACCGTTCCGCTCAGGCGGTGCTATTCACACGTCTTAATACTGCCGCCACCGGCGGTGCGTCCGCGCACAGCAAAGGAGAAAATCATGGGGAAATTATTCTACGGAACAATGACTGGTAATACAGCCGCAGTGGCAGAAGCAATACAGGCTGCCCTAGCGGATCTCATAGACGAGGTTAGATGTATCGATCGGGCCAAAGCTGACGATCTGAGAGCCTGCGACCTGCTCATATTGGGTGGCTCGACCTGGGGCGACGGCGAACTAACCGACGACTGGGCCGACTTTATGCCCCAGCTAGATCAAATTGATTTTAATGGAAAAACAGTCGCCCTATTCGGCGTCGGCGATCAAGTCAGCTACACCTACAACTTTGTCAGCGCCATGAAGCTTCTCTACGACAAAGTCAAAGAGCGTGGGGCCAGAGTCATTGCCGACAAAATATCAGTTGCTGGCTTTGAATTTGCCCATTCTGAATCAGTTGTAGACGGAGCGTTTGTCGGCCTGGTAATCGACGAGATGAACGAAGCAGAACTGACTCAAGCCCGCATTGAGAGCTGGGCTCAAACAGTGAGACAAGAAGCAGCCGTGGCAATAGCGTAAGCAGCGAGGGTAAAAATTGAAAAATTTAGCGATAGAACTACTGGGCGGGCCCCACGATGGATACTCTATTGACTGTCTCCTAATGCCGCCGCCCTATTTCCTCTTACCAACTACTGGCAAAAACATTGCCTCTGTCTATTATTTTGAGTGCGTCTGCTTCACTGCCGGCGGAGGCAGACTGAACTATCAATTCAGTGGATATCAGGCCATCACAAGCGCAGAAAGGCAAGAATTAAACAACTTGCGGAGCCGATCATGACCAGCCTGGAGCGCTGGTTAAAAGAACGGCCAGCAAGCACAATCGAACGGCTTAAAAAGATCAATCATGCCGCCAACAGCTCGGCCCATATTATTCTGGCGCTGTCATACGGACTGGCGGACCCTCATATTAGAGCCATCAATCGCATGATAGTGGGTCTGCTACTAGCCCGACACAAGGCGCAGCGCAATGGCAACAAAGCGCTGGAAGAACGTATCGAAGCAAAGCTACAAGACTTACATGATGCTATCAACCTGGTGACTGGCTCAAAACCACCGCATCTGCACAACCATGATACAAATGGCACAAACGGCGCAAACGCCTGCAAAAGAGCAGTGCCACGTAAAATGCTCGATCAAATGGAACTAAGCACCTCCTGACCAGTCACTGTCAATAGATAGCGAAAACTGGTGACCAAAAATGACATTGCCGAATGATGAACAGGCTCAGGCCTTATATCCACAAGACGTCAGCGTCGCCCTCGACGAAATGCTCTACGACCAAAACCTGACAGAACCAAACCAAGAAGCGGCTGCCGAAGTATCACTAGAAGAACAAGCTCTCAACGCCCAAGCCGTAAGAGACCAACACGCCTACGAGCTCGACGTGAGACAGCGCGAAATAGAAAAGATTCTTGTTAACGAAGAAATTCTCCCCTCCAGCCACGTTGACAGTTTCGACTTCTCTGGAGCGCTAATGGCTTTGCTTACAATTACAATCATTGTCGGCCTGGCTTATTTAGCACAAAAACAAATTGCCGCCATGTCAACCAAGCCAATCGTCCAGTCAGGAGTAGTGATTGATCATCCAGCTAACCTACCGGTACCGGTGCCAGCTTATCCAACGGTAAGAGTGCGTGAAT
>CAJXZK010000020.1 GCA_913063055.1 uncultured bacterium
CTAGTACTTTTCGCTCTTATGGACTCGTTTTTTTGGCAACTGTTTTACTATATGTTTTAATATAATCACCTTTGCCTCAGACGGGCTTGTTCAGCCAAATTCAGAATTATTGCTACTATTAGCACATGATTTTCGCAATCGACAATTTAGTTATTAGGCCCTATCGCTCCAGTGACGCAGACTCACTAAGCCATCATGCCAACGACCGCGACGTCTGGTTAAATTTGCGCGATCGCTTTCCCTATCCTTACACCAAAAAAGACGCTCGAGAATGGGTTGAGTTGGCTAACCGCCTACAGCCAGTGACTAACTTTGCCATTGTCGTTGACGAAAAATGCATAGGCGGCATCGGTCTGGCAATTAATCAGGATGTCCACAGAAAAAGCGCTGAATTAGGCTATTGGCTGGGCAAAGAATATTGGGGCCAAGGGCTTATGACCAAAATCCTGCCTCCAATGACCGACTATTTTTTTGCCCATCACGATCTCGTTCGCATCTATGCCATGGTATTTGACTGGAACCCCGCCTCAGCAAAGGTACTAGAGAAAGCGGGATATGAGTTTGAAGGACGCTTGAGGAAATCAGCTCTCAAAGACGGAAAATTTTGCGATCAGCTAATTTACGCCAAAATTATCTAGCTATACAAAACCCTTCCAACAACAGATAAAAAAACAAGCGAAGATGACTAGCAACAAGTAAATGCAAAAGCTCACGACTGGCACCATCATCGACAACAAGTACTGTGTGCTGGATTTTCTTGGCATTGGCGGTATGGGTATTGTCTACAAAGTAGAACAACTCTCACTAAAAACCATTCGGGCCCTAAAAATTATAGATACAGATAAGCTGAGCGACGACTCCTGGCGGCGCTTTGAGCTTGAAGCCCGAGCAGCATCAACTTTTGAACACAACAATGTGATCAAAGTCTATGACTACGGACTCTTCAACAAACTTACGCCTTACTATGTCATGGAAGTAGTAGATGGCCTGACCCTTGGTGAACGCATCAACATTAAAGGGCCGATAAACATCGAACAATTTTTCGCCATTTTTATTCCTGTAGCTCAAGCCTTAGCCTACATACACAGCAAAGGCATTCTCCATCGTGACATCAAACCAGCCAACATAATGATTGTTGAAGATAGCAATGGCAAAATTAGCCAGGTGAAAGTTCTCGATTTTGGCCTGGTAAAAATGTTTAGCAACAGCGATGCAAGCGCCGGAGCATTAACAAAAGCTGGTGCATTAACCAAGGCCGGCGAAGTAATTGGCAGCCCTACTTTTATGAGTCCCGAACAAACGGCTGGTCACAAACTAGATCAACGCTCCGATATCTATTCTCTAGGATGCGCCATGTTCGAAGCGCTTACAGGCAACCTGCCTTACCTCGATAGCAATCCAGTCGAGGTTATGATCATGCACCAATCTGAGCCCATTCCCAGCCTGACTGAAAAGGCCAATGAATGCGAGTTTGATGAAAGAATCGAACTGCTAGTGCGGGTAATGCTGGCGAAAAGACCCATCGACCGCCACCAAAAAATGGATGAAGTAGTTCATGACCTAATTGCCATTCAAGCAGGTCGCAAGCCACTCTTTGCAAAAGAATACTGGCAAAGCACCAACAAAAAGCAATCATATGAAGGCATAGAAAGCGACAGTAAAAGACCTGATAGCAACAGTAGTAATGATATCAATGATGAAATTGACACTGACGGCGAAGATGAAGAAGAAGAATACGAAGAAGAAATTGAGAGAGTACACAAAAACAAGAATAGAAAAAGCAATAGAGCCAGACTAAACTTGATCACTTATGCCACTCTCGCAATCACTGCAATTCTCACAATGACAGCTGCTTCTGCCATTGTTCTACAGAAATTGAACGAGAAGAAGCCAGTTGATACTTATACATCAGTTCGCTCATTCTCACACGAATCGACAACGGCAGACGGAGCAAAAGTTCTAGTATTCGATTTTCCTATAGACTACTCAATAGGAGAAATCTGCACGGCCAACTATGAACATAAAGTCAACGCTCAGGGCACCGTTACTTTGCCCGCTAACGAGAGTTTCCGCTTCTGGGCAAACAAAGCCTGTATGAAAAATCCCAAGCTACTAGAGCAATTCAAAAGCAAAGAAATTGGAGAACTCGATTTAAGCGTTCACCCTGGAGCCAACGATGAACACCTTGCAGCGATCAAGCATTTCAGTAAATTGAGCAAACTGAATATCAGCTATTGCACCCTTAGCCCACGCGGAATTGCAGATTTAGACTGTCTTACAGCTCTTCAGGATCTCACTATTAATGGCGCCACCATCGATGATCAAGCCTTTTCAAAACTAAAAATATTGGGCCATCTAAGTACTCTCGAAGCCAAAGAGACTCCGGCCTTTAGCAAAACAATTGCAGCACTTTCAGGCTCGACAAATATACAAAAACTGGTGCTCTGCAATGGCGCACTGACAGATCAAAATGTAAAAATGATCGGCAAAGATACCTCCCTCATCTATCTCAATCTAGCTTTAAACCCCGCGATTACCAGTGAAGGAGTAAAAGCTCTAGCAACATGCAAACAGCTAAAAAACCTCAATCTTATTCAAGACCCTATTGACCCCAGCGCAATATCGACTCTATTAAGCCTGAAAGAACTGACTAACCTAAAACTTTCTTGTCTAAACTGGAAAGAAGAAGACGAGAACAATTTACGAAGAAATTTACCGCGCAACTGCTCACTGCAAATCATTCATATGAAATCAACCAAAGCGGGCAAAGACCTGGATAACCTTACTCGAATCGGCCTTTAAGCTGAGGCTCAATCTTATGGAACAGCTCAAGCCAGACACAATAATCGATGAGAAATACCGAGTGATTGATATACTCGGCATCGGTGGGATGGGCATTGTTTACCGTGTAGAGCAACTCTCGCTTAATAGCGAGAGAGCGCTTAAAACAATTCCTACAGACAAATTAAGCGACAGCGTCTGGCAACGCTTTCAGCGTGAGGCTAAGGCGGCATGCAGACTAGAGCACTCTAGTCTTGTCAAAGTATTTGATTTTGGTTTGCTTGAAACAGTAACTCCGTATTATGTGATGGAAATCGTTCAGGGACAGACACTCTCTGCTCGAGTCAAACTCAAAGGCACACTCACTTTAGAGCAATGCCTCTCAGTTTTCATTCCAAGCGCATTTGGACTGGCCTATGCCCACGATAAGAAGATCATTCATCGCGACATGAAACCAGCCAACATAATGTTTAGCGAAGACACTAATGGCAAAATTACCGAGGTCAAAATTCTTGATTTTGGCATTGCCAAATTAATTAGCGATGAGAATCTCACTAACGCACTAACAAAACCAGGCGAAGTAATCGGCAGCCCTCATTTCATGAGCCCAGAGCAGTCGTGGGGAGCGAAAATTGATGCTCGCTCAGACATCTATTCACTTGGCTGCTGCATGTTTGAAGCCCTTACTGGTTTACCACCATTCATCGCTAAAAATGCCGTGCAAGTGATCATGCTGCATCAAAACTCACCTCCACCCAGTCTAGCTCAAATAGCTCCAGAGAAGGCTTTTAGCGATAGCATCGAACAAGTAATTAGAGTAATGCTGGCCAAAAATCCCGACCATCGCTATCAGAGTATGGACGACCTCGCTCAAGATTTGATATTTATCAAAAATGGCAAACAGCCTCATTTCGCTCAAGCACAAGAAAAACTTTCAGGACAAGAATCAAATTTAGCAACGACCAATCCTAAAGCTAAAGCAATAGCACCAATAACACTTTCGCTAGAAAAGGTTGTAGCCAAGGTAACACCAAAGTCATCAAATGCAGACGATACAGGCGGTGAGATATCCGACAACACCTTCGACCAACTCTCTGAAAGCCAGACTGTCACGACTACAATCTGGAAAAAGTTCAATTATCCCGCTCTCGCACTGGCAACAATTCTCCTAGTTGGAGGGATTGGAACTCTATTCATACTACGACCAAACCTGCCTAGTTATAAGACTGCAAAAAGCTCAAGCAATGCTAACCCTAGAAGTGTCAGCCGGGATCCTCTAGCTCTTTCAAACCAGCCATTCAGTCGTTCAAGTCAATTACCAACTGGCCAAAAAGTGATTGTCTTTGACTTTCCCAAAGAGGTCTCGCTGGGAACGATCTACTCTTTAAATGGCGAGCACGTGATTGAAGCTCAAGGCGAGGTTACTATTCCCGAAGGTGAACTGATTCGCTTTCGACCAAGCCGAGATTTTATGAAGCACACAGAATTATTCAGGAAATTCAAAGCCAATCAGATAGGTGATCTCGACCTCAGCAATCGCCTGATATTAACCGATGAAGATTTAGCCAATATCAAACATTTAGTAAATATCCGCAGGCTAGATCTAAGCGATTCTAATGTCACACCTAACTGTGCTACTTGTCTCTATGGCATGAAAAACCTGACAGAACTCAACATCACCAACACCGACATAAATGATAAAGCCCTAGCAAATCTACCAGCTCTGAGACACCTAGAAGTGCTAGAAGCAAGAGAATTAGGCCATTTGAGCAACACCCTTAAAGCCATCGCTGGCTCAACCAGATTACACAGACTGACTCTTTCAAATAGTGCCATAGACGATAATACGGTGAAGTTGATAGGTAAAGATCAAAATCTCGAATATCTCAGCCTTTCGGAAAATCCAGCAGTAACAGCCAACGGGGTCAAATACCTCGCACCCTTAAAACGCCTTGGCCACCTTAATTTACTTAATTGTCACGTCGGTCCAGAAGTAATTGAGACACTGACTAGTTTTAGGCAACTACACGAGCTAAAAATCAATACAGCCAAATGGTCTAGAGACAAAATTATCAACCTGAAAGCTTCTCTACCGCCTGGCTGTAAGCTCGATCAGGGAGCAAGAACCACAAAAGACAATAGAGATGCCTTTGACCATTTTAAGAGCCTGGGAACAATCGGACCCTAGACAAAATTGGCTCGTCAAATACTTGGTACTGACTGGTTGTCTTCGGGAATGCAATCTTTAACTTCGCCTGACAAATATATTGGAACTAAAGCCACAAACCGGATGTCATGTGTGCCTGGAAGTGTGTGTTTATCGAGGTGGCGGGCTAATGAATCAATTAGAACAAACAAAAATAGCTTTGCTACGTGAAGCTTCAAAGACTCTCAATACCATCAGTAAAGTTAAGAACGGTGGCGAAGAGTTTGTCAAATGTAAGCACGCCTACGATCATCCAGAAGAAATTAGATCACTCTACCTACAAGCTCTAGACTCACTGATAGAAGATGGCGCCACAGAGCTTGTACTGACCAATGAATATCTAGATTTGTTTGAGCTAAAGCAAACCTCAACGATTTCAACACTAGCTGCGGCAAAGGAAGCCCTGCTGCGACAACTAAAGCAAGACGGCCGCATTTACAAAATTCACAGCCCCCAGGGTGAGTTTGTACAGTGCAAGAAATTTGCCTTAGGTGGAGCCGACCGCCCCGATGAGAACGAAGAAGAATCGCGCATCATGTTCTTAAAAGCCCTATCTGAATTGATGCGCTACGGCAAAATCGATCTGGTTTCAGAGAACAAAGAAATGTCAGTGTTTGCTCCAGCTATGCAATACAGCAGCGCTGCCAATGCCACCGAAATTTATGAGGATTTGCGGCAGTGTAGTTAGGCTTTCCTCTCTACTTCACCAGGGGCATATCGATAATTTGTGCTACTGAAAGTTCAGGAGCGGCTCTACCACTCTCCAAATGAAGCAAACCAAGTTGCTCATATTTAGGTCTAATTCGCTCTGACATCAGACCTAGACGTTTCAAATTTGGAATGATCATACGGAACATTGAACTTCTAAAGAAGCCCATCAAGGCTGACTCGCTGACGAATTTATCCCATGCTTTAGGGGTAAACAAATGAGTGTAGTACTCATCATAAATTTCATGAGCAAGAAAACGCCTTTGCAATAGCAGGCAAACTTCAAAAGCCCACTCTTCGCGCTCACGTAGTTCGGCTTCATTCAACTCGGTTTTGTAATAGCGCTCTAAAGCCAATACACCATAGTGAACGTGGCGAGCTTCATCACCAATGACATACTTAAGACAGTCTTTGAGAACCGGCTCACCGGTGACTTTGCGGATGGTTGAGAACGATCCCAAACCAAAGCCTTCAATCATAATTTGCATGCCGAGGAACTTAACGTCCCATCTTGGATCTTCCATCAGAGCTTCGGTCAGCACGTACAAATTCTCATTGATCTCGTAGACCTTCTCCATTTTTTCATGGAGATAACGGTGAAAGACTTCAATGTGTCTGCCTTCATCCACAACCTGTGTGGCGCCGAACAGTTTGCCATCAAGCCACGGCACTGCTTGCATTACTTGCGCTGCACCATAGAGAGCTGCTTGCTCACCATGCAATATCTGACTCAAGAACCAACTGAGCAGTGAATGTCGTTGCTTCGACTTTTCTAGTGGGCTAAGTTTGCTCCACATAGGCAAAACATTAGCCGGACAAAATGCATCAGGCAAGAGCAGCCCGGTTAAATCTAATGGATCGACATCTCTACTCCAGTCGATACTCTCTGTGGCATTCCACTGCGAAGAATTGGCGGCATTGTAGAGTTTGGCTAATTCAGGATAATCACGAGTGTACTGCCAGTCAAAATGTACTTTATGCGATGGGTCCATACTCGAAAATGGAGCACCCTTGGCACACTGTTGAAAGAGGCCACGATAGGCTGGACCGAGAAAAGACTTGAGCATTTTGATGTTGCCACGGCTTGTTGCATCAGCAACAACTGGCCAGGTACGACCGACGGCCGTAATAAGTTGGGGGAGAGATTTGATAGCCAAGTGATACCGCTATGCCTTTTCTTTTACAAGAATGAAATTGCCAAGACCTAAGAACTGTGAATGCTAGTGACCGGCATTCCGCAAAAAAGTTCCAGCTTGAACAGATGTCTGTCAGTTTAGTCGCTTAAGAACAGCTTTTGCCCTTCAATTAGTCTGGCGCCTGCTAATTGATCCAAATCAAAATATGGCCACTGGACCAGCTACTAGCGCTGATTGGCGGGCGGCTTCGATCACTTTCATGCAAACTAAGGCATCTTCGATTGGCACTGGCACAGGGCCTTTACCGCGGACTGCATCGCGCATTTGTTCATAAAAATTCTGATAAGAGCCTGGCTCCGACTCAATATTTATCTTGTGTTTGACGCCATTGGTATAGGTAGTCAATTTGCCGTGATGATCTGCATGTTCCCGGCCCCAGTGCCAAAGACCCGGCCTATGTCCATCCTTAAGTGAATTCTCCTGAGGGTCCAGGCCCCATTTCTCATAGGTACCTTCAATTCCTATCAAACGAAATCGCGGGCCAACCTCAGGTGCCAGCATGCTTACCCATATATGGACAACCACATCACCAGCAAAGCGCAAAGCCACAAAAGTGTCGTCATCACCCGCCACACCTGGGCGTCTGTGCAGAATTTCAGCATAAACCTGCTGGGGTTTGCCAAAGAGAACCAGAGCCTGGTCTATAAGGTGACTGCCTAAGTCAAAGAGTAGACCACCACCTTCTTCAGGCGATGTACTTTCGCGCCAACCACCTGGTTTTGGTTCCAAACGATAGCGCTCAAAGCGCGACTCCATGCGGGTAATTTTTCCCAACTGGCCCCGTTCAATGAGCTTTTTGATCGTCAAAAAATCATTGTCCCAACGCCTGTTTTGAAAAACTGAAATGGCAACATTAGCCTCGGTACTAGCAGCTATCAGTTGTTCAACTTGGTCTGAGGAAATGGCTACAGGTTTATCTATAACGACGGGTATTCCAGCATAAATGCTAGCCAGGCCCAAGTCCATGTGCGTATCGTTGGGCGTAGCCACCACCACAAGGTCATACTGGTCAGCGGCCTTAAAAACTTCGTCAACTTTGCAGCAAATTTTGGCCTTAGGAAAATCAGCTTGTGCTTGTTCTTGCCTACCCTGACTGCGGGTGACAATTGCTGACACTTCCATGGCGGCAGTAGAAGCAATCAATGGTGCGTGAAAAGCGGCACCGGCGAGGCCATAGCCAATTATGGCCGTGCGAACTGGTCTATCTTCAGGCACTATCATGCTCCCTATTTGGTAATTTAAGATAGCTTTGCCCTACCCAGTGGTCAAGGGAATAATCGCAAAATCATTATCAGAACAGCAACATTGTTGCGCCGAATACCCTATGGGCTGTAAACTGTCTCGATTAATAGGTTTACACTTGGTCAAAATAGGGACTGATTAACTTGTTAGGACCTATTACTACCGACTGATAATTTTTTTTGGACGAAGGGCTATACTGGCTTTCATGGATCAAGATTGGGATAGATACAGAATTTTAGGCGAGCAAGCTGAGGCTTCCTCCAATTATCCCTACGCGGAAGCAATGTGGGCGATGACGGTTTTGATTGCGCAGCATTTCGGCGACAAAGATCCGCGCACTCCATACAGCCTAGACTCTCTCAGTCGCTCGCTTATGAGACAGCAGAAGTTTACTTTAGCCGAGCATTTTCTCAGCAAGGCTTGGACGATTAAGACCCAGGTAATTGGTGCCAGCGCCCTCGAAATTGCTACTACCATGAACCTTGTAGCAGAGCTCTACTACCGTCAGGGCAAATACCCGGATGCCATACAAATGTGCAAGAAAGTACATGGAATCTACGGCAGCGCTTACGGTCCAAATCATCCCAAAACCCATGAAATTGCTGGCAACATAGCCATGTTAGAAAGAATGGCCAATCCCGCCCCAGCTACTCAGGCGGTCCCAGCCTCTCCCGTAGCGAGCACTGTCAGTCAACCTGCTGTTCAGACACAGGGTCAGACACAAGGGCCAGTTCAAGTCGCTGCCCCAGCTGCCACTCCCGCAGCCGTCAATCCAGCCCCTTCAACTAATAAGAAGCGCTCAGGTATGCCCCGTTGCGAAGTTTGCGGCTCAGTTATGGAAGCCGACTGGTGTTTCCGTTGCACTGGCAATAGCGTCAAAGCAGTAAATCCTGGCCAACAGCTTACCTAATAAGTGTTACAAAGTATTTTTTTTGCTTTGTATCAGTTTTCAACAGGCAAGCGCGGTCAGTCCACTTGAAAATTTGTCAGCCAAAATGATCTGTCTTAAATTGCAAAAGCCAAAAGCTGTAATCTGTGTGTCATCATTGACTATTCAGTAAAAGAAGAGACTGCATTGATACTCTATATGGTGCCAAACACAGGAGTTTTTTGGCGCTTAGATTTATCAGCTTAATAGCTACTAAAAAGAAATTGGACCCTCGGGTAAACAATTCGTCGCTAATGCAAGTTAGTAAATGTATATTAGTAGGAAGAATAGCCCACAGCACAAATAACTAATCGGTTTGTAAAACTCTTCAAAATAACTGGGAGAGAGGAATTTATAGATGCCTTTACGCAGAATCAAAATTGAAACTTTGACAGAAGCTCCTGATATTCGACAGCGAACGCCGCTTTCTGAGGAATTTCCTGAGATAGCGGCGATGTGGCATAAAACAAAAAATCGCAGCTTCAAACCCAGCCAATTTTCGGTTGGTTCCAATATTGAAGTTTGGTTCAAGTGTCCAGAAGGCCCAGAACACGTCTTCCAAAAAGCAATTTCATCAATGGTGCTGGCAAGACGCAAAGGCGCAAAAGGTTGTCCTGCATGCAAGGGCGATCTTGTAACCAAAGACAACAGTCTGGCCAAACGTTTTCCAAAACTGGCCAAAGAATTCATGGAAAAGAAAAACGGTCTAGCACTCTCTAAAGTCAGCTATGGCTCAAGTCGCAGAGTGTGGTGGCACTGTTCCAAATGTGATCATGAGTGGCAGACTGCCATTTCTAATCGCACCCAACTGGGCTCCTCATGCCCGAATTGTCGCAAAGCACCGCTACTCAATCTGAAGCATATAAACAGATACCTACGCTTCTTTGATAAAAAGGCCAATAAAGGCATCGATCCAGAAAAATTACCTTCGCGCAAACCAATTTGGTGGAAATGTAACCGCGGACCAGATCACGTATGGAGACAGGCCTTCAAAGAAAAAGTCGGTGAGTTTTGTCCATTTTGTCGAGGCTCGCGTCCATCAATCACCAATAACCTGACATTGATGCCTGCATTGGTGAAAGAGTTTCATCCCACCAAGAACAACAAGATGAAGCCTAAAGATATCTCCATTCGCAGTTTTAGAACAGTCTGGTGGAAGTGTCCCAAGGCCCCCGATCACGAGTGGGAAGGCAGAATCTACGAGCGCACCTACGAAGGTGCAGGGTGTCCTTTCTGTCGCAACCATCGCCTCTCTGTCTCAAACAGTTTGGCTAAACTGGCTCCAGATGTAGCTAAAGAGTGGCATCCCACTAAAAATGGCAAATTAACACCCAAAGATGTAGTTGCCTTCACAACTAAACCAGCCTGGTTTATATGCCCTGCTGGTCACGAGTACGAAAGACAAGTGCACCTGCGTATTCGCTTTGGCCTGACCTGCCCAGAGTGCAAAAAAGCTGGCATTAAGAGAGCAAAAACAAAAACACTGAAAACGCCAGAAACAGCGCAGCACAAGTATAGAAAGAGCACTAAGTCCAAAAGAAAATAGCTGTCACGAGTAATTCGCGCTAGCAATAATTAAATGCATGGCCCGAAACGGCCCAGGAGCCTGTGGTATACTCCTGCATCGGTGCATGACAACATATTGGAACGCGGATGAACGGAAACAGTTTTCAGCTCAAAGAGCCAGCTCTCAGCGACATCAAAGCTGAGCTACAGGAGCAATCAGACCGCCGGCGAACGTTTGCGATTATTTCGCACCCTGACGCCGGTAAGACCACTTTGACTGAAAAGTTATTGCTTTTTGGAGGCGCCATTGAAGAAGCTGGTGCTGTTAAGTCGCGCCGTGAGCAGAGAAGCGCCACATCTGACTGGATGGAGTTAGAAAAGCAACGGGGCATTTCAATCACTTCAACCGTTTTGCAATTTGAATACAAAAAATGCTGTCTTAACCTACTCGATACACCAGGCCACCAAGACTTCAGCGAAGACACCTACAGAACTCTAGCAGCCGCCGATAACGCCGTAATGCTAATCGACTCTGCCAAAGGTCTTGAGCCGCAAACAAGAAAACTTTTTGAAGTTTGTCGATTGCGTAGACTGCCACTGTTTACCTTTATAAACAAGCTAGACAGGCCAAGTCGAGAGCCTCTTGAACTGATCGACGAAATCGAAAAAGAGTTCAACCTCGCCACTTATCCAGTCAATTGGCCAATTGGTACAGGCGATCAATTTAAAGGAGTTGTCGACAGACAATCCCAAACAGTCTACTTATTTGAACGCACAGTTGGCGGCCGTACCCGCGGTGAAGTAGCTACCTATAAACTTGACGATCCAAAACTCAAAGAGCTAATTCCCAAAGCACTTTATGCTCAGCTCAATGAAGAACTAGAAATTCTAGACGCTGCAGCGGCTCCACTAGACCTAGAAAAAATACACAGCGGCGAACTGACCCCTGTTTATTTTGGCAGCGCTATGAATAACTTCGGTATTGAACTGTTCCTCAAGTCGTTTATTCAGTTGGCTCTTCAACCAGGTTCCTTCCCTTCTAGCGAAGGTGATATTGCCCCGACATTCACTGACTTCACTGGCTTTGTCTTCAAACTACAGGCCAATATGGATCCGCGTCACCGCGACCGCATTGCTTTTGTCAGGGTTTGCTCCGGCATGTTCGAAAAAGACATGAGCGTGATCAATAGTCGCACCCAAAAAAGTATTCAGTTAAGCCAACCAAAGAAACTCTTTGCCAAAGAGCGACAATCAATCGAAAAAGCCTATCCAGGAGATATTGTTGGCTTCAGCAACCCTGGAGCTTTTGCTATTGGTGACACTATCAGCAGTGGCAAGCGTCTGTCTTATCCAGGCATTCCAACCTTTGCTCCTGAACTATTCGCCTTCCTTGAGAATAAAGAACCCAGCAAATATAAGCAATTCCACAAAGGCATCATTGCTCTGCAAGACGAAGGTGCAATCCAAATCTTGTGGATGACCGAAAGAGATACACGCTATCCTCTCTTAGCTGCTGTTGGTGCCTTACAATTTGAGGTTGTACAGTTCAGACTACAAGCTGAGTACGGCGCTAATACTACTTTGCGCAACGTAGACATCCACAAAGCCCTCTGGGTTGTGGGCGCCTGGGATACACTAAAAACCGCTCCTAATCTGACAAGTTGCACAGTAGCTACCGATAAATTCGAAGACCCTGTTCTATTGTTCAAGAATAAATGGGATCTTAGTAAGTTCAAAGAACTCTACCCAGATATTCACTTGAGCAAAGTAGACCCACGCACTGGTCCAGTTTCAGAAGCCTACTAAAAGCTGACACAAGGTAAAAATCAATCCAAGGATAAAGCTTTGTGCAGCAGCAATACTGAAGATTTGGACAGCAGCAAAAAGGGCAAGAATAGTTTCTTTCTCTGGCTCGGCCTCGCTTGTCTAATGCCTCTTGCCTGCCTCTTTCTGGAAATTTGGAATTATCCACGCCTCATGTCTGCCGGCTTAGCCATGCGCGTAGTGGCAGCTAGCCTGCTTATCCAAGGCGAGCAGCCATACTACGACTTCTGGGATTGGTCACAGCCAATAGTCTATGAATTATTGAAATATCCCTACATGCTATGCACGACCTTGCAGACTATGCAGGTGCCACTAACCCATGCCACTTTCATTCCGCTGTTTATATTTTGCCTGGTAGTTGGCTCAACTTTACTGACTGCTGCTATCTGTGCCGAAGCACTCAAGACTGCAAAAGAAACAGAAGCCCAGAATTTTGTCAGTTCGTGCCTTGTGGGCCTGACTGTAACCGCACTAATTAGCCGTTTCGATTTTGGCGACTTGCAGTATTTGTTGCTCCTCACCATCGTGCCCTGGCTAGCCCTACGGTGGTTTGCCCACAGAGAAGTCAAAGTTCATACAGTGCTTGCCTGTGCTACCGGTGTCATAGCCGCAATTGGTGCTTGCCTCGATCTGCCCTATCTGGCAGTCTTTATCATTTTAGAACTAATTTTGACTTTGCAATCTGGTCGCTGGCGCTGCCTCTTAGCGAAAGAATGGCTAGCTTTCATCCTCACTATTGTCACTAATCTTCTATTCTTAAGTCAGCTACCAGAGCCGGTTTTTACTGCTTTTTGGAAGTGGACAATGCCTCTCAAGTGTCTCAACTATTCTGTTTTTGACTATATGATTTATGCACCTCAGGCCTGTCCCAATCGAGCAGATGTAATCTATGGCATGGTAGCTGCCGGCATCATTTCATTCCTGCTCGGCAAAAAATACAGTATCTATATCTCCTTACCCAGTCTGATGTTCGCTGGCTTTGCCCTATACCTGCTCGAAGGTCAAGGCTCGTCGAAAGACCTGGTTTTGACTATGTTTGCCATCACAACAATTTTTACTAGCGCACTACTGCTGGCTTGGCAAAGACTAGAAGCCAAGCTAAAACAAACACAGTCAACTAGAACACTAAAGTTGCCATATCAGGCAACAATCTTTGTCGGGGTTCTAATAGCTACACTTGCAATTTGGCAATCGCTTGAGCGAGATCGAAACCAACTGCAGAATTGCATAAGTGTCAGTTGCAGCTCGGGAAAGGAACAGTTAGAGACCTTGCTTGAGCAAACAAGCAAAGTTGGTGATGCTGTCTCCGTAATCAGTCATGACATTGAACCAGCCTATCCGCTTCTCTTTATCTCAGGCCGAAAACCTGGTGGGTACTTACTTTGGGCCAGGCCACTATGGCTATTTTCTGTACTCAAAGCCAATTCAAACCTGACTGGACCAATGAAAGAATTTTACGACCATACCTATGCCAATATTCGCGCTGAATTAGAACAAAAGAGCACGAAGCTACTAATACTCTCAAATCCAGACCCTTTTGATGACTTAAATCGCGAACAGTTTGCAATCACAACCGAGCTAAATTTTCACGATCTCAAGAAAAACGGCTACTACTTAAGCTATAAAAACCACCAACCACGAGAGTATAGCGGCTACAACTTTCCCTTCAGATTCTTACTGAGAAATAGAGAAAAAGGCATATGAGCTGGCCTAAAGCAATTACAGCCAAACTATTCAACAGCAATACCACGCTCGTTTATCTGGCCTTTGCCATCATGATTATCGGCAAAATTATTTTTTGGTACGGCCATCCACTTCTAACTTATCCCGATCAAGCAGCCTACCTACAGATGGCTGAACTAATAGCAAACGGAAAACTACCATACATCGACTTTTTCGAATGGAATCCGCCGCTGATCATGTATCTCAATTTGATACCTCTGATGCTTTCGAAAATGTTGCATGTGCCGGTAATAGCAGTTTTTAACTATTCAGTGATTGCTCTCTGCGCCTTTAGCGCCTTCACCAGTTTGCTGTTTGCCTCTCGCTACATGAGCAAGCAACAATTGACAGTATTTTTGCCGCTTTTGTTTGCAGCTACATATTTCAATTTAAACCAGACAACCAACATTGGTGAGCGCGAACATCTATTTATAGTTGCTTACTTGCCATTCTTCATTTTGCGGGGACTGGCCTGGCAAGGTGAGAAAATATCAAAATTTGATGCCATACTCAGCGCCATTGTAGCTGCAGTAGGAATGGCTCTCAAGCCACAATTTGCAGCCTCTGCAGCTCTGGTCGAACTATGCTTTTACTGTCAATTTAGAACGCTCAAAGTGTTCGCTAGACCAGAAATTTATACGGTCCTCGCTGTCTTTGCTCTCTACATATTTGGTCTTATGTTGCTGCCAGCATCAGTATGGGATGTCTATCTACATCAAGTTGTACCGCTCTACGTCAGTGGTCTGAGCTACTCTAGTCGAGCGCTTATCTACATGCTGCGTCTTGATCCTAATTTTTATTTGCCCTTTGTCCACCTATTAGTGACGCTCCCCTTTGCTCTCGTCTTCTCTCGCTACAATCAATGGATTGCCCCCTTAGGCATTTTTGCTCTTAGCTTTGTATTTCACTATATCTATGGAGATCAGGCCTGGCCCTATAGATATATTCCTATGACTGGAAGCCTCTTTATGCTAGACGGGCTGCTAGTTGGCATGCTAGTAGATAAGATTTTTTCACGACCTAATTTCTCAAAATTAGCCAACTTGACCCTTGGTTTCACAATAATTGCTGCAGCTTCTTATGCTACCTATAGCGAGCTAACTAACGAAAGCGCCAACCGCGCCATCAGCACTCAAGCCTTTAATATGACCAATATCGGCTACCAGGGCGAATGTCTGGCTTCCGATTTTGATCCGTTAGTATTCTCGATTTTAAACCAAACCAAAATTGATGATAGTGTCATTTTCATAGGCAATGGCATAGATCCAGGATTTCCAGCAATATTGCAGAGTGGTAGAAAACTTGGTACTCGATATTTATTTTGCACTTTGCCTTACATAGATCACTGCGCCTCACAGAGCAAAGACCAACACTGGGAAGAAATGGCTGAAAGTGTGGTGGCAAATTACGGTCAAGACATCATCAAAAATAAACCGGCTGTGATTTATATACAACAAAGACAAATGGAAGAACTGCTTAGTCGCTACCATTTCTTTGACCGCTTCATGACTGCTTATGAATTAGCCGGAGAAACTGATTTATACAAAGTTTGGACCCACAGGGGCAAGCTGACTAATTCTTCATTAGCCACTAATCCCACCCAAATAGTCATTGAAATTTTGGCCAAACGAATAACAATTGAAGATGCTGCTTTAGAGACTGGATACGAACGCTCTAAAATAGAAAGATGGCTCTATCTGGCCCGTCTGGCCTTAGAACATGCAGTCTCTAAGCATACTTCTGATCGACAATTAGAAATCGATGAAAACATCAACAAGCTAAACAACACTATCAATCAACTAAAAGCTGAAAACGAACAGCTAAAACTAGACTTGCAAAAGAAATAAAAGCCACTAAAGACCGAGCTTTCCCTTTATGTACTTCATCGTATTGGGAAAATAAGTAATCATATCTTGGTAGTAACCACGCTCATTACCGAGCAATATAGAGGTTAGCTCAGCACAGGTCTCTCTTTGTCCCCGCACTGATTTTTGCAGGTAATACTTGATTCTTGGCGCTACATCGTCGGGCACATGAGCAATGTCTAGATAGTAGTTATGTCTAAATTCATCGGTGCACGAATACCACTGCAAGCAAGCGTCTACAGCATGGCCAGTTTCATGCAAAAAGGTTCCTTGTAGATCTGCTGCATCGCGCGCTCTTCGCACTTCGTTAGTGTTTTCATCGACCGTTGCCTGACTTAAAACTACTGTCCTTCCTGTAAAAAGACCAGGACAACTTTTTGAAGTGCCACCTTCATAGCCAGCTACTTCCTGGTAGGCTCCAGCCGGAAATTTATCAATCATGGTCGGGGTAATTACAAAATCTATGTCACCTTTGAACAGAATTTCTTGCACAATCGGTGGAATCTTATCGAAACAAGCATCAACTGCGTTTATGGTTCTCTGACTGACAGGGTCATGTCCATAGACAGGTCTAACCAGCGAGACCCTTTTTCGCAATAATTTCATCCCTTCTTTACTGCTGGCAATATCAGCTGGCAAGGCTGCACTCTCAGCCGATTTAGAACTCGCTGGAGCAGTTTCTTTCCTGCCATTGGGGTTCAAACGCGCTAAATATTGCGCTGCCATAGAAGCCTGAGGAGTTCCTGCGAAATTGTCTTTCAATTTCTGATAGGTTTCTTCAGCCCGCTTCCTCTGACCCAGGGCAAAGTAAGAATGAGCCATATAAAGCCAGGCATTGGCCCCTGCTTTCTCTTTTGTGATTGATTCGTACATATAGGCAGCAGCTTCATTAAAGCGACCAGCCTGATAAGCCTGAACGCCCTGAGCGTAGATAGATGCCGGTGCAGAAACTGCCGGTTGGGCCTTCTGTGCGCTCTTGGGTGCGACTGGCGCTGCAATAGCTGGCAA
Organism: uncultured bacterium; assembly: GCA_913063055.1. Lineage (GTDB taxonomy): Bacteria > Cyanobacteriota > Vampirovibrionia > Obscuribacterales > Obscuribacteraceae. The sequence continues at coordinate 16,987 of CAJXZK010000020.1, forward strand.
TACTAACGATTGACCTGTGATCAGGGCAATAGAAAAACAAAGCAGCGCATCAAGTCCTAAGCCCATTTTGGGGCCGTGGCTGCAGGCAAAAAAAGGCTTTTCATTAATCACAATACTATTGTGACTAAGTTTATTTTGCTTGTACAGGCATCAAGAGATACTTATAACCTTCGTCGCCAATGCCCTTGATGATTAAAGGCTTGAGCGAACCAGTCATTTCTAATTTGATCTCTTCTACAACCAGGCGTTGGAGCACATCGGTTAGATAGCGCACATTAACAGCAATGTCGATTGTTTCGCCTTCAAAACCAATTGAGACTTCTTCTTGAGCGCGGCCAACGTCTGGAGTATTGGCTGAGATCTGCACGTTCTCTGCTTCAAAGTGCAATTTAACCAGGTGGGTGCGCTCATCAGACATAACTGCTACGCGCTCGATGGCCTGCATGAGCTCATCGCGCTTGAAGCTAGCTAAGTGGCTGAAATCTTTTGGGAAAAGCTCTTGATAGCGTGGATATTCACCACTAATCAAACGAGTTGAGAGATAGTGGGTTTTGGTTTCAAAAGTAATCTGGCCATTAATGACGCCAAGACGTACTTCATTGCCACTATCTTGGCTATCAAGCACTTTGATAATTTCAGAACATGCCTTAGCTGGAATAATGGCCTTCAGACTAGCTGGCTTTTCTAGGGTGGCTGTAGCTACTTTAGCTTCGCTTGCCTCGCCTTCAGCTTCAACACTATCACCTTCGCCTTTAGCGGCGGCTACAGGTGCAGCTAAATTGAGCTTTTCAAAGCGGTGAGCTAGTCGTGAACCGTCGGTGGCAGTGCACTCAAAGTTGCCATCATCGATAACCATGTAGACGCCACCAAGGATGCTAGAAGCATCAAAGCTTGCGGCAGCAAAGGCGGTTTGCAAAATACTTTTCTTGAGAACGTCGCAAGGCATCAGCACTGCTTCTTTTGGACGTTGCTCAATTGTTTTAGGGAAATCATCAGCAGGCAAGCCAGAAATGCTGAACTTAGAGCGCTTGCAAGTTACGGTTGTTTCATAAGTCTCTTTGTTGATCTGAAAAGAAACCAGATCGTTTGGCAGTTTGGAGACAATTTCTAAAAGCTTTTTGCCAGGAAGGGTAATTGCGCCTGGGGTGTAAACCACAGCAGATGCTTTGGTTTCAATTGTCAGGTCGAGGTCTGTACCGTGAAACTTGATGCTTGACTCATTATCACTTTGAATCAACACGTTACTCAAGATTGGCTGCACTACACGTGTTGCAAGAGCACTGGTGACATCTTTAAGGGCTTTTACGAGTACATCTTTCTGGACCGCAAAATGCATTTCAAAACCTCAAGTTCGCTGTGTTTAAAGGTTACTCGTTAGGGCGCTGTTTTTCAATCTCTCAACGCTCATCTTTGAAGGTTTTTTGGCAACCTGAGCCATCTCTAGAAATTCTCTTGCTGTTAGGTCTTTAAATTAAGTTATATAGAAGTAGCAGAGGGAGCCAATTTCTGTAGATAACCCCGCAAACCAAAGCCCCGATTCATTTACCCCTGTAGATAACTTGTGTACTGATTGTGCAAACATAAATGCTGTATATACGCTAGGTTCAAGGCTTTCGACAGTGAGCTGACATGGTTCAAACAAGTTATGCACAAGTTTTGAACAGGCAGTTAATCGGTCAACTGGTGGGTGATTTGCTTGATCGATTGCGACAGGCCGGGGTCTTTGGTCACTAACTCTTTTATGCGGCTGTGTGCATATAAAGCAGATGTGTGTTTGCGGTTGCCAAATGCTTCGCCGATTCTGGGAAAACTCATATTGATCATGTCATGAGCCAGATACATAGCGATGTGTCTTGGCAGGGCCAGGTCTTGGGAACGCTTAGCTGAGCGCAATTCGCTTGATTCGACCCGGTAGTGTGCAGCCACTGTGTCGATAATGCGGTCGCAAGTAAGGGTGACCTTGGGGCGGCTTGGTGTAGTGGGCTGCAGCATGCCAGCCAGAGCGTTTACAGTCAGAGTTTCGCCGGTGAGATTGGCGTAGGCGTGACTGCGAATCAGCGCTCCTTCTAGTTCTCTAATGTTATTTGTAAACAACGAAGCGATGTATTCAAGAATTTCATCGTCAACGCGCATGCCCTCAAGGGCACATTTTTTGCGCAGAATAGCTAGGCGGGTTTCCAGGTCGGGTGCCTGAACGTCTGAAATCAAACCCCATTCAAAGCGACTTCTCAGCCTTTCTTCCAGGCGAGCAATGGCTTTGGGAGGGCGATCTGAGGAGAGCACTATTTGCTTGCCAGAATCGCGTAAAGCATTAAAGGTGTGGAAGAACTCTTCTTGAGTACTTTCTTTGCCTTGTAAGAACTGGATGTCATCAACCAAGAGCACGTCTATCTGGCGATAGCGCTTGCGGAAATCCATCATGCGGTCATCGCGGATAGAGTTAATTAGCTCGTTAGTGAATTTCTCACAGCTAATGTAGCGAACCGAGGCGTTGGGTGAACCCTTAAGAATCTCGTGACCAATGGCGTGCATCAGGTGAGTTTTGCCCAGGCCAACTCCTCCATATATAAAGAGGGGGTTATAGGCTTGACCTGGCCTCTGGGCCACAGCCTGGGCCGCAGAGTGGCTGAAGCGGTTGTGGGAGCCAACCACGAAGGAGTCAAAAGCATATTTAGGGTTGAGATTGCTGCGACTGATGGTGACATGGTCAGGTAAGCGGGAAGAAGCGCCATTTTGCAGGGCACCTGGCGCATGGGCGCCAGAGCTAGCTACCATAGAGAGGCCGTTGCCGAAGTTGCTATTGGACCCACCGAGGTTCTGGCTAGAGTTTGGACCAGAGCTGCGGCTGGAAACGTCGGCCAGACCGTCACTGGTGGAGCTAAATGACGAAACGTTGGAGTTTAAGCCAGTCTCAGATTGTCTGTTATCGGTAGTTATTGTTGTGCTTGAAGTATTGCCCTGGCTTGATGTGATACTAGCAATGGTGGCACTATAGCTTTCGCTTTGGGCGTTGGCATCGACTACGACTTTGATTGTTACCTTTTCTTGGGTGACTTCGCCTATGGCTTGAGCCAGTGCTTCCATATAGTGATTAGCAATCATGGTTTGGACAAAGTCGTTGCTAACGGCTATTAGAGCGATGCCCTTGTTGTAGTCAATAAGTTGAGATGGTCGAATCCAGCTCTCGAAACTAGGCTGCGACATTTTTTTGACAAGTGTCTTCTGGGCCTCGCTCCAGATCTCCCGGGTGGGTTTGAGCAGGCGCACATCGTCTTGGTCATGGATCGTCATCGCTTAGTTCTCTGATTTAAGGCTCGCGCCTATTTTGTGGGTCCGACAATAAGACGAACCCATCCCCTCAAAAGACAACTATGTCTGACATCTTACTCAGCACCTTTGGCAAGGTTAGAAAAGAGCAAGAAAGGGGGTGGATTCGTAAATTTTTAGTCTGCCCAGACGGACAGACAGCGCGAAGTATTTGCAATAGATGATAGCATAGCTATCCTATCGATAGAATGATAGCCATCAATGCCAAAAACATTTTTAGCTCCCATTCTTGTTTGTCTCAATTTAGGTATTAGTTGTAATGAAAAGAACACTTAGAGGCGCTATCCGTAAAGCCAAAAGAGGCAGCGGATTCTTGAAAAGAATGTCCACCGCATCTGGTCAAAAGGTGATCAGAGCTCGCCGCGCCAAGGGCCGCTACAGACTATCCGTCTAGAGTCATCTGCGGGTTTGCTTTAAGCATAAAATGTTACCTGCTCATGAGCGTCTACGCAAAACAAGCGTTTTCCAGCGTGCTTATGCAGCGAGGAATAGCGTTTCGTTTGGTTGCGGGACGCTTTATGTGTTACATAGACGGCCTCCAGGTGGTAAACCTGGAGCCAAAGCCAGACCTGAGGCTGCGGCAAAAGCAAAGTCCGGCAACCAGCTAAAGCTACCTTTAGTTGGTTTTTCTATTTCTAAGAAGGTCTTCAAAAGCGCTTGCAAGAGAAATCGCGCTAAACGCAGAGTGAGAGAAGCTTACCGGCTAGTGAAGAATGGTTTTGACGAGAGCTTCAGGCAGGAAGCAGCAATGCACCGTTGGTACGCCCTGGTTTATGTCATCAATCCCACTGCTCTTACCCTAGGATTTACAGAGATTGCGGCAGCCATTAGAGAAAGTCTAATTAAGGCCGGCAAGAAATTTGGTCAAAAGCAATGATTTCAAGAATATTACTTTTGCTTTTAAGGGCCTATCAAAAGACTCGTTTCTTGAGACAGCCATCATGCAGGTTTTACCCATCTTGTTCACAATATATGGTTGAGGCAATTGAGTGTCATGGTGTTTTCATGGGGCTTAAGCTAGGTACCATTCGCTTGTGTAAATGTCATCCGCTCAATGACGGTGGAGTTGATGAAGTGCCGCCTAGCCTTAAAACAAGCAGTCAGACCGAACTAGACAGCAGAACTTACAGCAGATTTATTAGCCGCGGCATTAACAGAGGTACAAGGTAACCAGTGGATATTACTTACCAGTGCATGATTCCTGTGTTGATGAAGCTTGTCGAGTTTACTCACAGCTATGGCTTGTCAATAATCTTGTTGACTGTAGCAGTGCGAATCGTTGTTTGGCCTTTCGTTACGGCCTCGACTAAAAGCATGCAAAAGATGCAGTTGCTTCAGCCACGCATGAAATTGATTCAGGAGCGCTATAAAGGCGATCCTGAGATGCTGCAGAAGAAAGTAATGGAGTTCTACGCAAAGAACAAAGCCAATCCTCTGGGTGGCTGTTTGCCTATGCTTGTGCAACTACCGATTTTGTTTGCTCTCTTCGGTACTTTTAACGGCCCCCCCTTTGGTGACAAACCAGTCGACGTTAAAGTAACTGTGGTCGAGGCAAAGGATGCCAGTAAAGTTCATCGCAGCGAGACTTCTGGTGGTAACAGTCCCTATGTCAGTCCTGCTGGTGACTTGTCTAAAGTAATTGTTTTTCCTGGTGAATCTACTGTTTTGGTAGGCGATTCCATTGATTTTGGTACCCGGGCAACCGAAGGCAAATTGCCAGAAGACTTCAAACCATTATGGGTAATGAAGTTCGGCGGTAAATTTGCTACTCCTTCCGAAGGTTCGATTGATCAAACAGGCCATGCTGTTTTCTCAGCGCCTGGAGAGTTTCACGTTGAAGCAGTTGTGCACGGCATTGCTAAAAGAGATCAATTCCTCTTTATCAATTCACTGGGTAAGACCGCTACTGGCGTTGATTTACTTAAACCAGAAAATTACGACTTAGTCGTCTTGATCATTGCCTTTGGTGCTTCGATGTTCTTGTCTTCGAAGCTGACCATGGCTAAGCAGAACCCTGATGAAATGGATGAGAGTCAGCGTGTCACCCAAGACACCATGAAGTACATGCCGATTGCAATGTCGGTGAGCTTCTTCTTTATTCCATTGCCCACTGGTGTTTATCTCTATATGGTCGTTTCTAACCTCTTCCAGACTGCGCAAACTTGGCTTGTTATGCGCACTCCGCCAGAGCCTTTAGTTGATCCTGATGGTTTTGATTCAGCAGCCATGATGGCATCCGCACCATCGACACCTGGATCTTCTGGTAAGAAAGAAGCGCCTAGAACTATCGACGTCACTCCATCTGAGCCTAAAAACGGTAAGAAAAAAGATGAGGGCGGCACAATCAAGTTTGGTCAAGCCGACAAAAACGGCGAGACAATTGACACGGGTAAATCTAAGAAGAAGAAGAAAAAGCTATGATGAATCTAAACACCCTGGATGACAACGCCAAAGACTATCTCGAAAAGATTTTGGCCATTCTCGACATCGATGCTTCTGTAGAAAAATTAGAAGTAGACGACAGTACTTGCTGTTATCGCATCGACTGTAAGAGTGATGACGCTCGCATGCTAATTGGTCGCAATGGCCAAACTTTAGAGGCTTTACAGTTTGTTTTGCGACAAATGGTGAAGAGCAATTCTCTTGGTCGTGAACACTTTATTGTTGACGTTTTAGACTATCGTACCCGTCGTAGACGCACTTTAGAAGAGAGTGCCAAGCAAGGTGCTGTGGCTGTTCTCAACGGTGATAATGAGCATTATCCTTTGCTGGCGATGTCGGCATATGATCGCCGCCTAGTGCACAACTATCTGCAAGAAGCTTTTCCTGAGCTTGCTTCAGAGAGTGAAGGCGAAGGTCCAGATCGTCACATTGTAATCAGCTATAAGGGCTTGCCTGATGGCGAACGCGGTACTTCTCCTGAAGACGAAGAGTATGGTTCCGAAATCGGCGATGAAGACGATTTGGATGAGATTGACGCTGATACTCAGCCTAAGCCTTAGGTATTAACGCTTAAGCCGTAATTAGATAGAAAAATAGAAATACTTGAGTACTCAAGTATTTCTATTTTTTTGCTAGTTGAGTATTTCTGGCTAGGCGACCTCAGAGAAACATTTGAGAAACAATTTGCCATCAGACTGCAAGCAGGGTTGATAGCGAACGTGTCTAGTTTTTTGCTGTTGCGGATAGATACTTTCACAGAAACTTTTTTAGATTACGGCACTGAAGCTTTCTGGCAGATTTTTCTTAGTAGGTGAAAAAATGGGCGATGGCAGATTAGGTGGCCCACAATTAGATAAAGCCGACAATACTGAAGCTCTCAGGCGCTTTTTATTAGACCTGGATGGCGAACGTAAGGGAAATAACCTGGCTGCTGGCAAACGTGACTCTATTGCCACAACAGGGGGTCTCAAAGATGGCTATTTGCGTTTTGACGATCCTTTTGCAAGGAAAGAAGAAAAGTCAAAAACGGCTGTTCAGGTTGAACAGATTACCGATTTGGTTAGACAAAGAGCAGCGGCTGAGCGTGGCCTAAGTACAGAGCAAAAAGATGATTTGCGCCGAGCGCGGCGCGACTATACCTTGGCAAAAACCCCCGAAGACAAAGCTAAGTTTGTTCAGCAGATAGAAGGTCTGGTGCCTGGTTCCCGTGATCTGAACACGAAAATTAGACTTGGTTTGATGACGATGGAGCCTGAGGTTAGCGATCTTTCTAGATTTCAGAACCTATCTCGACGGTCTATCTCAACTATTCAATGCCATGCTCGACCTGAGCCATCTTATTTCGAGCAACAAGAGCAGTCACGTATTCGCACTGAATTCTTACTGAGAGATCAGGTCAAGGGCGCTGTTGACAGCTTCTATAAGCCACGAGCAGAAGATCAGTTTGAAGCACGTTGGGCACAAATTGCTCTGGAGTCTCCTGTTGTGAAAGCTACAGAAGCTCTCAAGCAACTTCCTCCTATTAAGATCAGTACTGATAATGCCGTTGATGTGATCAAATATGGATTGACTGTTTCGGGTGTAGAGACCACTGCTCAGAGCAAAGAAATGGTGGAGAAAATAGCAGGGGGCATCAAGTCTATTTCTAAAGAAGGAGCCAATCAGTTTGTTATTGAGAGAGATACTAAGCGCGAGATTCTATTGCCAGAACAGCGCGACGTTGCTGCTGGAATTTCTATAAAGGGAATTGAAATTGATAATTTGCGTTTTCAAATTGGTCAGGGTAAGTATCCAGAGTTGACCAATATAGAGGGTTTGAAGGTCAAACTTGAGGTGCCGGCCATACTCAACAAAGTTGCGCAAATTGACAACGAAGCCAAAATCAAACGGATATTTATGACTAGAAATGAAGGCAGCGGTGATTTTACTGTGAATGCTGAGGTGACAAATCCAGTCCCGAGTGTAGTTCGCAACAGCTTGCGTCTCTTTAACAGCGAAGTTCCTGTGACTGAGACAATAGTGGCACCTATTGCTGTTTTAGGACCGGATGGTAAGCCGCGCTAGGCTGATTTGGTAGAGTAAACCAGAAAGTACTGCCTTGGCCGACCTCGCTAATGACACCAATTGTGCCACCATGACGCTCAATAATGTCTTTGCATATTGCCAGACCTAAGCCAAAGCCAGATGGTTTGTTGGGCTCTTCATTTCTAGCCTGTGTGAATTTCTCAAATAGCGTGGGAATATCGTTTTTGCTAATGCCATTGCCGTGGTCTTTGACTGCAAATTTAGTTGCATTACTGGTTTCTTCTACGGCGAGAATAATAGTGGAATTGGCTGGTGAAAACTTGATCGCGTTGGTCAGCAAATTTTGTAGAACTTGAATAATTCTGGCTTCGTCACAGTGCACTATGCCAACTTTGCTAGAATTTGTACTCTCAAGATTGACTTCTATTTTGACCAGTTGTTGGTCTGCTAGCCCCTGTACCATTTCTAGACTGGCCTGGAGAATGCTTTTTGTATTTACATCAGTTTTGAAAATTTGAAATTGACCTGATTGCATTTTTTCAATATCAAGTAAGTCGTTGACCATGGCCACAATGCGATTTAAGGCGCCGCCGATAGAACCAGCACGTGATTTACCAGAGTCGTTTAGCTCGCCATAGGCGCCCTGATCAAGCATGTCTAGAAAAATTGTCATACCGCTAAGGGGAGTTCTAATGTCGTGACTGACCATGTTAACGAAGTCACGTTTGGCATTTTCAACACGACGTAACTCAGAGACATCGTGCGCTACACAGAAGAGAAGCTCTTCATCAGCCGACCAAATGACGTTCCAACTAAAGGTTCTAACTTGTCCCGTTTTGCAAATAATAGGAATGTCTGCTGATTCAGATTGACTTGTGCCGCGAACATTCGAGAGAAAACTATGGGCATCTCCTTGAAATTCTGCTGGCACTAGTTGCATAAGACGCTTGTTTAGTAATTCTTCGTTACTGTAGTTCCAGTGCGTTTCCGCTGCTTTGTTGATAGAGCTAATCATCAATGATTTGTCCAGACATAAAATAACGTCGGCGGCGTTAGATACAAGAGCTCTTTCTCTTTTTGATGCTTCTTGAATGTTCCTGGCCATATTGTGCAGCACTTGGTCAAGTCTAGCGATTTCGTCTTGGCCAGCCATGGCGGGCTTCATTTCTTGGCCGAGGCTAACTAATTCAGCATTCTTAGAAATGCGGTAGAGCCTGAAGACAATATCGCGCAGAAAGTAGGCGGCTGAAGCAATGGCCACAAGAGTACTGCAAACCAAGCCAATCATCAGTATTTGCAAGATAACTTGTGTGCGTTCGGCATTGAGGGGATTAGCAGCCAATCGGCGTTCTTCTAGTTCTCTCATGGCTGTTAACTCGGCATCACCAGTGCCCTGCTTCAGAGCGCTGTGACGCATTTGTAGGCCGGCTAAAGTTAGAGCTGTTTGATCGTCTTCTTTGATGGCATTGGTCACCCCCTCTATGCCCTCTAAGAACTTGCTGAGCTTGTCTTTGAGTTTGCTGGCATGGATAGTTTGTTCACTGTCATGGCTAACTAGTTTAATTAGTTCGTTCTGTTCTTCTTGTAGCCTGTTTTCAGCGATATTGAGCAGTTTTATGATGCGAACGCTTTTCTCGACCGTGAGCCTGACAATATTGAGTGAGATGTCATAACAAGACGATTCGATTTTGCTTAGAACAAGCAGCACTTCTTTTGAGTGTCTTTCCTCTTGCTGGGCTCTTTCAGCACGACTTTCCATCACAGCTAAGCTGATGCCAAAGACAAGCTGAAACAGTGCAGGAATAGCAATAATCACCAAGCCTTTGGCTACAAGTTTGGGAATTTGCACTGTGTTCTTCCTCTACAGGCAGCTCTTTTGCGTAAATCAAGTCTGCATAGAAATTTTTAGCACAGATAGCTATCAATGAAATCGCTTTAAGATTGTCAAGAAGTTGAAACATTTGCTCCATATGATGCTTAGCAAGGCAGCGATGGCGTTGCAGTTTAGGAGGAAGTGAAATGAGTGATTGTAGATCGGGTAGGTGTTCTGACCGGCAAGTTATTCCTCAAGCACAGGTCTGGCAGCATGAAATACCTATGGCCTCGCCGTGTTCGGGTGGTAGTTGCTCACCCCGTAGTTTTGATCGCATGCCTACACGAACTTTGGATATGCCACCAGCCCCTTATGGTCGCTCGTGCGATGGAGGAGTTTGTCAACCAAGCGATTCTAGAGCCCTTGTTTTGAAGCCTTTCGATAAGAGTCAGCACGAAAGCAATATCAAAAACAATTTTGATTTTACTGATGGAGATTACTCTAAAGCCCTAGCTAAGGCTGCTAGAGAAGGCAAACCCTTAGTAGTCGTTTTTGCTTCAGATCGCACTCCAGGGGCCATGAATTCTGTCGATAGTGTCAAATCTGCTCAGAACAGTAGAGTTGGTAACGAGGGCTGGCCAGTCAAAGACAATGCTGTGTTTGTTTATGTTGATAGCGATAAAGCCGCTAAGACACCTGAACTGCGCGATCTCATGAATCAAAAAGGCATAAGTGGTGACAGAGCAAGAACTATTGTCTATAACGCAGAAATGGGCCCTGATGGCAAAGTAAAGGCTGTAGCGACGGCTCTCAATAACGATCGCAGTGATTTTTCTGGCGCTCAGCTTGCCGTTGATATTCATAGCGCTAAGGCTCATAGTCGCCCTCTTAACGTTCCGGAAGGTAAAGACGCTAAAGACGCTTTCCTGAAGCCGCAGGAAGCTACTCCGGCACCCGCTGATAGAACTGGCGATAAGTCAACTCAGACTGCAAAGCTTGAGGCTAAACTTGCCGAACAAGCTCAAGAGTTAGAGAAGATGAAACAGGAACTTGTTGCACTGAGGTTGGAACTGCTTGAAGCTAGAAAAAATAATGGTAGGCCGAGATGGCCTGACAATGATCCAGATTTTTACCGACCTCGGACTCGTCCACTTGACGGTATATTAGACGATATTCGCAAAACACTGCCACCGGAATTAACGCCCCAAGATGTACAGCCCAAGCCTCCTACGCTAGGCCCGATACCGCGTGAAGTTGTGCCGAATCCAAAGACTAGAGATGGCAAACCTGTCGAGCCCGATTCGAATAAACCAGGGATAAACAAGCCAGAGGTGAAGAAGCCAGGAGCTCAAGTTGAGGCCCCTCCTGCCGCGAAAGCTCCCGAAGCCCCTAAAGTTCCGCAGGGTGCTCAGAGTCCTAAAGGTATTGATCTGTTGAAGCCAGATGCTAAACCCAAAGAAGATCAACCGAATCAATTTGAAGATAAGCGTAATCAGATTCGGGCTGCTTTCAATAATTTTTCGGAGAGCGAAGATAGAAGATTGAACGGCGCTGTAGCGACTATGAAAGATGATCATCCAACTGCTACAGCAGAGAAGACAAAGTGGCTGCGCCAGCAGGAAGATATGAATCTCTTAGCCGATGGTGATATTAGAGCGAAGCTAAATAATCTTGGTACTTATTGGACTGGAAGTGGTCGCCGGGCTGATGAAGATGCTCTGGTTGAGAAACGCGCCCAGCAGTGGCAAGACTTGCGTTATCAGGCCGCAAATCCTGGTGATCCCAATCATAAAGCTAAGCAGTTCATGCTTTATGAGTTTATGACTGGTAAGCATACTGATGGTTTTAATTTCGGTACGGAGAATGAATATAGAGTTGGGCACGGTGGCAGTGCTCTTAAAACCGATCGCGAAGAGTGGCAGAAGCAAGCTGCTAAGGCTCTGGTTGAGGTCATTAAGAAACCTGGAGTGGAACATGAGTTGGCTACCAGGTTGATTATAGATGGCTTGAATAATCCTAAGGTTCCAGTGTCCGCAAGAATAGAATTGCTGGCTGGTATAGAGCACATGGCTGCAGATACAAAGAACAAGTACCTAGATGGACATCCTGGTCCAACAGCTGTTGCTGTAGTAGTGAGATCTCTGCTCAAGAGCCACAATGAGAAAGAAGACAATGGTGACTTCCAGAGAGCGGCCATGGATAAACTAGTGAAGATGAATGCTGAGGCGGCTTATGGTGTGATTGAGTACCTGGCACGCGAGGGTGGTAGTGACAGAACCCGGCAACATGCTCGTGACCATATTGTCAAATTGACGCAAAAAACAGCTAAGTAGTGTGGTCAACGACCTTCAAATAATGCAGACAGCAAGATCTCGCTCTAAAAATGGCGAGTTCTTGTCTGTTTCTAAAATCTTTTATTCAGCGTCGTCCAGCTTATAACCAAGACCATAGATGCTTTGCAGCATCGACTTTTTGCCTTCTATATCAATTTTTTTTCTGATTCGAGTGATGTAAGTTCTCACTGCACCTTCAGTAGCTTCTGTTTCAGAGTCCCAGCAACTGCTCAATAGCTCCTCAGCGCTGAATACTCGACCCTTATGTCTGAGGAAAAATTCTAATAACTGATACTCAGTTTGCAGCATCTTAACCAGGTTGTCGCCCACCCTGACCTCAGCTCTGGCTGTATCCATGGTTAATTCGCCACAGGTAAGAACATTACTAGTGCTATTGGCTGCCCGGCGCAAAAGAGCTCTGACTCGGGCGCAGAGTTCGCGGATGTCATAAGGTTTGGTCATGTAGTCGTCGGCGCCGGCATCGAGGCCCAGTTCTATTTCGGCCGCTTGATTTTTGCCAGTAAGAATTAGCACTGGCGAGGTTTGACCTTTGCTGCGGTAGCCCTTTAAGACCTCAATTCCGTCCAGGCCCGGCAAACCCAGGTCGAGAATCAAAAGCTCAAAGTGAAATGAAAGAGCTAAATCAAGGGCGTCCTGGCCGTTGTGAGCTAGCTCCACCTTGTGCTGATCGAGCTTGAGGCGGTCGCGTAGCAGTTCTGCTACTAGTCGATCATCTTCTACAACAAGGATTTTGGCCATTGGTTATCTGTATTGGGATTTCTGTACAGGAAGGATTGGTTTAGTGTCGTTGTTCAGTATGAGAGTTTACACTCAGGCCGGTCATTAATGCCACCTTCCCTCTGGTTTGCTTTCAACTTTTGCCGGGCATGATTGGTTGAACACGTCGGTCTCTCGGTTCTTTAATTTTTCACCGCCAGATTTACCGGGGTCAGTTAATGTCTAGTCGCTTGCAACTTGCTGTGATTTTACTCTTTGAGATGACTGCTAGTTCATTGCTTCAGTGCGTGGCAGAAACGCCAGAGGAGAAGCGAGAGATAAGCGAAGCCAATGCTCTTCCTGATAAGCAAGCGATAATCAAACATCTCGATACCTATTTATTGACCCATCCTAATTCGGCTAGAGTCGTGGGTTTTCGGGCCGAAGTCTACAATTGTCTTGGCCAAAGCAAAGAAACTATTCGAGATGCTACGCGCTATTTTGAATTAAATCGAGAACCAGCGCTGCCAGTAATATACAAAGTTCGGGCGCACTCTTATTATAAATTGGGTGAATACACCAAAGCTCTGCATGATCTTGAAGCCGCAAATAAATTAGATGCAAAAGATGGCGCCACAGTATTTCTGATGGCTCTTAATTTAGACCGATTGGGCCGTGCAAAAGACGCTCTTGTGCAGTATTCAAAGGCTATTGAACTGAAGTATAACGAGGCCTATTTTCACAAGGCTTGCCTTGAATTCAAATTGAATGATAGAGCCGCTGCTACGGCTGATGGCGTTGCTTATATTCGTACCAGCAAAGCCACAGACGCTCAGGAACGTCTTGTTGGCGAAGTTAGCAAAAGCGGAAACATGAATTTATTAGCTCTTTATGATGGTCTCATTGAGGCAAAATTAGCTAAACCATTTGTTTATTTCAAGCGAGTTGATACTCTCTATCTGCTGGGTAGATTTGAAAAAGTTTTGCATGAGCTTGATTATTGTGAGGAAAAATTTGGCAAAAAGGCAGAATTGGCCACTCTCAGAAGATTTGAAGAATTGCGCTTCAATAGCTACTTTAAGTTAGGTCAGACCGATAGAGCAATGGCTTATGTAAATAAGCTAATTGCCTTATCACCAAATCAACTCGGTCTCTATCTGATGCGGGCAGACGCTTATTTGAGTCAACAAAACTATGATTTAGCGTTGGCCGATTTAGACCGTGCTGATGTTCTCGTGGCCAAAGATCAAAATGCTCTATTGAAGAAAGCAGAATGCCGTTTTCGCCTGGGTCAATATGAGAAAGCCGAGGTCGATTTAGCTAAGATAAATAGTGCAGATGCTACTGTTAAGTCGTTGACTTTTGCCGGACTGAATTTTAAAGCACTGAAGAAGTATCGTCAGGCTGAGCAATGTTTTACCCGTGCTTTGAAGCTTGCACCGCTGTCGAATAATTTGTTTGCTTTTCGTGCCGACTGCTATTTTCGTATGAAAGACTATGCTCTTTGTGAGCATGACTTGAGTGATGCCATTACTCTAGATAGCAAAAACCCTTCTTTCTATCTGGCCAGGGGCTCCTGTCGCCTTGCCGCTGGCAATGCTGAGGGGGCTGTCAAAGATCTTACTGTTTGTCTTGCGGAGCATAATTTGCATAGTGTTGCTTATGCCGAGCGGGCAAAGGCCTACACTAAACTTGGCAAACATGCTTTGGCTGCTCAAGACTTGCGCGCTTCAGGCTCTGCCAGTAAAGCTGTGGAGGGCGATTTGTTCAAGCAATGAGAAAATCTGTTACTAGTTTGGTTTGTTTGCTAGCTCTATTGAGTTCATCTCTATCTAGTTATGCTGCTGTGTCTCTAGAAGATCAACAGGAACTTAAAGAAGTAAGGATGCTTACTGATAAAAAAGAACAGATCAAACGGTTGGATAGGTATTTGCAGTCCCATCCCAAATCGGCACCGGTTATTGGTTTTCGTGCCCAATTACATTGCGGTCTTGCGCAATCGCCAGAATCAATTCGCGATGCCAATCGCTATTTCGAGCTCAAGCCCAACCCTATTGAGCCTTATGTTTATAAGGCGCGCATCAATTCATTGCTTAGAACAGGACGAACAGAAGAAGCGCTGAGAGATCTTGATGCCCTTCGACGTCTGACACAGGAAGACACGGATAGTATGCGCCTTCGGGCCTTAGCTTTAAACGCACTCGGACGCAGCTCGGAGGCCTTAGAGATAGCTAGTCGAGCAGTCAAGCAAAATAATATTGATGCTTTGCAGATAAAGGCCATTGCTGAATTGAATCTCAATCGAGTTTCTGATGGAGTAAGAGACACTGTTGAATTTGCCAAGAAGACTAAGAACCGTGATGCTGTCAGGGATATAGTTGCTGTACTCTGTCAAAGAAAAGAGTGGCAGAAAGTTGTAATAGTTGGCCAAGCGCTTGCTCAGGCGAAATTTACTGACCGCACTGTGCAGGCCTGGATAGTAGAGGCTCTATTTCGTTTAAATCGGTTCCCCGAGGCCCTGGCAGCTTGCGATAAGTTTAAGCGGTTATTCGGGTCTGATTTACACGAGCTTAAGTACAATATTTACAAAGGCATGGGTGATTCGAAATCAGCCGCAGAAGAAGTAAATGCGATGATTAAAGCGGCGCCCAAAGACAAGAAATTAAGACTTCTACGAGCCAAGAGCTTGGTTAAAGAGCAGGACTTTGAAGAAGCTCTCTCAGATTATAGTTTTGCCGGGTCACTTGTTGAGAAAGATATGGATGCTCGCGCTAAGAGGGCTGAATGCTATTTTGCTTTGGGCCAATATGATACAGCGGCGCGCGAATTTGCTGTGGTAAATCGAACTAAGGCAGACTATAACAGCTTGTATCTAGAAGCAATGTCGCTAAAAGCACTGGCCAAATATAGTGAAGCAGTTCTTTGCTTTACTCGTGCCATTGCCATGAAACCGTTGATGGTCAGGTTATTTGCTCAGCGAGCTGATTGCTATTTTCGTATGAAAGATTATGCTCATAGTGAAAGTGATTTCGATGATGCTATTGCTCTAGCTCCAAAGAATTATTCTCTATATTTCGCCAGAGGCTTGTGCCGCCTTGGTGCTGGCGATGCCGAGGGGGCTGTCAAAGATCTTACTGTTTGTCTTGCTGATCATAATTTGCATAGCGTTGCCTATGCTGCTCGAGCAAAGGCCTACACTAAGCTTGGTAAAAACGCTTTGGCAGCTCAAGATTTGCGCGCTTCAGGCTCTGCCAGCAAAGCTGTGGAGGGCGATTTGTTCAAGCAATGAGTAGATTTTCAATTGTTGTTTTGCTTTTTTGTTTGCAACTGCTCAGTACTTCGCAGTTGTGTTGCCTGGCTTTGAACGCAGAAGATAAGCGCGAGTACGCTGAAGTGACTGCTATACCTGATTTGAATATCAGGCTAAAGCGACTTGATACTTATTTGCTTAGTCATCCAAAGGCTGCTCGATTGTATGGATATCGGGCTGAAGTACACAATGCCCTTGGTAATACAGATGCCACTATTGCTGATGCTAACAGATATTTTGATTTGAACAAAGAGCCAGTTGTGGCGCAGATTTGCAAAGTCAGAGCCAATGCTTATTTAAAAAAAGGCGACAAAGAGAAGGCCCTAGCGGATTTGCCTTTGGCTAAGAGGCTCGCTCCGAAAGACGGAGAAACGGCTCTAATGCTTGGTCTAGCTTTAGAGTTATTTGGACGCGACAAGGATGCTATGGCTCAGTTTGGTCGTGCAATAGAATTGAAATTTTATAGAGCATACTCTAACAAAGCTTTCTTAGAGTTTAAATTGGGCTTGCCCAAAGAAGGGTTAGCCGATATTTTGACGTATATGCGGCTAACCAAAGACCTGACAGTGCAGGATACTATTCTTTCTGAATTGGCAAAGAGGAAGAAATATTCAGATCAAGTATTTCTTTGTGATGGCTTTATCAAAGCAGGCATAGCCAAACCTGTTTGCTATTCAACCAAGGCTAATGCTCTATTTGAGCTCAAGCGTTATGCGGAGGCTTTACAGGCTTGTGACCAATCGTTCAAAGGCTGTGGCGATCGTTTAGATCGGCAGCGCTACTGTATTTTGATGGCTGAAAAAGAGACAGAAAAGGCGGCTGCTCAACTAAGAGCAATGATCAAAGACAAACCGCATGACTTGCAATTGTATTTATGGCGAGCCGATTCTTACATGTTAAATCGACATTATGATTTGGCTTTAGCTGATCTCATTCGTGCCAATGCCGTGGTGATAAAAGACAAAGATGCGCTGGCAAAGCGGGGCGAGTGTTATTTTCGCTTGGGCAAATATGCAGAGGCCGTGCGTGATTATGCTTTAGTCAATGGCAGTGGTGCCAGGGCCGAAACTCTCTCTAATGAGGCCTTGTGCCGCAAGGGTCTGAAAGACTATGGCGGGGCAATTGATTGTTTTTCAAGAGCGCTAAAGCTCAAGCCACTTTCGTCGACTTTACTCAATTATCGCGCCGAGTGTTATTTCAGAATGCATGACTATAAGAGAGCTGAGGCTGATATGTCGGATGCTATTGTTCTCCAACCAAAAGACTATATTTATTATTTTGCTCGTGCCACATATCGCCAGGAGGCTGGTTCTCTAGAGGATGCAATCAAAGACTACACAATTGCTTTAGTAGATCCACGTTTGCATGGCTTGGCTTATAAAGGCAGAGCGAAAGCCTATCGCTCCTTAGGACAAGTTAGTTTGGCTGAAAAAGACGAGAGAGCTGCTCTCTCTGCCAGTAAGTCTCTTGAAGGAGATCTTTTTAAGTAGTGACTTTTGTTGAGTACTCAACTATTTTCTTTAGAGTGAGAAGGCCATGTCTTTCTTTGTGCGCATCAAAGTAAATTCTAGAATTGAGCGATCAAGTTTTATAGTGCCTTTGCGTACTTGTTGTTGAAAAGCGTAGCCAGTATCGATGATGTCTTTATCGTCAGGTAAGACGCTTGAGAGCAGCCGGAGAAAACGATTTGAGTCGGTGACGGCAACTTTTAGTGTTTCTTTCAGAGAGGCCTGTGGGCTCTCTTGGAGATCGGCAATTATGGCCGGTTCTCTAGCGGCGCGAGTGACTACATCAGAAAGTTTTTCCGGTGTGATATAGCCAGTTAAACGGAGATATTCATAGAGGCTAATGTTGCGCTCAAAATTAGTTGGGCCAGTAAAATCAAAGGCTGATAGAGGGGCGAATGCGCCAGTTTCGGCCTGGCCCTTGAGAGTTGAGATGGCGTCATCAAGCGAAATTTCTTTGGAGCGGGCTCTTTTTTGCAAGCTCAAAGCCTTGTCTAAAACTGTGTCTGAAATCCAACCATGCTCTGTTAAAACCTCTCCCACCATTTTGCTGTTGGCGGCAGCTATATCGAGTGCCACGGCTACTTCAGAATCTTTCAAAATGCCAGCGTGGGATAGCAATTCACCAAGCAATAAATTATCTGTGCGGGTTATTGGTTCACGTTTTACACTTTCGCGAATCAAGGCTAGGCCCGTATCTACTTCCAGGCCACCAACTCTAATATCGTGCTGCAGTCTTAGGGTTGAACCTAATGCATTTTCGCTAACGCGGTCGAGTAGGAGCAAAATGCGACCGAGGGGCAGGCCTGAGTAGTTGCTCACTTTGAGAAACTTACTAATCTCATCTTCGCTGAGCTGTCCCGAGCCAACCATGAGTTCGCCCAAGCGAGCGCCACGGGTAGCGTAAGCATCAATGCCCATAGTTACCAAAGCATCGTTGAAGGCCCAGTTTTTGCGACGCACCAGGTCTACTGCGTGCTGTGCCTGACTAATTGAGATCAAGCCGTCCTTGAGCATCCATTGGGCGTCTATTACTGCTTTTAGGGTGTTATCGGTGATTTGTTCGAACATGACTAGAACTTTGCCAACAGGAAGCCGTGTCTCGTTAGCGACTTTGAGGGCGCGGTCGAATTCATGCTCTTGCAGTAAGCCGAAGTGGCTTAAAATGGTTCCCAGTCTTAAATCCACTGCATCTCCAGGGTTTCCATAGTTGTCCTGTCGAACAACTATAATTTTTCTCTACTTATGGCCATTATTCCCAATCTCGATGGGGCCGTAGCAAGTATCTATAATTTTACGCTTTCGCACCAGTCTAGACAGGTAGCTGGCCCTAGTCGTTTTGAGTAGTAGTCGTTCAGACCTAACCATTCGGCCTTTAGCCTTGCTCTGCCTGCTTTTCCCCTTAGCGGCAGAGTAAAGCAGTGTTTAATGAAATGGCCCCAAATAGACAAAAGAGCAATTGGACGCTGGCTTGGCGAGCAATACTGCATGAAGAAAAGCAGGCGATTCCGGCTGTGATAATAAGAGCGCCACAGGCTGAGACCGCCCTGGGTGGACGCGTTTCCCTCATGCTCGATGGTAGAGCCCGGTACCAGGAGACATTTGAAGCCAGCATCAGTAAGACGTTTACACAACTCTACATCTTCAAAGTAAAGATAGTAACGTTCGTCGAAGAGGCCTACTTTGCTAAGCGCACTACTGCGTAGAAGCAAATTAGAACCGGACAGCCAGGAGCAGGAATAGACTCCGCTTTCTTGTTTTGAGCTGGTTTGACTACTGCTTTTATCTTGGCCAGTTTTGCGCAGATAGGTTTTGGCTTTCTTGAAGTTAATCTCGCCTAGACCCGCTTCTTCTGCTGTGCTGCTGTGGCCTTCTAAGACAATGGCTCCGAGTGCGCCAGCTTCAGGGTTAGCAATTGCTGCTTTGACCAGGTGCTCAATGCTTTCTGGTTTTGCTATAGCATCGTTATTGAGCAGCCATATAAAGTCAGCCTGGTCGGCCAGGGCTTTCTCCATGCCGCGATTGCAGCCGCCAGCAAAACCGTAGTTACGATCTAAGGTGAGCACCTCAACCTCAGGAAATTCTGTCGCTAACTGAGCACTGTCACCATCTGGAGAGCCGTTTGCGACTAAAAGCACGTGGCTGTTTTGATAGCTCCTTGCCCTGAGTGAAGTGAGGCAACGCCTAGTTTTTTCCATTCCGCGCCAGTGCAAAACCAGCACGGTAACGCTTGGCTCTGTCGAATTTGGTTTGTTTGCTGAATTGGTCACTTGTTATCTGTCTTAGTCTTTGCGCTGCGGGTTAAGAGTTGCGGGTTGAATGATAATATTAGTTAGTCAAATGTTTTACTTGCCGGTAAGGCAATGATTTAGTTTTTCTCTTCCCAAGTACTTGCGAGGTCTCTGTGGCTGAAGCCGACTCAACAAAGCCAGAATCAGCGGGAGATGCCCAGGGCTCCGATGCTGCTGCCAAGCCAGCTTTTGAACCACCAATGCCCCAAGAAGCCGGAAACTTCCCCCGTCGGGCAGGTCTTGCTAATTTGTACTTGGCAATTAAGCATATCAACGATGCTTCGGTGGCTGAAAACGTTAAGCAGCGTTTTTCTGACTACGTCACCATCATACTTGTGATTATGTGTATTTTGAGCCTGGTAATGGCCGTTTCCGTGCCGGTTTCGCCGGTTCTAAAACTACTACCACTGCTCTTCACTGTTGGTTCTGTAGTCTTCTACATCATCAATCGCCTTGGCATTATGATCAGCTTGACAGCTCGTCAGGCCCTGATTGTCTGGCAGATTCTGGTGGCTGGTTTCTGGCTCGGTGTTACTAGCGCCATGCTGGTTATGCTTGCCTGTTTCTACTTTGTATCTCAAGGTGGACCATCGGGTATCTGAAGCTAGGCAAGAATAAGCTAGGCCAAAATCGGCTAGGCAATAACATTGCCGTTGCTCTTTGCCTTGCTGCATTGGCTGGATTTTCAGTCGTTAGGGCCCAGAACCCAGTTCTCAAAAATTCGTTCAAGCAAATTGTACTTGGCATGGTTTGGGAGCCGGTTTCTTTTAATCCAGTACGCGGTATAGATTCCGGCTCTTATACAGCGGCATCGCTTGTTTATGACGGATTGGTCAAATATGACCGAACTATGACCCTCAAGCCAGCACTGGCTGAGTCTTATGCTATTTCTGACGACGGCTTGTCCTATCGTTTTAAGCTGCGTCCTAATTTGCGTTTTTCTAACGGTGAGCCGCTCACTGCCACTGATGTCAAAGCGTCGCTTCTTTTGGGGGCTTCAGACCTGTCACCCTTTAAAAGTGATTATGCGGATATCAAAACTATAGAAATTGAAAGCAATCGCGACATTCTGGTGAAGCT
>CAJXZK010000021.1 GCA_913063055.1 uncultured bacterium
GAAAAAAGCGCTAGCACCCGTATCGAAAAGTGCCTTAACTGGATGACCATTGACCATAAGGTCAACTTCCATGTGTCCTTGCGCCCCTTTTTTGAAGTAGAAGTGGGCAGTGTCTGGCAGTGTCGCTAACTCTTTCGCTAAGGCCGTCTTTGCTACAACTTGCTCTGTATCTTCATCATCGTCGTCATCGTCTTTTGTTTTTGTGTCGGCCGATTGGTTTCCACCTTTCGCCGCCTCAGCGCTGCCACCCTTGCTGGATGTGCTGCTTGCTTGGTTAGTCGCACCTGTTGCTGTCGCTGCCTGGGGCATGGTGAAAGAAGGGTCGATTCCCTTTAGCGCTGCTGCTGCTCTCTTGCCTGCTTCAGTTTGGGGAAAGTAAAGGGCGGTAGTTTTGTAGCGACTCTTGGCCATGGCCCAGTTTTTCAATTGATGAAAACAGAGGGCGTCGTAGTACCACAGCAAGGGATCACCTTGAGTCTTTTTCAAGGCTTCTTCAAAGTAAGTTGAGGCTTTGGCGAAATCACCTTTTTTGTACGATTGCAGACCCAATTGGTAGGGAGTGGAGCTGGGAGAATCTGCTGCGAGGGCGTGTCCGGCCGACGAGGCCAAAATTGCCAGAGCGCTTAAAATGCAGATTGGTTTCAACGTAGTTTTATCTCACGAGAAGGTTGACGCAGCAAGAATACAGATAGTGGCAAATACGCGGTCCTGTCGGATTGGCCGATAGGTCGTATCTATTCTAACTGTTTTGCAGCTTCATTGTCTCTGAGTAGCTTCGTTTGCAACTGCGAAGCTCCAAAATGACCAGCCAAAACAAGCAATTAATTGGCAAGCTAATGTTGCTTGCGAGCTTAATGCTAGCAGTTCAGCTGTTCGCCTTTTGAGCCAACAGATTATCTTCTATGCGGGCGCTACAACTGTTACAGTTGTTTGCGCTTTATGTAACAGTAACAAATTTATGCCGTGCGCTTTTTCATCATTTTGTAGGCTTCATAGACAGCGCCTAGACCTACAAGTGCATAAACAACGCGTGTTGCCGTGCCATCACCTAGAACAGTGGTTACGAAGTTATAGTTGAAAGCGCCTACTAGACCCCAGTTAATGCCGCCAATGAGCAGCAAAAGAAACAGAATAAACTCCAAATTTTTCATAGTATTTTCACCTGGCAATCACATCTTAAAAACCTGCAGACACTTTCTGCAAATTGATATGAGTGCTTACTCACCATTCTAGTACTTGGGATGGTAGGAAGTCAAGAGGATGCGACCTTGGAAGCTAGCCTGGGTGCTTGCTTTAGCACAGAGCTGGATTTTTGCTTTTTCTGAAATGCCTACTGCTGGCCGTTCTTGGCATGTTCACTCGCGGGCTTAGCGGCTTTCCTTGAAACTCTGACAGGTAGTGCTTCAGGAACATATTCATCTAAACTCGGTCGAGGCTATAGTATTGTAAGCACTAAATCAGCACTGACAAAATGTAAGCTTGCTAGAGTGATGGCAAGCAAGAAAAATTGAATCGAAAAAACGAACTGCAAAAATGAACCAGAAAAATGAGTAAGGGTAGCAAAAATCATTCCACGCAGCCAGCTCCCACTGTGGCTGTAACCAAAGTATCAACTGAGCGAAAAGATGGATTCGTGCTGGTGCGCGGTGCTCGTGAGCATAATTTGAAAGACATTGATGTTGATATTCCTCGTGATTCATTAGTGGTATTCACTGGCGTTTCTGGATCTGGCAAGTCATCACTGGCCTTTGGCACACTTTATGCCGAGGCTCAGAGAAGATATTTAGAATCAGTTTCTCCATACGCCCGTCGGCTTTTTCACCAGATGAGCGTGCCTGAAGTAGATGAAATTGAAGGGTTGCCACCAGCAGTAGCACTACAGCAGCAGCGTGGCGCTCCCACAACTCGTTCGTCGGTGGGCAGCGTTACCACTCTTTCCAACCTGCTGCGCATGCTCTATTCCCGGGCTGGAAACTATCCTGCTAATCAGCCCCATTTGGATGCAGAAGCTTTTTCTACCAACACTCCTTCTGGTGCCTGTCCTGACTGTCATGGATTAGGGCGTATCTATGAAGTGACAGAAAAGTCGATGGTGCCTGATGATAGTCTCACCATTCGCCAGAAGTGTATAGCGGCCTGGCCACCGGCTTGGCACGGACAGAACTTGAAAGACATGCTTGTCACTTTAGGTTATGACATTGATAAGCCCTGGCGCGAAATGTCCAAGAAAGATCGCGATTGGATTCTCTTCACTGATGAACAGCCAGTTGTGCCAGTCTATGCTAATTTCGAAGCGCACGAAGTAAAAGCAGCGATGAAGCGCAAAGAGCCGCCAAGTTACAACGGCAATTTCTCTAGTGCCAAAAGGCATGTGCTCTATAACTTTGCTAACACCCAAAGTGCTGCAATGAAAAAGCGCGTGTCAAAGTATATGGTGAGCGCCGAATGCCGCCTCTGCAAAGGCAAACGGCTGCGTCTTGAATCTCTTTCGGTTAAGTTTGCTGGTCTTGATATTGCTGATATCACTAATTATCCAATCATCAAACTCTCTGAGATTCTGCGTCCATATGCTGACGGATCAGCTCCTGCACTGGTTAAGTTAGAAAAGGAGCACCCAGAAAAGGCAATTGTAGCTCAGCGCATAGCCTTCGATTTAAATGCTCGTATCTCTGTTTTACTTGATCTTGGCCTTGGTTATTTAGCTCTCGATCGCGGCACACCTACTCTTTCTCCTGGTGAACTACAGCGCTTGAGATTAGCTACCCAGGTGCGCTCTAATTTGTTTGGAGTGGTCTATGTACTAGACGAACCATCAGCGGGGCTGCACCCGGCCGATACAGAAGCCTTACTTTCTGCACTGGAACAGCTAAAGAGTTCTGGTAATTCGCTTTTTGTTGTCGAGCACGATCTTGATGTGATTAAGCACGCTGACTGGATTGTCGATGTTGGCCCCGCTGCTGGTGAGCAGGGCGGATACGTGCTTTATAGTGGCCCTGCAGCTGGTTTAGCGCAAGTGGAAGAGTCGCAGACCAGGCGCTACTTGTTTGCCCAAGAAAAGCCTCCCCAGCGTAAGCTGCGTAAACCATCAGGATGGCTCAAGCTTTCTGGTGTTACTCGCAACAATCTAAATAAGCTCGATGTCGCTTTTCCTCTTGGTGCGTTTACAACTATCACTGGTGTTTCGGGCTCGGGTAAATCCAGTCTCGTTAGTCAAGCATTGGTAGAGCTTGTCGCCGAGGCTTTGGGGCAGCAAATAGTAGTTGCTGAAGAGGAAGGCGAAGAACTAGAAAAGACAGAGGTTATAAAAACTGGTGGGCAGATAGCTTCGGGGATGGAAGGCGTCAAGCGCCTTGTGGTGGTAGACCAGAAGGCTATTGGACGTACTCCGCGATCAAATTTGGCTACTTATACTGGCCTGTTTGATCATATTCGTAAGCTTTTTGCTAACACAAGAATGGCTCGTGCACGTCATTATGATGCTGGTCGCTTTTCTTTCAACGTCGCTAAGGGGCGCTGTGAGAATTGCGAAGGCGAAGGCTTTGTCATGGTTGAGCTGCTCTTCTTGCCCAGTGTCTATGCACCCTGCCCCACTTGCCACGGTGCTCGCTATAATGCCAAAACTCTTGATATAAAATATCGTGATAAAAATATTGCTGAAGTGCTTGGTATGACTGTTGATCAGGCTTGGGAATTCTTTGAAGACGAACCAGCCGTGCGCCGTTCCTTTCATGTCTTGCGCGAAGTTGGTCTTGGTTATCTGCGCCTTGGTCAGCCAGCCACCGAACTTTCTGGTGGAGAGGCTCAACGTATCAAGCTTGCTACTGAACTACAGCGCGTTCACCGCGGCGACACCCTCTATGTGCTTGATGAGCCCACCACTGGTTTGCATCCTTCTGATGTTGAGAAGCTGATGACTCAGCTTGATGGTCTGGTGCAGTCAGGCAATACCGTTATTGTGGTGGAGCACGAGATGCGTGTGGTAGCAGGCAGCGATTGGGTGATTGATATTGGTCCTGGTGCTGGTGATCAGGGTGGCCAAATAGTAGGTGCTGGTAGTCCACAGCAATTGGCTGAAGTGAAAAACAGTCGCACAGCACCTTATCTAAAACGCTTTTTGGGCTGAGCCTTTAAAAATCGGCGTTAACGTCGCGTAAACAATTAGTGCCTATAGTTCAGCCATCGATTGATTAATCGAGTGACTGCTTGCTCGATTGCTTGTTTGCTTGCTTCCTCGCTTCCTCACTTGTTTGCTTGCTTGGTTGCTCTTCTTATTGATTGGTCTGGCGACTTTACTATTTTCTCGAATCTATCAGGAGCTGTGCATTATGGCTGAACTTCATCGTCAATCACATGATAGTAGTGCTAAGGATTCTTCCATTACCGTTCATGATCGCTTGCTCAAAGATTGGCATGCTATTGATAAGCATGGCAAGAAACAGGACGACTCTAAGGATGAGTCTCGTAAAGCTTCTCCGGCTGATTCTTCTAAGAGTTCTGACGAAAAAGCTACAGCAAAATTGGAACTGAGTGGTCGCCTACCGGCGCTCAGGTTGGTAGATGAAGGGCCAGCGAGGGGGCCTAGAGACGCGGCTATCGCTGACTCTGGCAAACCTACTACCGGATCTGTTGCTGCCGGTGTTGTTGAGGCCGAACTGTCTGGTAGTTTTGTTCGCTCTAGTCAAACAGCAAATTTGGAGGATGGCGCCTTCGCCAAAAAGAGTCTTGCTATGTTCGATCTCCTTGATACCGATAAAGATGGTTTTATTAGTGATAAAGAGACTGTTGCGGCCATGCAGGATGATCGTTATGTCAATGAAGAGGCGCAGACTGTGGCTGCACTTTTCAAGGCACGTCAGTCTCTCAGTCGTCTACATGATGATGTTCCTTCAGGAAATTTGGTCTCGACTACTGTCTCTGCAGGAGATCCCCGTGAGTATTCGATATCCAGAGAAGATCTTGAAGCTTATGGCGCTATGCAAGAGACTCAGCGCAGTCGTTTGGATGGCTTGAACGCCGCAAAGAACTATTTAAGTGGTGATAGTCTTAAGAAGGTCGATGCCAATGGCGACGGACAGGTTAGCCGAGAGGAGTTGGCTAAGCAGGCTCTTGACGTTAAAGACGAGCAAGAGAAGAAAGCCCTTCGTTATCTTGTCGACAATTACGATACTATCCGCGGTGCCGATACCTATTTCGGTTCGAGCAACATATCGGCAGCCGATTTTAAAACTCATGCGACGAAATTTGAGGCAACGCTGCAATCTCGGGCTGTTATTGAAGTATCCAGCGGTAAAAATTTCACTGCCGAGAGTCAAAAGCCCGGCGTTAACTATGCCTTATTCGCAGATGGTGACGCCATTAAAAGTATAAGTCCTGAAGCTATTAAACAGAGAAGCATTGGTGACTGCTATTTCGAAGCCTCACTGGCCTCGCTGGCGCAAGAGCGCCCACAAGACATCGAGAAAATGATCAAAGACAATAACGATGGCACTTACACTGTCACCTTTCCCGGTGCTCCCAATGAGCCTATTATCGTCAAGGCTCCTACTGAAGCTGAGCTCGGGGTCTACAACGCCGCCAGTGAATACGGTACTTGGGCCAATGTGATCGAAAAAGCCTTTGGCCAATACCGCCAAACCCATGGTTTGACTAGCTTGACTGACTGGATACCGGGCCAGCAAGAGCGCACCCCTACCGATGGCGCTGATGGTGGTGGTCGGAACACTGAGGCAATGAACCTTCTCAGTGCTAAGAAAAGCACCATGTCTATCTCCTATTGGAATTCTGAGGATGCAATCGCCACTGAAATTAAAGAGGCTTTGCGCGATTCGCGTATGGTTACCTGCGGAACTCCGGGTGAATCCGACAAGGATCGACTGCCTAACGGTTATCCGACCAAGCACGCTTATTCAGTAATTGGTTATAGAGAAGACGCCCAAGGACATCGCTTTATAACTGTAAGAAATCCATGGGGAAGAAGCGGTACAGACGGCACTTCTGAAGTCAGCATTGAAGAGTTCAAGCGAACGTTTAACACTTTCTCTATTGAATCGAAGTAGCACGCTCTTGCTGGAAAATTGGATTGTTGAGTACTCAAGTATTTTTCAAATACTTAAGAGCACGCGGTTTACCTACTTACTTAGCGGTCTCGACTGGATCGTGTAAGTAGCGTGATGGAGTGTCTGGCACTGTAAGAATCGCATCTTTAAGGAGTAAGAACATGGTTGGTTGAATTTTCAGTTCACCGCTGTAAGGGTGGCTGTAGGCTGACAGCATCCAGATGTTGAGGGCCATAGCCGTGGCCACAAGGGTCGTCATCATACCTTGGATCTTGGGAAATTCGGAGGCGAAAATATAGCTCAAAAATATTGTAATAGCGGCTCCGAGGCCTACTATAACCCAAAGAGCCGGCTGCATTGATGTTTGCGCTAGTAGTATTCGAGCCCGTCGATGTTCTCCCAGCGACTGCATAGAGCTAATTAGGCCTTGCTGCAAATTGCTCTGTCTATCATTCTCCGGCACCGTTGCAACGACTGATTCCCAGAGCTTTTGATAAGT
This sequence comes from uncultured bacterium, assembly GCA_913063055.1. Taxonomy (GTDB): domain Bacteria; phylum Cyanobacteriota; class Vampirovibrionia; order Obscuribacterales; family Obscuribacteraceae. Next base: position 6,556 of record CAJXZK010000021.1, read on the forward strand.
TTCCCAGCCATGATTGATTTTTTCACGACGTTCCATCTTAGGCCATTCGCTATTTATAACGTCGTCAACATACTCGCGACACAATTGCCTGATTCTTGGTCGGTCGATGTCTGAAAGACCGCGAGCGACGCGAAAGACGCTAGCAACGTTGCTTGCTTCTTGTTCGTCGTGCATGCGAGCATCGTTATACTTATCCATGGCTGACGCAATCATGAAGCCGAGTAAGACAGCAAAGAGTGTGCCCACTACTCCCATCATCGCTTCGCCAGCGCTGTGATGCTTCTCTAAAACTTCTTGTTTAAAAGAGTGATTGACCAGCCATTGACCGGCCAGAGCCAATGAAACAAAAACAACTATTAGTAATGCGGCGTGTCCTAATGTATACATGACAGCAGAGGATAGCAAATCTGCGCTGGTATGGCTAGTCGGGTTGGCTCAGCGCTGTTACTGTTGTAATCGACCACCATGGTCCCTTGCTTTGGCCCCAGAGTGCAGCCCAGTACCATTGGGAGACATCTGTATAGTTTTGGCCGTTCTCGTCGTAAATGCGTTCACGTACCTGCAGCTGTCGTGTGCTTTTCTCTGCCAATAAGGCATTCCATGCCACCCCCGCTCCGTCTATTTCACGATGAAGATTGGTAATTTTGAAGCCGCTAGCGCGATAGCAATCTGCTGCCGGATGCAATTGTCTGGTGGCTTGCCTTACCCGGCGGAGGATGATTGTCTGCTTGTCTGTCTGGAAAACGGCTATTGAACCAGGGAAATTTCGGGCAAATTCTAGTTCGCTGCCAGTGAGCGGTAAAGGTCTTAGTTTTTGTCCTTCATAGGTAGTCGGCCATTGTTCTTCTTGTTTGAGAGTTGGTTTTTGCTGCGTGAAGAAGGGGATAATGGCAGCTATGGCGCAGGCTAAGTAGAAGTATTTGTAGTTGAAGTATTTGTTATTGAAGTATTTGTCGCTTGAGCTGCTGCCGCTTGCTTTTTTAGCTGTTATTTTGGATTGGTTTTTAACTGCACTCGCTGGAGCCGCATCAAGGACGGGTTCCGCAGTGCCTTCTTTGATTGTGTTCTTGTTAATGCGCTGGTCGGCAAAGTAGAGAATCAGGGCCACTAGCAAAAACGCTGTTATGCCTGTGCCTGTATGCACAGCGCTTTCGAAGTGGGCGGCTATTAATTGGGGAAGAGCTGCCGGTGCTGTAATGATTCCGGCTTCAAGATAAAACAATGATGTCACTCTTAGTACATTAGCTAGAACCGCTGCTGTGGCTGCAAAGACGAGATATAGCAAAGCTTGTACAAGGCTAGTTTTTCTCAAGCTAAGCTGCACGGCTGCCAGATAGAGAGCTGCCCAGAGCATTTTAATCCCGCTACAAGGGGCATCAATTTCTATCAGTTGGTTGTGCCATAGTAGTGACGTACCTTCGGCGCTCACCGGAAATCCGTTGATGCTCAGCAGCGATACCGCGCATCGGGCGACTACAAGTCTCAGCGGATAGCCAAGATAGAAATTGAGGGAGGCTACGAGCGGCAGCGATAGCAACAATAAGCTCCAATGCCCGCTGTTAAGGCGGCAGTGCAGCTGGCGGCGGAGGCAAATACCACAAGCAATGAGGGCCAGGGCAGCACTAATTAGTTTTGGTGCCAGTACTAGGGAGATGCCGTAAAGCGCTACCATCGCTGTTAGCGCCGTCAGCGAAGTAGGAACTTGATCGGTTTTCTTTGCTTGCTGCCGGGCGAGTAGATAGATCAGTGTAATTAGTGCCACTATTCCTAGTGGCTCGTCGGATTGATCGCTGACTCTTTGGCCGTACCAAATCCAGGCTGGCCAGAATGTCGCTAATAGAATCAGAGTTTGTGCTAGAGCCGATTGGCTGCCAGTTATCAACGACAGTCGGTTATTGCAGGCCGAGTTCAACTGTTTTGAGCCTTACGCTTTTTGCTAGCGAACCAGCTACCAGCAAACATAATCGCTAACAGCGAGAGGAGCATCCAGGTATCTGCTTCAGGTACGGGCTTGCCATCGGCGTCTACTGTATCGCCGTTAGCATCTATGAAATTGCCGTTGGCATCGGCCACTGGCTCTGGTGATTCGTCAGCTTCATTGGCCTTTTCGCCACCGATGCTTGGAGGGGCTGCGAATTGATTTTGGTTGGGGCTCGTTTCTAGTCTCAGATTCTTACCCTGCACTAGCTTGTCACTTCCGCCAGAGGCAGAGCCTTCGAGCTGCGCCACAACTCCATTTGTTGCCCCTTGCAGAATGGGGCTATCGGCTTGACGTTTCTCTGCTTCTGCGTCCTTGACTCCGCTCATAGGTGCCATCGCTATTTGCTTAGTTTCTTCACTGGCACGCATCTGCTCAATATTGCCTTCCTTGGCTCTGTAGCCAGATGGCGGTGCATTATATTGAACTCCGTTGGGTGCTGCTGACGAAGCCGCCGAGCTTAGCGAATTTAGCTGACTGGTTGCCGATTTAAATTTGAGATCGATCTGTCGACTAATGCTGAGATCGTCAGAGATTTTTCTTCTCAGCGCTCGTATTTCGCCTATGGGCTTGCGGAATCTTTCCGAAAACTTGATTTTAGGCTTGACCGCAGTGGCCAGAGTTTTTTCTTCTGGCTCGGTGACAATTGCGCTTGATACTGGGCTAATAATTTGGAATGCTTGAGCCAACACGCCTGGCTCGGAGCCCCTCGCCAGCAGGGGATTTCGCAGATCTTCGGCGATTTTTTCGTTGGCCCAGATCTGAGCCAAGCGCTTATCGACTGGAATAGTATTTGAGTTTTCAGCCGTGGCCTCTACTTCCACACCGGTTGGATTTTTAGCTACACCTTGGCTGAATGCATATTCAGGCTCGGGATTTGTGCTGGTGTCCGAGCAAGCATTGAAGAAAGTGATTAGATCGCTTTTTAGATCTCCGCTGCGCTCTACTCTTACCAGTGTCTTCTGGCTGTTGACACCATTCAAAAGCTCGTTGGGGCCTGCCATTACCTGTAGGTCAAACAATAGCGGTCGCTCGGTGCGCTTCAGGCTAGCCTGTATTCTGGCACTGCTTTCTGATGTTACTGGTTGAGCGGCATGTATCCACAAGACTGCCATTTTGCTGCCCATGGCAGCTAGGCTCAGGGCGTCATCTAGTGTTGCAGAATCGTCTTGGCCGCCTTCGGCTTTCATTGTCTTCAGAGTCTCTGCTGCAGTGAGAACTGCAGCGCTGCCTCCCGGTTGTAGACCAGGGTAGAGTTCCGTTGTTGTGTCTCCGACTACCTTGATTTGCACCTGCATTGAAGGGGGAATGGCTTTTAAAGCCTCAGCAATTTGGGCGAAAGACTGTTGCATTGAGGCCGAGCCGTCAATCACTATAAGCAAGCTGTTGATTCCGGTATAGGCGGCTGGCCGCAGGTTGCGTGTGATATTGAATTGACCAGGTAGCTCTTTGCCTTCGTATGAAATTGCCTCGCTGTTTGCATTTCTTGGGGCTGAGACAACTGCACCAAAGCATGCTAGTTTGGCGTTGTCGATGTCGCCTTTAAAGCCGCCGGCTGCCAGTGTATCGCTTGATTCAATGTTGACTTTTACTGGTGTATCAACTTGGAAATTGCGTTCCAAAAATGCAGGCATCATCAATTTTGCCTGCTTATCTTTCGTTACAGACATGGGTGCAGCGATTTGTAGTTTCACCTTGACAGTCTGGCCTGGCCTTACTGGATAGCACTGCACTAAAATCTGGTCACTGCCGCATGTACTGACGAGAAGCGGATCTTTCTTCGCCATTACTGCTTTTTTGTAGCGGGCTCTTGCCTGGCTGCGCACCATGATGGTAGCGTCCCGTTCGACATTGTTGATTATCAGAGTGGCCTTAGTCGTCACTGCATGTGGTGGCAGCAATATTTTTGCTCTGGCTTCGCGATCAAATTTAGATTCATTGGTAAAGGCAATAGACCAGTTAAGGCTAGCCAATGCAGTATTAGGGTCTATGTTTCCGGTAATTTCTGATTGCGACGCCGAAAGCCCTCTGGCTACTCCGCATACTTCTTCGCCGGCTATGTCTGTATCTATATCAAACTCGTCGTCGACTCCAGCATTGAGATTGGCTGGGTCCGTGATTACCCCAGTATGTTGAATGGTTGCCCGCGCGGCTTTGGGTATAGGAACAGAGTTGTATGGTTTGCCTGTGACCTTGAAGAATACTTTTCTATTTTGGTCAATTGTAGTGTGGTGTGCGCTTTCGTACAGCGATCCCAGAATATCTGTGGCTTTGCCTGAGCGCTCATAGCAAGAGCGCAGCAAAACTTCCTGGCTGCCGTAGCGTCTTAACCAGTCTACTCCCGCACTTGATTCAATGACGTTTTTATCCGCGGCTTTGGCTAAGTTGATTCTTGTCAAAGTCGATGGCAGCTCAATAGCAATCACCATAACAAGAATAATCATGTGGCCCATGTGCTCAAACTGATGAGCGTTGAAGTAGGTGCCTTTGCGGTCGGCTAGCCGACAAACTGTCTTTCCGGCAATCAAATTGCAGGGCACTGATAAAAGCGGAGCCAAGCCCAGCAGGCCAAAACCTAGAGCTAGAGTGAAGAAACAGGATATTGGTGTGAGCGGCAGAAACATCAATGAGTATAGACAGCTCACGCCCATGGCCATGCCGCTTGCTAGAGACATAAAGGCATAGTGGTTTGAAAGGTCTTTTCTTGTGCCTAACCAGACCAAGAAGTTACTTAGTGGAATTAAGCCAAAAAGGACAACGTGACTAGGCGTGGGAAAGGGATCAAAGAAATTGTGGGCGCAAAAATGAAAAGTTGTTTCGAACAACATTGCGATGGTTGGCAAAATTACGCCACAGAATAAAAATAGCAAGCCGCGTTTTTTGACTTGTCCGTGTTCGATTGGGTCAAAATACTTCGGCGCAAAAGATTTACCCTCTGCCTTGCCCTTGTCTGGCTTTTTTTCTTTAGACAGTTGCGCGGGCTGAGGCATTTGCATCTCCAGATTTCTGCTATGAGCAATTAAGCTGGGTTCCTGCAATCTGATATTCCCAAACCCACTACAATAACCCTCTACCATGGTAGCTGCCGATCAGAAACTTCAAACTAGGGAATATCCTGATCTGCGTCTGTCGGTTCAATTGCTTTTCGTTTGATGGTATACGATTGTCTGCATGGTGCGCTTCTGGAGGATGAGAGAGCTTGGAAATCATCGGCGGAATACTAGTATTGATTGTTATGCTGATTTTTTCAGGCATAAAAGTCGTTAAAGATAGTAACCGTTTGGTTATTTACCGCTTTGGTAAAGTGGTTGCTACCAAAGGTGCTGGCGTGCACTTGGTTATGCCAATTTTTGAAACAGCCGAGACCGTTGATACTCGGGTTAAAGTTGTGGAGACGCCAGAGATTAGCGCTACCACCCTAGAGCTTGAATCTGTAAGCATTTCGGCAGTTTGTATGTTTCAGGTGGGAGATGTGGCCAAGGCTGTTACTAAGGTTGACGACTATGTCAGCGCTACCGGCGCTGTGGTGCAGACGGCGTTGCGAACAGCCGTTTCACAGAATGATTTGCAGACTTTGCAAACCGAGCAAAAAGGAATTAACAAAAGACTGAAGGCGCTAGCAGAGAAGCATACGCGCGAATGGGGCGTCAATATAAAGTCTATTGAGATTAAGCATCTTGAGGTTGTAGCGAAAGTTGCAGTTGCCGAGATAACGGCTATTGAAGCCGAGGCGTGACATCGTCTTTCGGAAACAAAGGTTCTTTCTTGCCTAGAAACTTTGGCTTGTGATCGGTCATTACGTCAAGCCAGGCTGTCTCAGCGGCAAGTATTTCGCGGAAGTCATACCAAGATTGTATTGAGCCATACGACTGTATGCCCGCGTCCACTCCAGTTACTTCTAGGCCCAGCTTTTGCGCAAGAAACATGGCCCGGGGTAAGTGATAACGCTGGGTGACAAGTACTGCTTGCTTCACTTCGAAAATTTCTTTGGCGCGGTATAGGCTGTCATAGGTTCTAAATCCGGCGTAATCACAGGTTATGTCTGCTGCGGGAACACCATCGCGAATAGCCTCATCTTTCATGGCTTGCGGTTCGTTGTAACTAAGCTGACCGTTATCACCGGTCATAAGAAGCTTTTTTACCTTTCCTAATTTGTACAGAGTGGCTGCTGTGCTAATGCGATCTTTGAATTCGCGTGAACCAATGCCGGCACCAAATACGATGGCAGCTGATGTGGCGGGAACCATTTTTGCATCGCTGTAGATTTTGTAGGGTTGATTTTCTACTTCTTGGTAAATGGCAATGAGGCCGACTATTACTAGAGCGCTGACGAGCCCGCTGATCTCTAGCCAGCGGCGCCGCTTAGGGGCCGGGGCGGCGGCAGGGGCTTGGTTCACGTCCATGTTTTCGGTAGATTCCATAGGCAAGGATTGTACCACTAGATAAAAAGTGCTTGACAACAAGGGCGAACATTGCTACATTCTGCGTTGAGGCAGTTTGTCTCCGGCATCCTTTCTTTTACTAAGACCAAATTTCTAAGACCTGGTTCTTCTGAACTAAATGGTATTCCCTTTGGAATACTAGCTGCGGCACTTTTACTTGTGCCGGTATCGCTGGTAATGCCACGGTAGTGTCATTTTGGTTCGCTTTACTATCCCTCAATATTATTACTGGCTTTAGAGAGCCCTCACATCTTCGCGAGGCCATACTATGTTGCGCATTCAGAAACCAATGTCAGACGGCTTACGGCTAGGAGAATTACTAATCGGTGCCGGGATTCTTACAAGAGACGCTGTGGAGGCTGCACTCACTCTCGCTTTTGCTTCCAAATTACCCCTTGGTCGCGTATTGGTATCAACCGGTCAATTGCAAGATCAGCAAGTGGACCGTTATGTAGCCGTGCAAAGACGAGCACGGTCCGGTGGTCTTGGCGTGGCTGACGCCCGAAAGGTGATACAAGAGATGACCTGGGGTGCTGAGCATATTGTGGTTGGCAATGCTGAAAAGCAGCCAGACGGGCCAGCCAGTATTCTCATTGATTTACTGGGCCAAGCTGGTGTGCTTACTAAGAATGAAATTCCGTATGTTATGCGCTCCAGCATTGAGGCTGACATTACTTGCGGACGGCTTTTACTATTGCGCCGCCGCATATCTCCAGCCTTCCATCGCTATTGTATTGAGCTCTTGGTGCAGTATCGCGAAGGTAAGCTATCTTTTGCTAAGGCTGCAGATGAGTGCCGTCGCCTCTATCAAGGTGGCGCCTATGTTGACCAGCAAGATGGCGGTGTTGGCAATGACTGTGTTCGCAAACTTGGCCAACTGATGGTTAAGGCTGGTTTTATCAATGAAACAGAACTCTTTGATGCTCTAGAAGTAAGCCTTAGTTTGAATCGCAAGCTCGGTGAGGTTTTGGTTGATGCTGGCCTGGTCGTGCAAGAAGCCGTTGACCTGTGCGTGTCTATGTTGAAGCGCATAGTTTCTGGTGAGGTTCGCCCAGCTGAAGCGGCTATTTACTTAAAGAGTCGCGTGAGCTTAAGTCAGAGACAAGGGCAGTTTGCTGGTTAATATATATTTTCGCTGTAGACTATTTAGTAACAAGTAGCTCTAGTCTCAGGCGTGTATGCTTAATCGGATTCTTTTCAGAATTGCCAACGGGGCGGGTGTGAGAACCCTGGTCGCATTCCTTACCTTGCTGCTTTTTACAGCTTCGGCGACACTCCCCGGAATTGCGGCCGACGAAGAGAGTCAAATCAAGGCTGTTCTTGATCAGTATTTCGATAATCAATTCGAGAAGGCAAAGACTCTTTGCCGTACTCTTTTGGCAGCTCATCCCAAAAGCCTCACAGCCCACTACTTGCTTGGCAATATTTGCATTAAGCTCAATCAGGTAGCTGAGGCTGAAGCCGCCTATAAGTATTGTCTGCGCGGTGGCAAAGACTCTTCGGAAGCTGTCAATGCCTATCAAGCCCTTGAGCAGATCTATGAACAACGTCGGATGGCCAGCGGTTCAACCAATAGTGTAGGCAACAGTCTTAGCAAGGGCTCGGCGCTGTCCCGTCCTACAGCGGGCACCAATCACAGCAGTGAAGAGTATGTCCAAGAAGAAACGGCTCGCTTGCAAAAGGATGCCAAAGACAAGCTTGAGGTGAAGCAGCGCACTCTCGATGACCGCCTTAAGCAAGAACAAAAGGCCATGCAGCAGCAGATTGCCAATGCCCCGAGAGGCAGGCGATCTGGTTATTTTAGACAAGAGTATCAAGCCCAGGTCAAGGCCGAGTATCAAGAGCGAGTGGACCGCCTGAAGAAAGAATTCGAGCGAGAAAAAGATGAAATTAATCAGACCTGCCAGAAGCGCATTGATGGCCTGACTGAGTACCGCAACAGTATCGACAGCCGCAGGACGAACAAGTAATTTGGGAATTATTGCAGGAGTCATGATAGCCCTATGCTTTGCATTTCTCCATCTAGCCTTCTTTCACTTCCAATCCTAATAGTGTGGCGAAGTGGCGACCGAGCATTGCCGCTTGATCTGAATCAATTATGGCGCCCTTAAGATCGGCTGGATGAGCCTTAATGCCCATGATATTGGATGAGCGGAAGTCGGCTCCAGCCAGTTTAGCTTCGTAGAACTCAGCTTCTTGTAGGTCGCAGTCTTTGAAAACAGAGCCCTCCAAATTGCAGTAGCGAAAATCGGCGCCACGAAGTTGGCAGCCTTGAAAGACTACTCGTTTGAAAACGCTATCGTGAAACTGAACCAGTTCGCCCGTGCAGTTCTGCAGCAGCAGATCGCTGATATCGGCATTTGTGACATGCATACCCGTGATTTTGCAGTCGGTCATTTCTACGCGAGTGAATTTGCCATCTTCAAATTCAGAGTTCGACAAGTCGCAGGTTTCGAAGCGGATATCCACTAGTTTCGATTTTGCAAGATTTAGTGCAGAGCAGCGCACGAGCTTGAATAGGCTACGTTCGATGGTGACCCGCTCAAAAGATTGGCCGATCAGGCTTTGCCCACTCAAGATAAAGTCACCGTATTCGGTGTCGTCAGCTAGGTCAAGATTGCTGAGTGGAGCAGTTGATTTAGCAGGAAGAGATGGAGGCTTAATGATGACTTTTGCAGTCATTGTGCTTGTCTCTTTACCTGCCCCTTTGCCAGCGAGCTTACTTGCTTTCGAATTGCTTTTGTTTGAATCCATAGTCTTAACCGTATTGGTCCAATTGTTTTACGAGAATCGACCAATGTTTTGACAATCGAGATACATGGGTCGGTCTAAGATGTTCTCATGTAAACGGCTTACATGCAGGAAGAAATATGAAATTACTTCAGCTTTTGTTTGCAGGGTTCATTGTAATTACCTTTTCAGGCTCTCTAGCGTTTAAATTCTTAGCAGGTGGTACAGCAGTACCAGAATCTAGTCAGCAGCAGCAAGATCGTATAAACAAGCTGTTTGAGGAAGCGCATCGCGTTGATATTATTGCCAATACCCCGCCAGGGGAGCTTTTCGATAAATACCTAACTCGGGATCTCAATTCCTGTTTTTCGGAGCGGTTGGGGCGGAAAGTTCGAACCACTTATGAACTTTTGCAGAAGGATGCCATTCAAATTGGTCTTGGCTTTCCCTACTACTATATTTGGGTCAGAATTTTTGATGAAAAGAGTGGTGAACTGCTCGATGAAGGAGTGACTAGCGCCAAAGCAATGCTTCAAAGAGATTTTGGAATTGGAAGCAAGGTCTGGCATGCAGAACAGATTTTGAAAAATCCAAGCTTCCCTGATTTCTTTCCGGACAGCCTCTGTCTTGCTATTTTAGGTCGGGCTACAGTTGTACAGGCTACTAATAATGTCAGCAAGGCTTTGCATATGAAAAACTAGTGCAGTCTGACTGGTAACCTTTTTGAATCCACCCTGGGATCTCTAGCGATCCGCCTAGCGGATGATAGAGCCGCAGCGTTAGCTTGCTACTATAAATACATCAGAGACGCCCACCCCAAGCATGATCCTCTTAAGGATTTGAATTTCGGAGGATGGGCGTCTTTTTTTGCTTTGTTTTAGTTCTTACATCTCCTATTTCTGAGGTTTTTTCGTGAAGACAATCATTGAGCCTTTTCGCACCAAAGTAGTGGAAGCAATTAAGTTTACGACCCGCTCAGAGCGAGAAGAGATACTCAAGAAAGCCGGATACAACCTCTTTCAGATCAGAGCCGAAGATGTAATGGTTGACTTTCTCACCGACAGCGGCACCTCTGCTATGTCTAGCGAGCAGTGGGCTGCGCTTATGCGCGGTGACGAATCTTATGCTGGCTGCTCCAGCTATTTTCGCTTTGAAGAGGCGGTGCAAGAAATATTCGGTTTCCCTGTCGTCATTCCTGTGCACCAGGGAAGAGCAGCTGAGCGACTGCTTTTTGGTGAGCTTGTAAAAGCAAATCACATAGTACCAAGCAACACCCACTTTGATACAACCAGAGCCAACATTGAGTTTCTCGGTGGTGAAGCAATTGACTTGCCCTGCCAGGAAGCAAAAGATTTCTCTTCAACTTTCCCTTTCAAAGGCAATATGGATATTGAGGCGCTCAGGGCGTTGCTTAAAGCAAAAGCTGAATCGATTCCCTTCATCATGGTTACCGTCACTAACAATGCTGTTGGTGGGCAGCCTGTCTCCGTTGAAAACGTTAGAGAGATCAGTCAATTGGCCAGGCAGTTCTGCAAGCCTCTCTTTATTGATGCCGCCAGGTTTTCTGAGAATGCTTATCTAGTCAAGCTGAGAGAGCCTGCTTACGCCGATAAGTCGATTGGCTATATTGCGCGGGAGATGTTCGGTCTTGCTGATGGTTGCATGATGTCGGCCAAGAAAGACGGACTGGCGAATATGGGCGGCTTCATTGCCTTGAAAGATGAGGCGCTAGCCAATTCAGTTAGAAACAGGCTGATTATTACGGAAGGTTTTTCTACCTATGGCGGCTTAAACGGCCGCGATTTGGAGACAATTGCTGTTGGATTGCATGAGGCAATGGACGAGGATTACCTCTGCTATCGACTTGCTGCGGCGAAGTATCTCGCCAGTGGATTGGGTGCTGCTGGAATTCCTGTGGTTGAGCCCTCTGGCATGCACGCTGTTTATATCGACGCCAAGAAAATGCTGCCGCACATTGAGTCGCGCTATCTTCCCGGGCAGAGATTGGTCTGTGAGCTTTATTTGGAATGTGGGCTGCGCTCATGTGAGATCGGCACCGCTATGTTTGGCCACACTAAAGCCGACGGCAGCCAGGAGCCAGCCAGGCAGGAATTGGTGCGCTTAGCGCTGCCCCGTAGAGTTTACGGACAGAGTCACTATGACTATGTGATTGAAGCCTGTCAGCTGGTGCAGGAGCGCAGTCAGTCGCTTGTAGGCATGACCATTGCCAGTGAGCCGCCGTTACTCAGGCATTTTACTGCTAGGTTCACACCGCTAGAGCCTGCTAAGTGCAAGCCCTTGGAGGCTGCTGGTGTAACTCAAAAGTAAGAAGGGTAAAGCGGCCCTACTTTTTCTCTTTGCTATGACCAGCGCAGCATGCGCCCACAGGCTGGCCGTTTTTGCCTAGTAGAGGCTTGCCAGCAGAAGTCGCAGGTTTTGCGGAAGTGTTTCCCGGTTTACCGCTTGCGCTCTGACTTGCCGTTCCAGCGCTATTGCCATTTGGCGTAGCGCTGCTCTTCGCTGCTGCAGAGCCGGGCTTGTCCAAGGTCTTCACTGTGCCGGGCTGCCACAGTCTGTTTTTGCGATACTTTTGAATCACCGCAGTTGGCTCATCAAAGGGGTATTCCTTCTCAAACATGATGTCGATGGCTTGCTGAATCTGCTTCATCGATTTGCCTTCGCGCTTCATTTTCAAGGCTATGAGCGCTTCTTCTTGGCAGATGTGACAATCAACGCCGTGATCGGTAGTAAAGCAATCGAGCAGGCTGTCGTGGTCATCGGTCATGTCGCAGCCGCAGTAGCAAAAGAGCTTGGCGCAAATCTCGGGGCAAAGTTGCGCGGCGGCATAGCCCGATTTGGCGTGGCCGAAGAATCTGTTGGGGTCTAATACTGGTGGTTCGCCGGGAACGCTGGGCTTGTCGCTGGGATTACCGCTTGAATTGCCGTTGGGCTTATCGCTGGGGCCTGCGCTTGTCTCACTGCTCGACTTCTCGCTGGGTTTATCGCTGGATTTATCGCTGGGCGTTTGGGTTGCTGCGGCGATGTCGGCTGCTGGCTTAGCTGCTGCCGTTTCTGCCAAAGCTGAAGAGGTCGGCCAGGCAAGTGTTGCTACCGTAAGTGAGGTAAGCAGCAGTGACTTGGCTGAAGTGGACATAGATTAACTGGACCTCAGATTCCGGCCTGTTCCAGGCCAACTATGTAACAGATTATAGATAATGGCGGCCGATATTGCTGCGATGTTGCGCTATTGCTTCGCCAGCTGGGGTCTTTTACCATGTTTTTCAAGAGGATTTGTTATCATGAGCAATCTGGTAAGAGATATAGAAAGTGACTATGCAATACGACGTAGTGGTTATAGGCGGCGGACACGCCGGGTGTGAAGCAGCAAATGCCAGCGCCCGTATGGGTTTGAGCACCCTGCTATTAGCTGTTAATCTCGACACAATCGGCGCTATGCCTTGCAACCCAGCCGTTGGCGGTCCTGGTAAGACTCACCTTGCCCGCGAAGTTGATGCTCTGGGCGGCGTTATGGGCATTGCCACTGACGCTACTTACCTACAGATTCGCATGCTCAACTCTAGCCGCGGCCCCGCAGTGCAGTCTCTGCGTGCTCAGTCAGACAAGCGCGAGTACTCCGCCTGGATGAAAGAGTACATGGAGTCTTTGCCCAATCTCACCTTGAGACAGGGCATGGTGAAAAACTTGCTGCTCACAGACGGCAAGGTTTCAGGAATTGAGCTTGCTTTTGGCGACCAAATTGCCTGTAAGTCTGCTGTGCTTTGCGCTGGAACTTTCCTCGAAGGCACAATCTGGATTGGCAAAGAAACTATGCCCGCCGGTCGGGCCGGTGAGTTTCCTGCTGTTGGCTTGTCTGCATTCTTGCGTGCTCTGGGCTTCACCACTGGGCGCTTAAAAACCGGCACTCCTCCGCGCATTGATGGTCGCACCATTGATTATTCGCAATTACCTGTTGTGCCAGGTGATGACCAGTTGCAGTTCTTCTCATTCCTCGACAAGCGGCCTGTGCTGCCACAAATTCCTTGTCACCAGACTCGTACTAATGAGAAAACTCACGAGTTAATCCGTGCCAATCTCCATCAATCACCTATGTACTCAGGCATGATTCATGGCGTGGGGCCACGTTATTGCCCATCAATTGAAGATAAAGTTGTGCGTTTCGCTGACAAGGATAGCCATTCACTATTCCTAGAACCAGAAGGCCGCTCGACCTATGAAGTCTACTTGCAGGGCTGCTCTACCAGTCTGCCTGTGGCTGTGCAGCACGATATTGTGCATTCGTTGCCTGGTTTGGAAAATGCATCGATGGTGCGTCCAGCCTATGCTGTGGAGTACGACTATCTTCCTGCGATTCAATTCAACCATGCTTTAATGGCTAAAGATTTGCCTGGATTCTTTGCTGCTGGTCAGATTCTTGGTACTTCTGGCTACGAAGAAGCGGCTGCACAAGGCATCATGGCTGGTATCAATGCTGCTCTCTACGCCCTTGAGCGCGATGCTTTCATCCTGCCCCGTTCATCTAGTTATACTGGCACTTTGATTGATGATCTGGTCACCAAAGAAATTGGTGAGCCCTATCGTATGATGACTTCGCGTTCTGAGTACCGACTGCTCTTGCGTCAAGACAATGCTGACATGCGCCTCACTCCGCTTGGTCGTGAAGTTGGCATGGTCGACGATCATCGTTGGCAGCTATTTGTCGCTAAGCAAGAAGCAATTGAAACTGAGAAGAAGCGCGTGAAATCAGTGCGCATTCATCCCAACCCAGAGTGGGAAGAAGCCCTTGCGCCCTACGATGAGTCGATGAAACAGTCAGCTACTTTAGAAGAGCTGCTGCGCCGCCCTAAAGTTCCATACTCAGTAATTAACACGCTCTCTCCTGCATCAGAAGAAGGCTTTGCTTTTGGTTTGGAAGTTGAAACCGACATCAAATATGCTGGCTACATTGAGCGTCAGCGCTTGCTTATTGCTCAAACTGAAAAGCTTGATGGTTTCAAGCTTCCCCTTGATTTCAACTATCTGGCTTCAGACCATTTGTCCAAAGAAGCGCGCGAGAAACTGAACAAGATTCGCCCTATGACTTTGGGGCAGGCCTCACGCATTGGCGGCGTCAGCCCTGCTGATATCTCAGTGTTGATGGTGCTTTTGGAGCAACAGCGTCGAGCCGATAGCGCTCGCGATAAGGCTGGCGTTTCTGTTTAAGACTCTTATGCCGGCGAGAATTTTCACTGTAGGAGCCTTGTTGGCTCTCACTATTGCTTTGCTGCCTGTGCAGGCGCAGGCAAGAGATCAAGAAAGAGTCCAAGAGCAAGGCCAAGAGAAAAACGCCTTCAAATTATCTGGTGGCATTACTCATAGCGAGTCTTTAGAGCCGCTGCCAGAGAGCGAGAGAGTAGGTGCTGTTCAAGGCGCTGCTTCGGCCGCTGCAATTCCGGCTGTGGCAATACCTGCTCATAATCCACCTGCTCTCGTCAATCCGTATCGCAAATCGAGCTCTAGCAGCAGCACCAGCCCCGCTGTCAGTAACCCGGCTGCTAGTAACCCAGCGGTTAACAATCCTGCTGGCAGTAATCCGGTTGTTAGTACCTCAACCAGTCAGCAAACTCAAGCACCGACTGAGACTGAGTCTCAGGCTCGGCAGCGCAATTTGCTCTTGTATTCGCGCACTCCTCATGTTGATCCGGGCCAAGCGCTGTATAAAAAGCGCCTACGCGAGGCGGCGGAGCAGAACACGTTAGCTACCGCTGTGAAGCGCCCGGGCAAGCTACAGATTAAGGTTCCGTTTTGGTTGGCTGGCCAGTGGCAGCGCACAGAATCTAATGAGTTGTCGCGCAAAGAATTGCCCAGCGGCAAAGAGTTGAAGCCGATTGGCAAACAGGCTGCTCGTGTTACCGATTACTTTGGCAGCTATAAAGACCGGCGCGGCAATGTATTCATGATTGTGCCTTTGGGCGCCGCGGGTGCTGTCGATCGCGGCTTTGCCGTGGATTATCACCGCGTCAAGAAATACGAAATGATTTTAGACGGTAAGAATTCGGCTGTGATTAAGGTACAGGCCGTCCATAAAGTTGTGAGCAAGAAAGAGAAGAGAGTGGTGGAGGCCTATCAAGACGAAGAGCTAAACCGCTATACCTTGATACGGGATGGCCTGGTTAAGAACGATAGCTCAGTCAAGGTTTTCGACCAACTGGGGCAAGCAAAATTGATTACTCGCGCAGTTTCTACTGAACGGCGGGTAAAGAGAATATGAGTGAAAATAGAAAGTGCTGTTAGAAATTGAAATCAGAAAGTAGTGGGATTTGTATGGTCACTGAGCAGTTAGGCTTCGATGCAATTAATTTGCGCCTTGAAGGCTGGACAGCCGTGCACGCCGATAGCCAGCGGCGGCAGTGGATGCGAGACGCTGAGGGCGACGAGTTTGCCAGCACGCTTTTGCTCACTTATCAGCCCGAGGCTCTGGAAGGAATTGATTTAGACGACCATGTCGGTGTGCGCAAGGCCGTGCGTGATATCGCTGACCAGGCCGGTCAGATTATGGTGTCTGTTGATGTTGTTGGTGCTGCTGGAGTGCCTGCGCTTTGGTACATACTGAAGCAGAATCAAGCCCCAAGTGGCATGGTCTATTCTGGTTGTTTGATATTGCCATTCACCAATAGTTTCTTTACTCTGCAGTTGATGTGCATGGAGACTGGAATCACAGGCATTCGAGAAGCGATTGTTATGGACCGTTTCATTGCCGCTGGTGTTTCCATTCGCGAATTGTCTGAGTCGGCAACGCGCTTTGAGCATGGCACAGCCAAGGGTCACTATTCACCTGACGCACCTGAGCACGATGTGCAATTCCCGAATCATCCTCTTACAAGAGTGCGCCGCTATTTCCGAGACATCCTTTCGGTGCTCTCGATTAAGGGTGTTTACTGATGAAGTTTATGAGTCTCTTTGGCATGGATGCTGAAGAGATGAAACGTCTCAATGACGAGAACGAGCGTGAGTACGAAGATTATTGTGCGCGGGGAATGGTCAAAGAAGCGAAACTGTCGAGAGCGCTGTCTGAGTGTTTCGAGCTATTGGTGTCATTCTCTGGTAGCTGGTCTGAAGTGCGAATCTTGCAAGTTCAGGACAAGTTGAATCGCTCGCGCTTTAGGACTGATCCCGTGGTCCTGCTGGAGAGGCAAAAGCTTGAAGCAGACTTGCGTGAGCTAGAAAAGGCTCAACGCTTGGATCGCAATGTGGGTGTGTTAGCGCGCTGCCTTTTGTTAGGTGTGACTACGTTTGGCACTCTTTTGATTGGCTTTGATGGTCTGATTTTGGAACCAGAAGGAATTCTTTCGGTGGCTGCCTGTTGGAGTTTGGTTTTGTTTCTCTGTTGGATTTATCGGGATGAGAGCAGTAAAGCCTGATTGCTCAGCAGCGCTGGCAAGTTTCTTTAATTCTTTGAGTGCCGTATCTGAATAGTCAATCGCCCAAGCCAAGCTGTTCTCTCACCGATGCCCCGGTGTGGATTTGTTCTTTGCCAGAGAGGATACGCTCAAGAGTGGCTTCAGCCAAATAGAAGTCTTCGATCGTTTCTATATTGTCTTCCACCATTCGCTTAATGAAAAAGCTTTTGGCGCGCCCTGTTTCCTTTGCAAGGATACTCAAACGCTCTTCTATTTCTGGGGACAAGCTAACTGAAGTAGTCATAGATGCTTACCTGTAATAGATGTATTGATTGTATTGCTAGTATGACAAACTGCCAATTCCATTCTTCTGGTGGGGTTGCAGCTCAGTTCTGTGGTGTCTCCCTATAGCAAACCACAAGTAAGTTCGTCGATGAGTGTGCCTCTGGCGATTGCTTTGGAGCGCATTTCGTTCAACAATTTGAAGTTTGACACTTTATAGAACCAGCCCTTGAACTGGCCATAGTGCGGCTCGACCCCAAAATCAGAGAGTACGCTGTCTAGGATCTGCAATCTGGCTAAAAGAATTTTGGTGTCGATTGGTTGGCTGAGGCCAAGAACTGCCATGGCTTCTTCCTTGCTGTCGTTGCAATTTGTTGCCTTGAAGTTAGAGAGTCTGATCATTATCAATCCGCTAACATCACCTGCCGTAGCTGACTGTGGAAGGCTTAGAAGTAGTCGACTAATAGGTAAAGCCGTAAGTTCTTTCGGCGGTCCAACGAGGCCATGGTGCGAATAAAAAGTGTCGCCGCGCGCTATCCGGTAGGCCGCTCTATCTAATTCTGTCCATCCTGCACGCTCAACACTAGAGACGTATGGCAGGGTTTCCACGTTATGATTGAGGTCGTAGAGATATTGTCTGGTAGTGTTCGCCCAGTTTCCAGCTGCTAGAACTACAATAGCAGCGGCTATTGGCAGCAATTTTGATTTTTCAATTCTGATCAGTTCGTGCATTGCTATCTGTTTCGCGAGGTGATGGTGCTAGAGCAAATTGAAAGTAAGGTCGTCGATTAGTTTGGCTCTCATCTCTTCTGCCAGTTTTTTTTCAGCAACCAGTCGGAATGGTGAGTTCCATTCGAAGCCGGCACAGTGGGTACCTAGCCTGATATCAGTTTCCATATAGGTTGCCAGACAGGAGTCTAGAAAATACATTCTGGTCTTGAGCAAGTCTTCATCATTTGAATCACTAACCCCAGTTATTTGTTGTGCTTCGTATATGCGGTCCGGCACCCCGTGCTCTCTCAGCTTTGCAAGTCTGCGATAGATGGTATCTCTAACTTCATCTCCAGACGCTGCTATTGGCAGCTTTAGCAATGTTTTGCACAAGTATAGATGTCGTTCTGGTACTGACCCCACTCCAACCAGGCCGTGTCGAGGAGGGGGGTGCATAATTTCATAGATTTCCCTGTCTGTAGAACTCCATTTCTTTCGTATCTCTGAGGGTACGGGTGGCAACCTATGTCCATGAATATCTAACCAAGCCTGCGCTCTCAATTCGTTGAGAGAGTTGCTGGATAAAAACATGGCAAAGGAAAGAGCGGTAGCGGCAGCGCATGCCATTAGGCGGGTTTTGGGAATTTTGGGTAGCAGTATCATCACTTACCTAGCCTTTTTAGCACCTTCATTCTGTCGTTAACTTGAGGCCCCGGCAATGGTGTCATTCCCAATGCCGCCGGCGCTGCATCTATGCACCGCAAGATATTCGGTGCATACTTGTGGACAGGTTTCTAGATGAGCTATTGAAATGCGTACTCGTTTGCTTTTACTTCTTGTTTGCTGCACTTTTCTGGGAGTAGCATCTCTTGACGCTAAAGAATCAAAGCGGAATCAGGTACTAATCCATCAAAAAGAAGTCGAGTTGCGCACAGATGATGCCAATCTCTATTTTATGGGCTTTCCCTTGACCAAGCGAGTGATCGGGCCTGGTGATGTTGTTCAAGTCGCTACCAGACAACCGATTCGCAAAGGCGATGTTGCCCAAAGAAATTTGCTGTACCTTATCGTTCAGCCAAAAGGCCTGATATTGCCCGCTGGTCAATGCACTTCTTTATCTCAATGCGTGGGAAAGGCCGCTGTGAGAGATCTTCTTTTGAACCAGAACTTGGTTATATCTGACTTTGAAAAATGTTCAATAGTGACGAGCAAAGCTGTGCGAGCACGAGGTGCTATTGCTGCTGGGCAGTTTGTTTATCCAGCTTTTGTTGAATTAGTGGAAATACCTGTGGCTCCGAACAAGACACCGATGAATTGGATGTCATCGTTAGACGAAGTGGTTGGCCGCAAAGCGAAACGAGACATAAACATTGGACAAATTGTGACTGAGGATTGTTTCGGTCCAAGGGGATCGATTTTTAACCCAGAGCCGGTAATGCAGTTCGATTCTGGTGGAGGAGCTCTCAACCCGCAAATTCAGTATTAATAGTTGCGAGTGACAGCCCTGTTTCGGGCAAATCTGGAGGCGTTAATCATTGAGTAGTTCGACAAACCGACCGACAAGAGCAAAAACGCTGCTCGCAATTGCTTTCACTGGAAGTATGATCACTTCTCAATTGCCAGCTCTTGGCCAAAAGTCGCCGGAGGCCGCGGCTTCTGCCATAGAAGGTATTACAAAGAACGAGCTATCAACGCCAGAGGAAAAGGCATACTGTTTGCTGCAACTGGCGTTTTGCTGTATCAAAGGTGGCGACATGACTGCCTTAGCAGAAAGTTTTAAGACAAACTTGGTCAAGCTTGGCCCTGCTAGTTTTTTCAGTACTTCATCGAGGTTTGAAAATCCCTTAGTTTCATGGGTTAACAACGTTTCTTTGTTAAGTCATTCTGCTGCAACCGCTCAGAGTGAGACTGTCAAAACTAAGATTTCTAGTGGGAATCTTGCCCTGGCAGATAAAACAATCGAAGCTGCGATTCAGCAATTGGGTCAGGGTTCTAAGAAGGCTGAGGCCTTGAATTTGTACTTAGTAGCTTCCTGCCTTTCTCGAATTGTAGAAAACACCCGGAACGAGCAGAAGTGCGCCAAAGTATTGAATGAAGCAATTCAAGCTTGTGAATCAAATGAGATGGTCGATAGCAACCAAATTAAGGTGATCTCTTCGATTCTAAATTCAATGGCCTATGGGCTTATTCCAATTCGTATACCTGACTACCAAATGAAGTCACCTCAGCAACTGCCAGCATTTGACATGAAGAGTTACGATGAAAGCGAGCGGCTTAAGTTGAGAGCCGCAGCCTTGCTAGACAGATTGCCGGCTGGTGACCACGCAAGAAGAAAAGTTCATCGAGATCTGTCTCTTTGGTATTCGCAATTAGGCAGAGATGATAAAGCCCTTAGAGAGAAAGCGGAACTGTTTAATCTGGTTGGGGTGAAGGATGATCGTATTTTGTATCCACAGTCAGGTATGTGTGGCCATTTGGTTTGGTGGATAGCTGCGCAATCAAATATTACTGGCCTTTGCGGTATGGGCTAATTTCTGATGAGTAGGGAGTAGCTGAGTTTTGACTAGTTCGACAAACAGACAGACAAGCGCCAAAGCCATGCTAGCGATAGCTTTTGCTGGGAGTGTACTAACCTTGCAGTCTCCGGTTTTTGGACAGGAGCCGCCTAAGACTTCTTCGTCTTCTGTAATTGATGTTATTGCAATGAATGTAAAAGCAACGCCGGAAGCTAAGGCCTATTATTTGTTGCAGCTCGCTTATTGTTATTGCACGGGCGGTGATACGACTGGCTTAGAAATTCATATTAAGTCGAATCTCATTAAGTCAGACAACCTAAGTCTTTTTTACTCATCGTATAGAGGGGAGCCTTTCTTAGGCTCCTGGGCTAGTAGTGTTTCCTTGTTAAGTCAATCTGTTGCTAAAGAGGAACAGAGCAAGACTGGTGATACGAAAATTTCAAAAGAGCATCGTACGTTTGCCGATAAGGCGATCACTGCCGCTGTTGCGCAGCTTGGTTCAGATTTTAAGGAACCTCTTGCCCTGAAATTGAATATGTACTTAATTGCCTCCTGCCTTTCTCGAATAACAGGCAACACGCAGAATGAGCAAATGTGCACCAAAGAGCTGAATGCCGCGATTCAAGCTTGTGAAGCCAGTAAAACTGTCGACAGCGGCCAAATCAAAGCGGTTGCTTCAATCTTAAATTCAATGGCGTTTGGTCTTATACCGATTCGTATACCTGACTACCAAGCGCAATCACCTTCGCAACTGCCAGAATTTGACAGGAAGAATTTCGATGAAAGCGAGCGGCTTAGGTTGAGAGCTGCAGCCTTGTTAGACAGATTGCCGACTGGTGACCAGGAGAGAAGAAAAGCTCATCGCGATCTGTCTCTTTGGTATTCGCAATTAGGTAGAGACGATAAAGCTCTAAAGGAAAAAGAGGAACTATTTAAGCTGGTTGGGGTGAAGGATGATCGAATTTTATATCCGCAATCAGGCGTGTGTGGTCATCCGATGTGGTGGACTACTGAGAAATTAACTTACGAGAGTAATTGCGGTATGGGCTAGTATCCACCAGATAAGGACGTGCCAAGCTTTGACTAGCTCGACAAACAAACCGATCAATTCTAAACCAGCAAGAACAAAAGCCTTGTTAGCAGTTGCTTTCGCTGGAAGTATGCTCACTGCGCAACTACCGGCCCTTAGCCAAGCGCCACATCTGGCTTCAGCTTCGATGATCGATTTTATTTCGAAGAATTCTCAAATACCAGAGGAAGAGAAGGCATACCGCTTGTTGCAGCTAGCCAATATCTATATCACCGGCACTCCTTCCACTGTTTGGGAGGCTTCTGTTCGGGCAGGCTCGGGCGAACCTCGCTCTAACAGAGATATTCAGATTTTATTGAGGCGTGAAGGTTACTTACTTTCTTGGGCTGATGCAGTTTTTTTGCGTAGTTATCAATATGGCAGTACTGCTCTTAGTGAGGCTGGCAGAAAGAAGATTTCTATTGAGCACCGAGTCGTTGCGGACAACGCCATCAGGGCTGCTATTGAACAGTTAGATCAAGGTTCCAAGAAAGTTGAGTCATTGAACATGTACTTAGTTGCTTCTGGCCTTTCTCGAGTGACTGGAAATACACGGAACGAGAAGAAGTGCACCAAGGTACTAAATGCAGCAATTCAGGCTTGTGAAGATAACAGAACAGTTGATAGCGCCCAGATCAAAATGATTTCTTCAATCTTAGATTCAATGGCCTATGGTCTCATACCTATAAGCGTAGAAGACACCCAAGCACAATCACGTCGGCGACTGCCAGCATTTGATATGAAGAAATTCGATCAAAGCGAGCGACTCAAGCTTAAAGCTGCAGCCCTTCTTGATAGGCTGCCTGCAACAGATCATGATAGAAGAAAAGCTCATCGCGATTTGACACTTTGGTATACGCAATTAGGCAAGGACGAAAAGGCACTCAAAGAAAAGGAGGAATTATTTAAGTTGGTTGGCGTGAGGGACGACAAGATTTTGTATCCGCAACCGGGAAGCTGTGGCCATCCGCTTTGGTGGTCAGTTGTCATAGTGGCGGACTTTCTAAAATGTGGAATGGGCTAGTGTTATCTGCATGAATCCTAAAATTCCAAAACTCGGACTTTCACTTATGCCAACCGAAGATTTTCGGCAGGCTACTGATGAATTGTTCCAGCGTAACAAGGTTGAGACTCTTGAATGGAGTTTTGATTTTGGTTTCAGCGGAGCTGCAGCAGAGCCGTGGTGTAATGACCTGCTAGATAAGTTTAGTGCTGCTGACTCGTTAACAGGTCATGGCGTCGAGCTTTCACCTTTGTCTGCCACGTTTTCTCGACGACAGCGAGACTGGCTCGCGCAGGCCCGCGAAGAGTTTCAAAATCGAAGATATCGTCACGCATCGGAGCATTTCGGTTTCTCCGAAGCTGGGCCGATTGAGAAGGGTGCACCGCTGTCGGTGCCAATGAATGAGCAGTCACTTCACCGTGGTAAGGAGATGATGAAGCGCTTTGCTGACGCTGCCCAATGCCCGGTGGGCCTGGAGAATCTTGCATTCGCGTTTTCTCTTGAGGATGTGAAAAGACAGGGCGACTTTATTGATCAGTTGATCTCTGAGGTCGATGGTTTTTTACTTTTAGATTTGCACAATATTTTTTGTCAGGTCGCTAATTTCAATATGCCTGAGCTTGAATTGTTGAATTTGTATCCATTGTCTAAAGTGCGCGAGCTGCACCTCTCAGGTGGCTCTTGGAGCCGCTCTATTTCTGGTAGGCGCCTAGCTGTCCGGCGAGATACGCACGATGATGCCGTGCCGCAAGAAGTTTTCAACTTAACTGCTTTGGCGCTTAAGCTTTGTCCAAACGTAGAATTCGTTATTCTTGAACGACTTGGCTACACCATGATGGAGCCAGAGCAGCAGCAAGAGTTTCGTGATGACTTCGATACTATAAGAGAGATATTGGACCACTGCTATGTCTGAAGATTTGAAGTATTCTGAATTCCAAAACGCGCTTTTAGGCCTGCTTGCTAGCGGGTTGCCAGAAGAAACTATCATTGCGACCTTAAAGTCAGACTCTCGCTTCGATGACTACCGTGATTATGTAGACCAGTTCGACCCTGATATGGTGGCAGTCGCTTCTGAATTGATGGGCAAGTGGGCTCGGCGGAAGGTCGATTAGTTTCACTACTCTCCCGGCACTTTCAATCCCGCCAGCTTATAGCTATAACTCAGGCTAGAACCAAGTTCTGGCCGTTCATGCATGCCAGCATTTTTGGCGGCGATGTTGGCTTTAGCAATAATTTGCTGAAGATAAGGCTGGTAGGCCACGCCTTTATTTGGCAACACTGAGCCTACAAAATAATTGTCTGCTAGAGGAACGATAATGTCTGCAACTGTGTGTTCATAGGGCTTTACCGCATGAGATTTGGAGATATCCACAAGGTTAAAGCGCTGACCAACTGGATCAACCAAGATGTTTCCTGGCTTGGATGGGTCAAATTGTAAGCCATGCTTCTCCACTGCCATCATCGTTCTAGCCAACTCGTCGTAGGCTGATTGGGGCAGCTCAGCGCTAGCTTTTATTCCTTTGGCAAAGGCTGCTTCAGCTGCTTCTGGACCCATCTCTCGGCGCGCCTTGGCCCCTGGTGCACCGGCGGCAAAACCATCTTGTTTTTTGAGGATTTCAAAGTCGCCCAGTTTTGCTACGGGCTGACCGACGTTGTGACCAGGCATGCAGTCTGCTACTTCTTCAATTTTTCCAGTTGGCGGTTTGCCTTTGGCAAACTCTGGCACTTTGACGACAAAGTCGTTGGTGAAATCGAGCTTGTACACCGCACCATTGCTGCCGCGACCGAGGAAGTTTTCTTCTTTTACCGAAGCCATAATGTTTTGCTCTGTGGCTTGTGCAGCTTTCATCTGGGTGGAAAGCTTTTCGAAAGTGTGCGGAGTTGCCCCCAGTTCCATTTTCTTGCCGAGGCCTAGCCCTGCTCCCATCTCCATGCGCGCTAGTTTCGAGCCCACACCAAAACCGGCAAAGCCTGAAGCGGCCATGAGGGGATAATCAAAGGCCATTCCACCCAGTGAATTGCCTAGTTGCACTTTATTGTGTTCGAGGGTGCGGGGGTCTTTCCAGACTTGATAGGCCGGTACGCCTACTTTTGTGCCAACGTCGACGGCAGCTACTGCTCCTAAGATTTTGCCAGCGTTTAGGGCAGCACCTTCGACGTAAGGAGCCACTACTTTTCCAAACACCTGGGGCTTCTTCAAGGCTAGGGCAAAGGCGGCACCAATGGCGACGCTTGTAGCGACTTCTACGCCGGTCTCGCTCAGCTTGTCACCAGTCGCGTCCTTGGCTCTGTCTACGAAGGCCTGAGGGGTGCGCTTGAGTGCTCCTAATAGCAGGTTAGCTTCACTGGAGAGCTTGTCGGCTGTTGTCTGTTCAACTGATGCCTGGGTTTCTCTGGGCGCGCCAACTTCTGCCGTTTTTGAGTCGGCTTCGCGTCTTTGTTCGTGTCCGTGGGGGAGCTGGGGCAATTGAGTGGCCTATCAGAGCTTCCAAAAGGAAGTTCAAGTTTCCGATCGTAAAAACTACTCTAACAATTAAAAAGGGCAGCGACAAATTAGTTCTTTGCCCCTGCCCTATTCATTTGTTAAGCGGTCATCTAAAGCGAGATTGTGTAAGCAACAGCTTTTTGCTTCTTCTTAACGCTGATATCAACTGCCAAATCTTTCGAGTTCTTCACCGCTGTTTCTAGCGATTCAATTACTTCTGAGTACTTGCCGCTAGCCGCTGAAATTGAAGCTGACACTGCTGCAGTTGCTGGTGCAACTACTGCTGCCATCGCAGGA
The DNA here is from genome assembly GCA_913063055.1 of uncultured bacterium. Taxonomy (GTDB): domain Bacteria; phylum Cyanobacteriota; class Vampirovibrionia; order Obscuribacterales; family Obscuribacteraceae. The sequence goes on from CAJXZK010000021.1 coordinate 31,466, forward strand.
ACTAGTTCTGGTACAGATATCGGAGCTACTACTGGAGCTGCAACATCTGCCACTGCTGGCTTGTATTTAGAAGCAATTTCCATCATGCGTTCGTGAGAAACAACATTCATGCGGGTAACTAGCCCAAGTTTTTTCATGACTACAAGAATCATGTAAGAAACGTCCAGTTCCCACCAGGCCATACCGCTTTTAGCTGAGCCAGGAGCGGCGTGGTGATTGTTGTGCCAGCCTTCGCCCATAGCGAGCAAGCCTACCCACCAAACATTGACGCTGTCGTCGTATCCGGCATAGGTCTTGTAGCCCCATTTAGGCAAGTGGCAAAGAACGTTGAGCATAAGTGGAATTTGTTGCACGGCCAAACCAGCCAATAGACTAGCTAGTGCTGGTACCCAGCCGAAGGCGGCTAAGATGGCAGCGCGGAAAAGCAAGTTCAGTGCATAAGAAAGAGTGTGGGCTTTGCGCCAGTTTCCGCCCTGTTCGAGGAAAGCGTAAATTGGATCGTTGATCAAATCTTTCGCTTGAACATTTGGGTCAATGTGCGATGGATAGCTCATTTTGGCCAACCAGCCAAGGTGGGCGTAGGCAACACCGTAACGTGGTGAGTGCGGATCTAATTCTGTGTCTACGTGGTGGTGGTGGGCCCGGTGCATGGTGCTCCACCAGATTGGCGAACCTTCAAAGGCTAGAAATCCGGGCAAGACCCAGAAATATTCCACCCATTTAGGGCAGCTGTAAGCTCTGTGAGATAGGCCGCGGTGATAACCGAGGGTGATGCCACAGGCGTGCCATACGTAGAAGATGGCGAAAAGTACAATGAATTCGAGCATAGTTTTTTCCTCTGAGCGTATCAATGCCACCACTTGAGGTGGCTGCTCAATGTCTCGTTGTGGTTCTTAAAGTCTTCGAACAGGTAGCACTATTACCTGTACAAAGCAGATTCAGGTCTTCCTCTGCGGATGTCCTGACTCTTCTCTGATTGCTCAACGAACTTGTCGGTCCATTGGTCAGCCATGAGCAGATCCAAAAACTGCTCTAACGTCTCCGGTACTTCAGCCACTTGCAGTATTCTGCGGCCATCGTTGTCGGGCCCTGGATATTGGTTCCAGACCAAGCGGTCGAGTTCCATGCCTTTGCGATTGTAGTAGCCCAAGAGTGCCAGCCCGATTTCTTTCGAAACTGTGGCTTTGTCCTTGACCTGCCAGTCTCTGAGAATTGTACGGCCTATTCCTATAGAGTAATAGGCGCGTTCTTTCTCAAACTTTGGTTCGTCGATGAAGAATGCCCAAGTGGTTTCATCAACATTGTCGATATATGGCTCGCATCTTATTTGGAAGAGGCGGCCGGTGCTTGATGTTTGGGAGATTGGACCAAATCCCGAGCTCATCAAGTGGATTTCAAGTACGCGCAGAACGTGGGCGTTAAAACTCAGGCTTTTTTGATCGGCTTGAAGCTGAAGACGTTTTCTGTATTCTTCGGGAATGCGAAGGCTTATATTAGTTGTCTTTTCAGCCATTTAGTTCAGCCATTCTTGCCAATGTGCGGGTCTTTCGAGCGCTTTTCGAGCAATTTGTAGTCACGTGATTACAAATTGTAGTTACTCAACTATCCTAACACCTTAAACGCGGAGAAACCGCTTCGTAACGAGAAGTTGCTGTTTTCAACCTTAGGGTTCAGCTGCAAAGCTTCTGAGAGGTTTCTTGCGCCGCAAGGTAAGTGTTCTGGTTGTTCGGTTTTAGTAAAAGAAAGGCGTAAGAAATTCAGCAGGAATTTCTTACACCTTTACTAGAAAAGTATTCTCTACAAAGCCTTCTGAATTTCTGGACGCAATTGCTCAGCGGTTTTAAAGCCGAGGGCATCGGCCACAATCTTTCCGTTCTTGAAAACTTTCAGGGCTGGAATCGAAGTAATTTCGAACTTGTTGGCAAGAGCTTCGTTTTTGTCTATGTTGATTCGATAGAAGACCACTTTGCCGTCATATTCTTTGGCCAAATCTTCCACAATAGGGGCCAACATCTTGCATGGGCCACACCAATCGGCGTAAAAATCAACTACGACCGGCAACTTTGACTCAAGCACGTCTTTCTGGAAGCTAGCATCGCCTGAAACCTTTACCAGCTCGGGTCCACTGGTCTTGCTTGTTTCAGGAGCAGCGCAGCAAGTGAGAGCGAAAGATGAAGCCAGGGCAATGACTACCAGGGTGGACAACAAAGCAGATTTCATGCGATTCTCCCGATTTGTGCAATTCTTACTGTAAGGGAATTTTACTTCGTTACGCACAGTTTGGCACTTCTCAAGCAGGATTTATGGCTCGAAGCCCTAGATTTAGTCACAATCATTATCGGTCTGCTGCGGCTTTGGCCTGTAGCGCTCTTTTATTGACAGGGTGCGGGCAACAAAAGAGCGCTGATGAGGCTTCTAGGGCAGCGAGTGAACAGGCGGCTCAGCGGGAGCGCCAGAGAGATAGGCTGGGTCGGCAAGGCAAGAACCCCAGCCTGCCTAGTAATACTAAGTTGAGCCCCTACCTTGCTGCTCACCAGGATGATTTGGTCTCTTGGGCCCCGTGGGGTCAGGATGCTTTTGAGCTGGCTCTTGCAGAAAATAAGCCAGTTTTACTCTCCATTGGCTTTTCTGCTTGCCACTGGTGCCATGTGATGCAGAAAGAGTCGTTCAATGACCCAGCTACTGCAAAGTATATGAATGACCACTTCATCAATGTTCTCGTCGATCGAGAAGAGCGGCCCGATGTCGATGCTATCTATACGAGACAGTTAGAGGCACTCTCTGTGCGACCTGGTTGGCCAATGACGCTTTTCTTGCGGCCAGATGGACAGGCATTTTATGCCGGTACCTATTATCCTCCCGGCGATGAGACTGCGCCCCATTCTTTCCGCAAAGTCTTGACTCAAGTCAATGATATGTGGCTGAGCGACCACCGGGCGGTAGATGCAGCTTGTGCAAGAGTTGCAGACACTCTTGCTGCTCGCGATAAAGACGCCGGGCGTTCGCAGTCTCTGACTTATGCCAATCTCAACTTTGCTCTGGGGAGATTGTTGCAGCGCTGTGACCTGGAATACGGTGGGCTAAAACAATCGCGTAAGTATCCTGCTGCTGTTGTAAATACGCTAGTGATGAGGCTTTTGGCTTCTGAGGAAATGCACCGTTCCTATGCTGATTTGCTACCTCATTGCCGAGCATATGTTGCTGCAACTCTTGATGGTATGGCCAATGGGCAAATCAACGATCAAGTAGGTGCGGGATTCTTTCGCTACGCCACCAATAAGCAATGGCTACGACCGCATTTTGAGAAGATGCTTAGTGACAATGCCTTGATTTCTCAAAATTATTTTGAAGCCTATGGTTTGACCAAGAGCAATTACTGGTTGACCAAGGGGGTGCAAACTATTGAGTTTATGCTGGATGAACTTGCCCTGCCCAGTGGTCTGTTTGCTGGTAGCTTGAGTGCCGATAGTGTTGAAGCAGGCGGCACTGGCGCTGAGAAGAAAGAGGGTGAAGGCGCCTTCTACACTTTTAGTGCCCAAGATTTAGAGCAGGCTCTGCCAGCGGAGATGCGCGCGAGAGTCGCAGCTAGCTGCAATTTTACGGCGGCAGGAAATTGCGGCGCTGGAAAGAATTTGCCCTATTTTAATTCGTCGCCTAATAAAGCCGCTGCGTATGATGGCCTGAAGAAACTCGAGTACTGGCGCTTAAGGCGACCTAAACCGGTTCGCAATGACACTGCTGTGGCGGCTTGGAATGGTATGGCTATTTCTAGTCTAGTTAGTGCCTATCGCGCCACTCGTAACCCAAAGTATTTGGAAGTAGCTCAAAAGGCCGCAAATGTTCTGCTTCTCAAGTTGTCTTTGCCTGACAAGTTACTCCACAGTGATATTTCAACTCAACAGGGCTTCTTAGATGACTATGCTTATGTTGAGAAGGCCTTGCTTGATTTGTATGAGGTGGATAGAAACTCGCTCTGGTTGCAGAAGGCGCGAGATTTGAACGCTTTGGTTCTGGAGCGATTTCTAGAACAAGACAGCGGAAAGTTTCTTTATGCTCCGCGTGCAGCCTCTGCTCCTGCTCGGTCAAATGTTTATGCCACCACTGATGGTACTTGGCCTGGGGCTGCCGGAGTGGCGATAGAGAACCTAATTCGACTTGATGCCTTTCCAAAGGTGGCCAGTGACGGTGGTACTGGAGCTGACTATTTGGCTATTGCCAGGCGCTCACTAACTGCCAGTGGACGGGCCATGCAAGAAGATCCAGTAGCGCACGCTTCGATGCTTGTGGCACTTGAGCGCTTTTTACGGGCAAGAACTAGCTTCGTCCAAAATTAGTTTCAGCCAAGATTAGTGCGGCCTTTCGACTTTCGCCTTCGGGTTTGTTTCCTCTGGCATTTTAATTGTGGCTGTGACGCTAGTTGAAGCGGGCTTTAGCACACGACGCAGATAGCGGTCGTTGGTTTCCCATGGTTTGGGGATGTAGCCAGTGAGAGCCTTCAAGCTGTGCTTTGCGTGCATGGTTCTCTCTTCGTCTTGAAAATAGCCCATACCGATTCCGATTCCCTTATAGGTCGTGCCTTTCTCTTCACCAACTTCGCTGCGCAATATCATTAGCCAGTTTCTAACGCATAAATTGAAAATAGTTGGGTCTTTTTCTACCTGGTGCGAGAGCTTCTCTTCTAGTGCTTCAGCATAAAGGCATCTTACATCGGGATCGTCTGGGTCTAGTTTTATTGCTCGGCTCAATTGGGGTATTGCTTTGTTGTAATTATGGTGGCGCATATACTGTTTGGCAGTCATCAGTAGTGAGCGAGCGCTAGTTTCACTGAAAAGGTCGTCATAGGCTCTGGTTGGTTCAACTTCGGTTTCTTCTACACTTTTTGCTGCTGTTTTTACTTTCGTATCTCTTTCGCTGGCTGCGACTTCGCTGGTCTGGAATGCCACGCTAAGAGCAATCGCTGCGCTCAAACACAATCCTGCTGCTTTTCTCATTGGGTGTCCGTTCTTCTTGAAAAATAGTTTCCATGGAAACTATTTTGAGATAGCAAAATTGACCTATCGGCCGTTAGTCTCAGGCAAGTCTTGTAGGCAATTGGCTTAGATGGCAGTATGAAAACACGCGAGCAAAACTCTGTCAAATGGCTTCATAAGCCATTTGTAAAGGCTTCTCTACGAACTTTACAGTTTCTATATGGTGGCAATTATTTGCTTGAATCTTCTGAGCTGCACCAATAGCTAGGATCTTTTCTGCTTGAAACCTCTTGTTTTTTTCTAAACATAAGCTTTTCTGCGCTAGCATTTGTAAGTTACTTTGGCTCTAAGGCGGGCAGCGACGTTCGCAGTGTAAAGGCAAAAAAATATTACTATAGCCGTAGAATTTGCATCGCGTCGTTCTGGCCTTGTTGAATTGTTGGCGGCATGCATGTAGGGCCTGTCTCTTATACACA